>JAJDNR010000063.1 GCA_022340565.1 Desulfofustis sp.
TGTCCCGATAGGTTTTGTGGGGGAGTTTTTTGCCGAGCAGCACGGCTGCCTGGATCAGCAGGCGTTCCAGAGAACTCAATCCGGCCCGCTCGGCGATAACCCGGCGGGCCAGGGCGGGTTCATCGGTGATGATGCCGTCGACCCCCCGTGACATCATGCTGAACATGGCCATCTTGTCATTGACCGTCCACACCAGCACCCTCTTTCCGGCCTGCTGATTGGTGCGGATGAAGGCCGGCTGGGCCATTGCCATATTGACGGCCAGAAAATCGGCATCGATAGTGCTCATGCTGCCCAGCGCCTGAGCGGTCAGCAGGCCGACGGTCCAGTCCGGCCGCAGCCGCCTGATTTTCTGGATGCCCTCGTACTTCAGGGACATGATTGCCGTTTCGTCGACCATGCCGGTCCGTTCGACGATTTCGACGACCCGCTCTTCAAGGCGTTGGTCATGACCGTAATATTTGAGTTCGATGACGACCTTGGCTCTGTTCTTGGCGGCGTTCAGCACATCGGCCAGGAGCGGTACCCGCTGGTCGCTGAACTCGGGTGAGAACCAGCTGCCGATATCGATATTCTGGATCTGTTCGAGCGTTCCCTCCCAGACTTTCAGATCGGTTCTGGCAAGCTTCATGAAGTCGCTGTCGTGGATGACCACGACCTGGCCGTCGCGGCTCTCCTGGACGTCGATCTCCACCCAGTCGGCTTTATCCTCGATCGCCTGATGCACCGATGCCATGGTGTTTTCCGGCGCTTTGCCGGCGGCGCCGCGGTGGGCGACGATGATCAGGTCGTCTTCTGCCTGAATGTTGTTGAGCATCGACAGTCCGACGGCGACGGCGCCGATGATGCCGACAGCGGCCAGCGCCAGCAGCCTCGGCGTGGTGATCACCGGTTTGCCGGCCGGTGCCGCGCCGTAAAACCGGCCCGGATCGATCGGGCCATCGAAAACGGCGAGCAGTTCGATCAGGATACCGCTGAAGCTCGCCCCGAAAGCGGTGGTTACGATGAAATTGGCGACCGACCATGCCAGTACCAGAACTCCGACGGCAACGATCAAAAGGTTCAGGGAATCGTAGAACCGCGGCAGGGTGAAATAGGTGAGCAGCTCGATGACCGCGAACACCGCCAGCGATATGATGAAAACTCCAACGACCCAGAACATCAGCGCAACAGCCGTCCGTTTCTTTTTCCTGCCCGCCAGTGATCTGCTGGCCGAAAAGGAGCGGGCGGGAGCGACGTCACGGAAGAGGACCAGGGGCAGGGCGAGCGCCCAGTCGAGGAGTCTGGTGATCAGAACCCAGGTCATGCCCAGCAGGATCAGCGCGATCACCGATCCGGCCACCCAGAAGATCGGCGGCTGGGCGCTCAGGTAATAGTTGATGTCGTAATCGCTCAGGCTCAGCCAGCCGACGATACCGGCAGCGGCCAGAAACGGGAGCACGATCAGTGCGATCCGGATGGTGAAGCGGAGGGCGAACCGGAAGACCTTCCCGGCCCGGGCCGCGGTAAATCTGAAGGCCCCGATGAGCCCGACCGATTGTCCAGCCTGGAGGGCCCCGTAGATAAACATCATCGAGCTGATCTCGAAAACCATGATGGTTATCAGCAGCGCCGCGAAGAGCAGCATCGCCGCCATGCCATAGGGGCTGAGCAGAAAGAAGAGGATATCGGTGTCGGCGAGGACCGGCTCCGAGGTGATGTTGATCATCAGCTGTCCCAGCGCTCCCATCAGCGGAGCGAACAGGATAAGGCCCAGCGCCGTGTAGACGGCGTGAACCAGCACGAAATCAATGAAGCCCCGGCGTACCGTGGAAAACAGGTTTTTTACCAGGGACATGCCGCCTTCGCTCATGGCCTCTCTCCCTTCCGTCCCCTCTGATCAGGTTGGATTGATGCAGCGTTCATAACAGAGAATGGCTGCCGCCAGGTCCTCGATCGCCGTACCGACGGATTTGAACAGCGTGATCTCGGATGTGCCGGTTCTGCCCGGATGCGCGGATGACGCCAAGTCCCGGAGTTCGGCGGCGATGCTTGCAGCGTTGATGCGCCCTTCCGCGATCGGGATCAGCAGATCACCCGCCTCGCCAAGCACCCCTTCCCGGGTATCTGCAAAAATCGTTGAGCGTGCCACCGCGTCGCTGTCAACTTCCCTCATGTGCGGCCTGAAGCCGCCGATCAGGTCGAGGTGGGCGCCCGGTTTCAGCCATCTGCCGAGAACCAGCGGCTGGGTCGACATGGTCACGCAGCTGATGATGTCGGCGTCGCCGCTGGCCGACTCGAGGTCTGCGGCAGCGGCCGCTTCAAACCCGGCCTGTCGATAGCTCCGGGCGACCGCTTCGGCATGCTCGCGGTTCCTTCCCCAGACCGAAATCGATTCTATGGGCCGTACCGCCCGATGGGCCAGGCCGATGAAAAGCGACAGCCGGCCGCTGCCGACGATGAGCAGTTTCCTGGATTCAGCCCTGCTCAGGTATCGTGCCGCCAGGGCCGAGGCGCACACCGTTCTCCTGGCGGTCAGTTCCCCTCCGTCGAGAAGCGCCAGGGGCTCGCCTGTCGTCCCGTTCATCAGCAGGTAGGAACCATGGATGGCCGGCAGACCCCTGGACGGGTTGTCCGGGTATACGTTGGCCACTTTGACACCGACATAGCGGTCCGCTGCCCAGGCTGGCATCAGCAGCATGGTCGCATCCTCCCGGCCGTCCAGGGTGATGGTGTGATGGTGCCGCGGCGGCGCAGTGCACGGTGCCGCAAACATCCGTTCGAGGGCGTCGATGGTTTGCCGCCAGTCCAGGTGGCGTCTGATTTGTTCCGCGTTGATCAGTTCCATACCAATAAACGGCGCAGCCTGGGGAGCTAGAATTTCGGCCAGGTATCGGCAAGCCGGTAACCCTGCGGCCAGGGATCGGTGGGATCGAGGCAGTACTGGTAGGTGCCGGTGATCCATGCCTGCCCGGAGATGACCGGGTGAATGGCCCTCCTGCCCCCCACCGTGGTCAGCGCATCGATCCGGCAGTCGAAGCGCGAGCCGATGATCGATTCCGCCACGTAGCGATCACCCACGGACAGGCGCCCCTGTTCGCAGAGCAGGGCCATGCGGGCGGAGCAGCCGGTCCCGGTGGGGCAGCGGTCAAGTTTGCCGGGCTGAATCGCCACCGTGTTGCGGCCGCTGAGCACGCCCCCTTTTTCTTCCAGCGGCGCGGTGATCTGGCAGAAGGAGATATGGCTCCAATCGGGGTTTTCAGGATGGTGAAACCCCAGCTGCTGGTTAGCCGCGTTGGTGATTTTAATGCCGATTTCGGCGATATCCCTCGCTTCGTCCGGAACCAGTTCGAAACCGAGTTGATCTCGGCTGACGATCACGAAACTGTCCCCCCCGTAGGCGGTATCCACCGTCAGTGTTCCGATTCCCGCCACCTCGATGTGCCGGTCACGCTTGTCGACAAACGAGGCGACGTTTCTGATCGACACCGATCTGACCTTGCCGCTCCGGCACTGCGCGGTAACCTCGATCAGCCCTCCCGGCGCTTCGAGGATCATGCTGGTGAGCGGCTCCACCATGTCGATGATCCCGGTTTCCAGCAGTACGGTCGCGACGCAGATCGAATTGGACCCGGACATCGGCGGGGTGTGCTCCGGTTCCATGATGATCCAGCCCATCCGGGCCTTGGGATTCTTGGCGGGAACGAGAAGGTTGAAATGGCGGAAAACGCCACCGCGCGGCTCGTTGAGCAGGAAGTTCCTCAGCGACTGGTCGCGGGCGATCCAGCGCGACTGCTCCCAGATCGTGTTTCCCGGCGGCGG
>JAJDNR010000213.1 GCA_022340565.1 Desulfofustis sp.
AGGCAGGTATTTTTCTGACCAGAATCTTTGGCAAGAAGAAACAGGGTGAGGAGAGCGACAAACCAGAAACCGACGAGCGATAGGTGTAGACAGATCTATTTCCCGAATTACGGGGGAATTACGGAATTACGGACAGAATTACGGGGACAGGATACTTAATTGCAGTTCAAATTAAGTATCCTGTCCCCGTAATTCCTTTAATTCCTTACCCCCCCCCTCTCTCACCCCAGCCGCTGTTTCAGAAGGCAGCATGAGACCCGGTGGCGGGGCCTGCCGGAGCTGTCGTAGGTGATGGTGTCGGGCTGCAGCAACTTGTTCATCACGCAGCCCTCGGCGATGTTCAGTTTGAAGAAGCGGTCCTCGCTGAGCCCCTCCACCTTTACCAGCTCATTGTCGCGGATCTCGTAGGAGTGAATCGGGTAGTCCTCGCAGAGCGGGCACTGGTACACCCGGCCGTTGGGAAAGATGAAGAAGTTCTCGGCGACGTTGCCGGCGCACTCGAATGGCTCGCCGCGGTCCAGAAATACCTTCGGATAGATGACCGTGACCCCCGTTTCGGCAACCGTTCGGGCCACCTCCGGCACGATGCGCAGCCAGGTTTGCGGATCCACCTGCAGCGGTGATGCTTTTTCGCCGCCGCCCGCCGATTTGCCGCGCAGGCCGATCACCTGGATGAAGAACCGCTTGACCCCCAGATCCCGGACCAGCTCCGGCATCCGCGCCAGGTGATCGATATTTCTGCTGCTCACCGTGTAGATCAGCGAGGTGCTGATCCCCCTGGCCGCGGCTCTTCTCAGGTTGGCAGTACAGACCTCGAACACCCCGTGGCCGCGGATGGGGTCGTTGACCTGCGGGTCCGGCCCGTCCAGGCTGAAGCTGAGGTAGTCGAGCGACTCCGGGTCGACCCGGTCCAGAAAATCATGGAACAGATAGCCGTTGGTATCGACGGTGACCGCGTAGCCGCACTGTTTTGCGACCTCGATCCCGGACACCAGATCGGGGTGCAGGGTCGGTTCCCCGCCGAGAAAGATGAGGTTGGATTTCCTGGCGGGATCGCTGAACAGCCGGATCCACGCCGCCATCTGCTGCCTGCTCAGCATCGCCGAGCCGTGCTCGGCCGGATTGATGTAGCAGTGGCTGCAGGACAGGTTGCAGCCGGTCAAAATATGCAGGAACACGTTGCGTTCGCCGGGTGTGAAGCCGACGGTCTGGGGAGCAGTCATCGTAAATCGCCGGAGACAGCGGGCATGGCCATGTTAGTTCTGTTCGAGGGTATAACGTGACAGCGGCGAATCCCTCCAGTACTCGTTCTGCTCGTCTCTGAAAAACCTCTGAAAGAGCTGCAGGCATGCCTCGCGCCGGACTCCGGGGATTACCCGCACCTCCATCGCCGCATAGAGTGACGGAAGCCGCGATAGTTCCAGTCTGCTGCCCCCTCCCATCACATCCTCATAACCGTAAACGATGGTTCTAAAACCGTTGAGTATCAGCGTGGAATAGCACATCAGACAGGGCTCCAGGGTCGAGTACACGACGACCTCGCCGAAATCGAGCGACGGCGCGGTTTCCAGCAGCCGCCGCATGGCCACGATCTCGGCGTGATCGAACTCGTTTCCGTCCGGCCCGCTGTTCTCGCGGGCGCCGGCAGCAACAACCCTGCCCTGGTGGACCAGCACGCAGCCCACCGGAAACTCGCCTACCGCGAGCGCCCGCTCAGCCTCTTCCAAGGCCAGATCCATATATGTCAGATGCTGGTTATGCATGTGAATTGATTAATCTGCCGGCAAACCGGACCGTCATCCCGTCTTCGCCTGATCACTTATAACTCCGAAATACGGTTTTGTGAATAGCGGTATCGCTTATTTAAGTATAATCACTCGAAAAAATGATAGTATAAAAAGAGACATACGCTCAAGGGGCCATTTCAACACAGCGCCAGCGAGGAGCCGGCCAAGCAGCCTGGGAGCGCGGTAAGCAGGCAGCGCAGCGAGCAACACGGCCTGATGGAATGAATTGGCCTTATGTTGCTGGATCTTGTATTGGCGGGATCCGGGTATCCATGGGGGCTGTTTCCTCAGCAGTGCCGGAAGAGCCGGAGCCGCATCAAGCCCGGATTATGTAAATAGAAATCAGATACCTGTACGACATCGACTGAACAGGAGACGGTTCTTCTTCTTATCTGATACCGTCTGTGGTAGAATTCACTATATGACCATGCTCGAGCACGCTACCGACACCGGCAGCGTTTCTGAAAAGCCATCCTACGGCGACCTCGTCAGGCGAATCGAACAGCTTGAACGGGAGACGTCCGCCCTCAGAAAGACCAAGGAACAGTACGTCAGGACCTCGTCCATTCTCAAGGCGACCCTGGAATCCACTGCAGACTGTATCGTCGTCGTCGACTTCAACGGCCGGATCATCAACTACAACAGCAGATTTCAGGCGCTCTGCGACCTCTCCAAGGAGCGCATGCGCTCGCTGGATGACAACCAGATCCTGATGCACTTCATGAATCTGGTAAGCGGCCCCGAAGAGTTCATCAGGAAAATCGGGCAGATCTACAAAAGTCCGGGCGACGAGGTGCACGATCACGTCGAATTCAAGGACGGCAGGATCTTCAAACGGGTGTCGCTGCCGCAGATTATCAACGACAGGATTGTCGGCAGGGTCTGGAACTTCAGCGACATCACCGAGATCAAGCGTTCCGAGGAGGAGCTGCAGGAAACCCTCAAAACCCTGCGCCGGGCGCTCGGCGGCACGATCCAGGCGATCGCGCTGACCGTCGAGAAAAAAGACCCCTACACCGCCGGGCACCAGCAGCGCGTATCCGATCTGGCCCGGGCGATCGCCACCGAGATGCGGCTCCCCCGCAAGACCGTCGACGGGATCCGGCTCGCCGCGTCCATCCACGACATCGGCAAAAACAGTGTGCCCGCAGATATCCTCAGCAAGCCCGGGAAGCTGACCGACCACGAATTCGGCATCATCAAGACCCACCCGGAAGTCGGTTTCGAGATCCTGCGCGGCATCAAGTTTCCGTGGCCGATCGCCAAGACCATCCTGCAGCATCACGAACGGCTCGACGGGTCCGGCTACCCCAACGGGCTGAAGGGCTCCGACATCCTCATCGAGGCGCGAATCATCGCGGTCGCCGACGTGGTCGAGGCGATCAGCTCGCACCGCCCCTACCGTCCGGCCCTGGGCATGAATGTCGCCATGCATGAGATCAGCAAAGGCCGCGGCATCATCTACGACGCCGAAGCAGTGGACACCTGCATCCGGCTTGTTACCCAGAAGAAATACCAGTTCAGGTTCTCGAACTGGAACTACACCGGGTAAAACAGGGGGTCAGATCTTGAATTATCACATTTTTTAAGAAAATGTGATAATTCAAGATCTGACCCCCAGCCTCGCTACAGTTTTCTCCCAAACCGGACCACCGAAGACGCAACCGACAGCCCTGAATGGGTCTGCACGTAGTCGTGGCCGGTGTCGGTAAAGGGCAGGAAGGTCAGGGTGCTCTCCTGCAGGGTGAATGAAAGATCCGGCAGCATCGGCATCACGTCTCTCTTGTTCACCGCGAGATCTGCAAAGAGCGGCTTGATTGCCTGGAACGCCTCCCGCTCCGGCAAAGTCACCGGCTGCAGATTTGTGGGCAGTTCCCGGTCGCCTTCCGGAAATCTGAGCTGGGACAGCGTGGCGCTCCGGGCCAGGGTGAGAAACACCTTCGGCCTGATCTTCAGGGCCGGTACCCAGAACTCCAGCTCCCTATCCCGATGCTCGCTCCTGACCACCACCGGCTGGTTGGCCACCGTCAGCAGGTCGCCGAAACTCTTCATGCCGATGCCCTCGGCCGCAACCCGCAGGCGCCAGAACGGCAGGTGGACCGACCGCGTCCCGCCGTCGACCGCTCGGTAGCCGACTTCCCGGAAGCTCCCCTGTGATTCTTTCCAGCAGCTGTCGCAGTTGAAACAGTGGACGACCAGGCTGTCCGGCTCGCCCTGCATCGCATCGCCGCAGCGCGGACAAACCATCGCCAGGTACCCGGGCTGCCAGCTGCGATCGAAGCCCATCAGCAGTTCCGGGTCGTGCAGCAATGGCCCCACCGCATCCAGGCTTCCGATCTCCCGGTCCAGAACCCCGTCGTGAATCACGCCGTTTTCGACATAGAGCGGCTGGTACAGGCAGCTCACCGATTCGCCGATGAAGGCCCG
>JAJDNR010000095.1 GCA_022340565.1 Desulfofustis sp.
TCCGTACCTGTGCAGCTCATCGGCGGTGCTCTTGCCCACCGTCGCAATATCGGGGCCTTTCAGATCGCGGGCATCGAGGCCTTTGTCGTAGAGCCGCTTGAAGAAGTATTTTACCCCGTTCAGCGAAGTGAACAGGATCCAATGGTACTCATCGATCCGCTCGAGCGCCTCGTCGAGGATCGAGTAATCGTCGACCGGTTCGATATTGATCGTGGAACACTCGTAACAGCTCGCACCATTCTCCTCCAGGGCGGCCACCAGTTCACTGGCCTGGTCCCTGGTCCTGGTGACGATGATCCGCCGCCCGAAAAGCTTGCGCTTCTCGAACCAGTCGATGGTATCGCGCAGATTGACCACCTCGCCGATCACGATCAATGCGGGGGGCTTGATACCGGCCTCGGCGACGATATCGGCGATGGTCGCCAGGGTTCCGACCACCGACTGCTGCTCCGGGGTAGACGCCCAGCGCACCACCGCAACCGGGGTTTCGGGCGAACGGCCGTGATCCATGAGATTCTTGACGATGTTCGGCAGATTCTTGATGCCCATATACACGACGATGGTGCCGATACCGGTGGCGATCTTCGCCCAGTCGATCTTCGATGATTCCTTGGTGGGGTCTTCGTGGCCGGTCAGGAAGGCAACGGTAGCCGTGTATTCCCGGTGGGTGATCGGAATACCGGCATAGGTGGCGGCCGCCGTCGCCGAAGTGACGCCGGGCACGACCTCGAAATCGATGTTGTGTCTGGCCAGGGTTTCGAGCTCTTCACCGCCCCGACCGAAGATGAACGGGTCGCCGCCCTTGAGGCGTATGACCGTTTTCCCCTGCAGCGCGAAATCGACCAGCATCTGGTTGATCTCGTCCTGGGTATGGGTATGCTGTCCGCCGCCTCGCTTTCCGGCGTACACGAATGTGGCCTCGGCCGGCACATATCTGAGCAGTCTCCTGCTGGCCAGGTAATCGTAGACGACCACCTCTGCCTTCTCGAGCAGGTATCTGCCCCGCACGGTAATCAGGCCGGGGTCGCCGGGACCGGCTCCCACCAGGTAAACCTTGCCTTTCTTTGCTGCGCTGTGCTGTTCTTCCATAATAAAAAGGGCCGAACCGTTATCCGGGGCGGCCGTGCCATCCTTTATTCACACCCTGATCGCAAGGATCGGAAGGCGCCTGGTGCAGGTCTGAGCCGGCTCATCGAGGGTTTATAGCACCGGGTCCGCAGCGGCGGCCTCCCCTCAAGTGTATCGAAAACGTGATGAAAACGCAAAAGGGGTATGCTCCCCAGGAACACACCCCATGATAAGACAGATTCTGTGCAAAGCAATCAATCGAGACCGGCCATGATCGCCTGCGTAACCTCTTTGATCGACTTCGAACCGTCGACGGAAATCACTTTCGGGCCGCCGGCCTCCTTGAAGTAATTGACCGCGGCCATGGTTCCCGTCTCGGTGTCGTAATAGATATTGTGGCGCTTGTCGATGGCGTCCTCATCCTGGTCGTCGGCCCTGGTTTTGAGGTCGCCGCCGCAGACACGGCAGACCAGCTTGCCGTCCTTTTCCACCGGCTTGATCGCGTCAAAGGCGATGTGATTGGGATGATTGTTGTCGTTCACGCAAAGGCGGCGCCCCATGATGCGCTCTTTGGCGATCTGGCGATCGAGGACGATCTCGATCACGTAGTCGAGCTCGATTCCGGCTGCCTTGAGATTCTCGGCGAGAGTAACGGCCTGCGCCTTGGAGCGCGGAAAGCCGTCGAGCACCCAGCCGTCTTTGCAGTCATCTTTCTGGAGCCGCTCGATCATCATCGGAATGGTGATGTCGTCGGGCACCAGGTCACCGCGCTCGATATACTCCTTGGCCTTCTTGCCGAGTTCGGTGCCGCCGCCGATGTGCTCCCTGAAGATCGCACCGGACTCGACGTGCGGAATATGGAACTTGTCCTTGACGATTGCGCCCTGGGTTCCCTTGCCGCTTCCGTTCGGACCGAATGCCAGAATATTCATGCTCATGGGTCTCTCCTCTTTCTAGAATTAGCCTCAAATCACGGGAACTGCCTCGAGCATCGCCCATGACGCGATACCGGGCGATCCGCATGATCTGTCCACAAACGAGTGATCGGAGATTATAGCCTATATGGCCAGGGCGGGCCAGCAAAATATCTTGGCATACATTTTGACTTTCATCCTGATAATGGGTACTTTTCCGTGACCACTCGGCTATAGTATCCGGCAATGCGTTTGTTTGCGATTATCGCCGTTAATCTCAACCTGACACCACTCTCATGGACAGAATCTGCGTCGGATTAATCGGTTTCGGCACGGTCGGCCGCGGTCTCGCACATGCGCTTTACTCACAGCGCGATGGACTGCTCAAAAAAGTCGGCCTTCCCATCGAGCTCACCCGGGTCGCCGACATCGGCGTCACCGAACTCCCCCCCGAATTCGCCGGCGTGCACCTGTCAAAAGACGCTCACGACCTCTTCAACGATCCTGAGATCGATATCGTGGTCGAACTGATCGGCGGCATCGAACCTGCCAAATCCTTCATACTTGAAGCGATAAAACGCGGCAAGCACGTCATCACCGCCAACAAGGCGCTGCTGTCCACCCACGGCAGGGAGATTTTCGAGGCCGCCGTCGCCAACAACGTCGAGGTCGGCTTCGAGGCCAGCGTCGGCGGCGGCATTCCGGTCATCAAGGCACTCAAGGAAGGGCTTGTCGCAAATCGCATCGAGGTGATTCGCGGCATCATGAACGGCACCGCCAATTATATCCTGACGATGATGACCGAACACGGCACACCGTTTGACGAAGTGCTCAAGGACGCCCAGCAGAAAGGCTTCGCCGAGGCTGACCCGACCTACGACATCGAAGGCATCGATACCGCTCACAAACTGGCGATCCTGATGACCATCGCCTACGGCCAGCATGTTCAGCTCAAAGATATCTCGGTGGAGGGCATCAGCAGCATCAAGCCGATCGACATCGATTTCGCAAAGGAATTCGGTTACCGCATCAAGCTGCTGGCGATCAGCAGAAACCACGGCAGCCATGTCGAGGCCCGGGTGCACCCGACCATGGTTCCGGTTAATTCGATGCTCGCCAACATCAACGGATCGTTCAACGCCATCCAGTTCACCGGCGACATCGTCGACGATGTCCTGCTTTACGGACACGGCGCCGGCATGATGCCGACCGGCAGCGCGGTGGCCGCCGATGTCGTCGACATCTCCAGAAACATCATCGCCTCCTCGGTCAACCGCGTCCCGTCATTATCCTGGCTGCCCGAGCATTTCACCGAACCGAAGATCACCCCGATGGGGGAGTTGACCTGCCCGTATTACTTCAGGGTCACCGTGCTCGATGAACCGGGGGTCCTGTCGAAGATTTCCGGCATCCTCGGCAACCACAACATATCGATCCGCTCGGTCATCCAGAAAGGCCAGAAACCGGGACAGCCGGTTCACGTCGTGCTGCGCGTCCACATGGCTTCGGAAGGGGCGGTTCAGAAGGCGGTTGCGGAAATCGACGGGCTCGATTTCTGCACCGAGCCGACCGTCAGGATCCGTGTGCTGATCAACGAAGACTGATCGTCTCTTCAGCTGAAATCGTTATGAAATATCTGATTCTGGTCGGCGACGGCATGGGCGACCATCCGCTCGTCGAACTCGGCAACAGGACGCCGCTCCAGGCCGCCGCAACCCCGGTCATGGACGCACTGAGCCGAACGGCGCAGATATTCGAAGTCACCACCGTTCCCGATGGCTTTCATCCGGGCAGCGATATCGCCAATATGTCCCTGCTGGGATACGATCCCGCCCAGTACTACACCGGTCGCGCGCCGCTCGAAGCTGCCAGCATGGGCATACCGATCGCCGGCCGGGAAACGGCATTCCGCTGCAACCTGGTGACCATCGTGCATGAACCGGTACTGACCAGGATGGTGGACTTTTCCGCAGGCCATATCACCAGCGAAGAAGCCGCCGAACTGATCGGCGCCGTTCAGCAGCAGTGCGGCAACGATTGGTTCCATTTCCATAAAGGCATCAGCTACCGGCACCTGCTCCTCGTTCAGGACCCGATTTCGGACATGGCCACGGTTCCCCCCCACGACTATATCGGCAATGATGTGTCCGGCCCGTACCAGGCCTACCTCCGCCACCCCGACTGGCGCGAGTTGATGCTCACCGCCCAGCAGGTGCTTGCCGAGCACCCGGTCAACCGCAGGCGGATCGCCAACGGCCGCAACCCGGCTACCTGCATCTGGCCGTGGGGAAGCGGCAAGATGCCGGCAATGCCATCGCTGAATCAGCGCTTCGGGATCACCGGAACGATGATCTCGGCGGTGGACCTGCTCAACGGACTCGGTGTCTGCACCGGGCTGAATATCGCCCAGGTCGAAGGCGCCACCGGCTATATCGACACCAACTATGCAGGCAAGGCCCAGGCAGCGCTCGATGCGCTTGCACGCCAAGACTTCGTGTTCGTTCATCTCGAGGCACCCGACGAGGCCGGGCATCAGGGACGGCTCGATCACAAGATCCAGGCCATCGAGGATTTCGACCGGAGAATCGTCGGTACGATCACCGAGGCGCTGCATGCCCGCGGTGAAGCGTTCCGGGTGGTGGTCACCATGGACCACTTCACCCCGCTGTCGATCAGGACCCATACTGCCGAACCGGTCCCGGCGCTGCTTTATGATTCCCGCGACGCCGGCCAGGGCAAGGACTGTAGCTTCGCTGAGCACCTCCTCGAAAAAAACCCAGCCCCCGCCAGAGTTGTCGGTCATCGCCTGATCAACCGCCTGCTCGAAAAGGAAGGCTGATCATGACCGGCAGCACCCCGTCGGCTTTTTCCTGCACGTACCGAGTGCTCTACGGCGATACCGATGCCGGCGGCGTGGTCTACAACGCCAATTTCCTGAGGCTGTTCGAAATAGCCCGAACCGAACTGATGCGGGCCCGGGTCTGTTCCTACCGGGACATCGAGCAGCAGGGCCTGATCATGCCGGTTACCGAATGTTTCACCCGTTTCAAGGCGCCCGCCTTCTACGACGACCTGCTGACCCTGGAGGCCTCGATCGCCGAGCTGACCAGGTATACCTGCCGGTTCACCTACCGGGTAACCCGGCTTGATCCCGGCCGGCTGAAGCCGACCCTGCTGGTAAAGGGCTACACCATCCACGCCACCGTCACCCGCGAAGGCAAACTCGTACGCATTCCCGAATCTCTGTACGCCAGACTGCAGCCGCTGGTTACCGCCTCAAAAAAAGTCCCGTGAGCTAGAGAGCGTTTCCAGTCCAATCTCCCATCTGGCTGTGCGGCTCGCTGCGGTGCCTGTTCGCAGCGCTGCCGGCCTGCTCCGCCGGCTCCTCGCTCGCACCGCACCCGAATGGGCGCCCTGAACGCTGCCGCTATGCATAAAACCGATTGACTTTCTCCGGCCTCATGCTATATTGACAGTCCGCAACGCGGGGTGGAGCAGTTCGGTAGCTCGTCGGGCTCATAACCCGAAGGTCGGAGGTTCAAATCCTCCCCCCGCTACCAGAAACATCAAGGACTTGGCCAGCAATGGTCAAGTCCTTTTTTATTTTGCCCTACAACATGCCCTACGGTGTGTAGGGTAATACGAAGCCCCTATCGCATCAGAGGCAAACGCCAAACGCAGCGAGGCGGCGAAAGCTCGGTTGACTAGTCTTCTTGCTGTCAGAAAATTGTAAAATCGGCTCTCTATAGTTCAGGCAACCATGCCTTCTCTGTGCGGATGAGAAATTTAGACGAGAAGGCCGCTTTGCCCACGAAGAGACCTTACTGCTCTGTAGATAGGAAAAATCTTTACATTGTCGCCGTTGGTAAAGTGAAGGTTGCCAGGTGCAGCCTGTTTTGTAATTCAAGTTCGTCTCTACGAGTTCTGGGCGCCACTTTGTGAGGACCAGCCTATGGTTAGATCAGATGATAATTTGACCCTGCATATAACTTACTGCAGTGCCTGAGAGGATCACCCGGTCCTCGACCAATGCACATTCAACCAGTCCAGTTCGCTTGGATAATTGTTTTGCTCTCAGATTCTTCAGTCCAAGTCTCTTCCCCCAGTAAGGCGCCAATTCGCAATGAGACGAGCCCGTCACCGGGTCTTCATTTACTCGCAGTTTGGGAAAGAAACACCTGCTTACAAAATCCACCTCATTTCCAGGTGCCGTTGTTACTACTCCCCGAAGGTCAAGGCCTAACCATTTGGAGAAATCAGGATGTAAACTTTCAATCTCATCTTCGCTATCAAATACGGCAATATAATCAAAGGCCGCCAATACTTTTTGGGGCTCCCGGCCAAGGCCTGCTATCAAGGCATCTGGTGGCTGGATCACTTCCGGCATCGAAGCTGGGAAATCCATACTCAGGCCTTTTCCATCTTTCTTTACAATCAAATTGCCGCTTCTCGTACTGAACACTATTTCCGGACCTGAATAACCCAATTTTTCATAAAGGACATGAGCAGCCGCCAAGGTGGCATGGCCACAAAGATCTACCTCTGCCGCAGGGGTAAACCAACGCAACTTGAAGCCCTGGCTCTCAGGAGCAAAAAAGGCAGTTTCTGAAAGGTTATTTTCTTCAGCTATCTTTTGAAGAACCTCATCACTGACCCATTCTTCCAGCGGAACCACTGCAGCAGGATTTCCTTCAAAAACTTTTTCTGCAAAAGCATCTACTTGAAAAATATTGAATTTCATTTGAGACTCCCATGGGCTGGCCTGACAAAATATAACAAATTACCATTCTGTTTATTTACCATTCGGCGCAACAGTACATTCGTTGAGGAAAATGTGGAAATGCAGGAGGAATCTATAATTCAGATATTCGTGGAGATTGAATATAAAAGTGAATAGTTTTGACGATCTACCGCTTTGCCATTACTCCGACCCGAAACCCCTTGATGTTTTGAACTTGAAATCTTTTTTGGGGGATCATTCTGGGATTCCAGGAGCAGGTGAGTGATATCTCTTGTCCCATTTTAATTGAGCGTAAATCTTTACCACTCTGAACTTCAAACCCGATTCCTCTTGAGGATTTATCACGCATTATGACTGTTATTTCCCTACCACTCCTCGTCTTGAGTGTGAGCAAACCACTTTGACTTTCTCTTAGTTCTGGCCGACGATTAAACAAGCATCTGGTTTTTTCACCACAGCCAGCACATTTTATGGTCCTTTGTCTTTCACTGGGGAAGTTGTAGTTTCTTCTTTTTCCACATTGGGGACATTTAAAGATTAAACGATTGTCAAATACTCTATATTCTTTTGTTTTCATTCCTCAGTTCCCTCACGCAAAAAAAGGTCTGCACAAATGCCAATGGCAACACCCGGTTTTACCTGAACATAACAAAGTGGTTTTTTGGCAGTCGGGAGGTGTAATGGAGAATATAACAAATTATTCTAACAAATAAATGAGATAATCTGATAGTGAGCAAAACTCGTGGATTATCCCTGTGCATCTCTCGCCGAAGACAGATAGTTTGTATACGTAACAACCATTTTTTCTATTTATTATAAATATTTATATTATATTTCCATCTCTTTTTTCCAGCTTTTTGGTCAAGGTATTCTTCAGGTCACCGCCGTCCGGTACCGGACGGCGGTGATCAACACATGACGTTCCATGACGTCACACCGCGCCTCGTTTCTATAGGCTCTGTCATTGACTGGTAGGAGTCTATTCGAGCACCCAGGTTTGACAGCCGTGCCGACCAATGAGTGGTCAAACCTTCCTAACCGATTCAAGCCATACCAAGAAAAGGGGTATACCGTGTCAGGAAATTGACCTGTTGTCAACAACCAGAACCATAGCGAGCATATCTGGAAACGGCCTCAAAAGATATGGAAGCACGAATTTCCAGATGAAGTCAGATAATAAAAACCGGAACCCGAAGGTTCCGGCTCATCATGAATCAGGACAAGCGGATGGCGTCAGAAGCCGAAACGCACCCCGAAGCCGAGGCGGCCGTACTGATCGTAGTCGCCCAGTTCATCCACCG
>JAJDNR010000100.1 GCA_022340565.1 Desulfofustis sp.
GTCATGACCAGGGAAGTAACCGGCGAAGGACTGATTACCGCTGAAGGAGAACTGATTCCGGCGCAGACGGTGTTTATATCGATCGGCGACGTTCCGTCCCTGCCGTTTCTGCCGAAATCGGTGCAGACCCTGACCGTCGGCGGCGCCGACTGGATCAAGACCGATCGGGGACACAAGACCTCGGACGCCAAAGTACTGGCTATCGGCGACGTGGAGAAACCGGGCCTTGCCACTGACGCGCTCGGCGCCGGCAAACAGGCGGCCGAAGCGATCCTCGCCGAGATCAGAGGGGAACCATGGAAGCCCTTTGCCAAACCGCTGATTCCGCAGCAGGCGCTTACCATAACCCACTACAACCCGGGCAGCCGGGGAACGACCGAAAGCGCACAGGCGGACCGCTGCCTGTCATGCGCTACCTGCAGGGACTGCCACCTGTGCGAGACGATCTGCCCGACCGGGGCGATCGCCAGGAAGGAACTGCAATCTGATGGCGAAATCAGTTTCGAGTACCGTTCCGATGATGGCAAATGCATCGGCTGCGGGTTCTGCGCGGACACCTGCCCGTGCGGCATCTGGCAGATGAATCCGCTCGACTGACAGGCATGGCGCGGGGACAGGATTACTCCTGGCTCCCAATTTTCGATTTTTGTTTTTCGATCTTTGCTCGTCACCTGTCGATTTCAAATCGTGATCACTCGCCGCGCGCCTTTAACGCTCTTTCCGTTTCACGTTCCTGAAACACGCCGCTCGTGTTCAAGCAGCAGGCGCTTGATCCAGATTCCTCCGTCATACCCCACCAGCGCTCCGTTGGCACCGACCACCCGATGGCAGGGGACGACAATCGGAATCGGGTTGCGGTTCGCCGCCTGCCCGACCGCCCGGGCCAGGCGGACGTTGCCCAGCCGCCTGGCGATGGCGCCGTAGGTGATTACCTGCCCGAACTCGATGGTCTGCATGAACTGCCACACCTTCATCTGAAAATCGGTACCCGACAGCAGGATCGGCAGCTCGAACGACCTGAGGGTACCGCTGAAATAGTTTCTCAGTTGAGCGACCGCTTTCCTGACCGCAGGCGACGCCGCCTCATCGCATTCTGCAGGGTGGCTGCGGCCTGCAAATTCGATCGTGTAAATCCAGTCATGATCCCCTGAAACAGAAAGCGGTCCGATCATCGTGTCGATAACCGTAGTGTGAATCGCCGAGTTGATTTTCATATCCCATATCTCCACAAGTTCCGGTTGGTGTATTGCAGCGTAACGCAGGTTGTGATGACTTTGCAATCAAACATGATATAGTAGTGCTTGATTTGCTATCCATTGACAATAACAGATCTCTCGATGACCGCCGATGAAAGACACCCTGCACAAAAAACTGCGGGCGATCAAGGAGGTGCAGCTGATCCGCGGCGTCCAGATCCCGGTCGGCCTGGAATTCAGGCAGCTCATCGTAACAGGCCCCCCGGGCTCTGGCAAAACCTATTATATCAACAGGATCCGCGGCTGGCCCAATGAAGGATACCTGGATCTGACCCAAAAGGGATGGTGGCGGAACCGGAGCCTGATCTACCGTCCCCGCGAGATTCATCTCGGCATACCCTACGAGGGGATCAAGGAAGCCCTGGCGGTATTCGATCAGGAATGGCTCGACCTCGAAACCGACGCGATGAAAATTGACTATCCACGCATCAGAATCCCCCCGAAAGCCAATTCGCCGTTCTCGACCAACTGGAGAGACCAGTACATTT
Organism: Desulfofustis sp.; assembly: GCA_022340565.1. Taxonomy (GTDB): domain Bacteria; phylum Desulfobacterota; class Desulfobulbia; order Desulfobulbales; family Desulfocapsaceae; genus JABDQA01. Next base: position 1,745 of record JAJDNR010000100.1, read on the forward strand.
TCGAGTTCCTGCTGCCGGATCCGGCGGTAATCTTCGAACGGCGCATGAAGCGGCAGAACGAGGGGTATTTCCCGGTGGACACCAACCTCACCCTCGACACGGTTGTCAGGCAGGTCGACGCTTACAGCCGCATTGCGCTGTTTCTGCACCGAGCGGGGGTCAACGTATACATCCGCAGTGATCTCACCCAGCCGCCGATGCTGATTATTGAAAAAGGCGAGGTAGCCCTGCCCCCGTGGGCGGTCTCGGGCATCGACACGGCGCCGAGCCTGAAAACACTGACCGGCTGGAAACAGATGCTTCTGCGCACCGGTAAGCTGCCGTGGGTGACCGTTACCGATCGGCTTCAGGACATATCCACGGCCTCCCGCATCGCCCATGACGGCAAGAGCCTGGAACTGCTGCTCGGCCGCATGCACCTGAGGCTGTCCCCGGAAATCCCGCTGGGTGCGGGCAAACGCTATCTGCGTCAGCACAAGTGCTGGACCATACGCAAACCGGAATCGTGCTCAGACCGGCATATACGCGGTTTCGCCAGGATCAACCCCGGCGAAACGGTCATACTCGGCCGTTCCAACAAGGACTACAACGATCTGTTCAGCTTCAAAAAAGATGTGGCCAAACGCCACGCCTCACTGACCAACCGTAAGGGGGACCTGATCATCAAGCCGCTCGATCCCGGCAATTCGATCAAGATCGTCCGCCTCGAAGACCGCGACACACGGGAAGAGATCACCGAAAACCGGGTTATCGCGATGCACGCTGTCCGGCGGATATTCGGAGGGAAAATCCGCCTGTTGCCGCCGGTCCAGGCGCTTGATCTGATCCAATCGGTCAACCACATCCTCGCCCAGGAAGCGTATCGGCCTCCGGCTGAAGACGGCATGCCGGGCGGACTGCTCGAACTACCCGACGAACCGTCGCCGGTCGTGGTCGGCGACCTCCATGGAGAGGTTGACAACCTGCTGAAGATCATTACCGAAAACTGTCTGCTCGAAGCGCTGCAGAACAACCGCGCGTTTCTCTGCATCCTCGGTGATGCAGTGCACTCGGAAAACCTCCATCAGATGGAAAACATGGACAGCTCGATGCTGATCATGGACATGATCTTCGTATTGAAAAAGAAATTTCCCGCCAATGTGTTCTATCTGAGAGGCAACCACGACGATTTCAGCCCGGAGCTGTCGAAAAACGGGGTGCCGCAGGGCATCCTGATGAAAAAAGCCCTCGAGCAGGCGCGCGGTCATGCCTACGTGACGGCGATGCAGGACTTCTACGACCGACTCCCCTACCTGATCGTGTCGAGTTCGTTTGTCGGCGTGCACGCCGGCCCGCCGCGGCAGGATACGACCAAAGAGCAGCTCATCAATGTCCGTTTTCATCCGAATATCGCCCGGGTACTGATCAACAACAGAATCAAGCGCCCCCATTATCTCTCCGGCTACGGCAAGCCGGAAATCAAGGCGCTGCGCAAAACCCTGGGTGTCCCCAAGTCCACACCGGTTATCGTCGGACACACCCCGCTCGACCCGTTCGGTGCGGTCTGGCAGAATGTCGGCGCTATCAAGGCCCATCATATCGTCCACAGCTCGCATCAGAAGGGGCCGGGATATTTCATCCGCATCAAGAAAAAGATGATCGCCCAGATATACCCTGCCGAACCGCTGACGAAGCTGATCAACCGACTGAAATAGCCGGACCCGATCATTCCGGAGTATCTTGACCGCACGCCTGATCCTGCCCGAATAACACTGAACGCCATCGGCCGGGCGGCCGCCGCAGAAACTCATTTCCCTTCTCCTTTGCCAATCAATATGTTGAAAAGCCATATTCCTCTTGAATTATATCCTCATCTTCTGCTAACTAATCCTCATCATTTCCTAATCAAATTTCGGACCGGGTTGGCAGCGCTGCATGCGGAACAACTCCTTAACCGCCGCCGACCATCCGAACGGGGGATTTATGGACATCAAATCGACGACGCCCTTATCAGGCCTGTTCAGAACCTCGCCATTCAAGCCGGTTCAGGAGCACATGCGGGTCATCTTCTCCTGCATCTGCTGCCTGCCTCCACTGCTCGACGCATTGTATCGCGAGGATAAAGAGCAGCTCTCAGAATTCGCCGACGAGATCAAGAAGTTCGAATCCGAAGCGGACTATATCAAGCAGCAGTTCAGGCTCAAAATGCCGAACACCCTGCTCCTGCCGGTCGACCGCAAGGACCTGCTCAGCCTGATCAGCGATCAGGACCGGCTGGCAGACCTCACTGAAGATATCGCCAAGATACTGCTTTATAGAGACATGAAGGTCCCGGACCCGCTCAAGGACACTCTCGATGAACTGCTCGAAGGAACCATGGAGATCAGTGTCGCCGCCAAGGACATGATCGAACGACTCGACGAACTGCTGCAGGTCGGCTTTCGGGGTCGGGAACAGGTGCAGGTCGAATCGATGATCGCCGGTGTCCGCCGCAGCGAACACAACATCGACGGGATTTTGCACCGGATCAGAAAACGACTGTTCAGCTGTGAAAAGGACATGGACCCGGTGGACGTGGTCTTCTGGTATCAGCTCATCCACCTGATCGGGGCAATTTCCGACCAGGCTGAAAATATTGGCGACCGGCTGCTTCTCTTTCTTTCAAAATAACAGGATACCATGGACATCATCGCCGCATACGGAACTGCCTTCGTAACCCTCGCCATTATTTTCGGCCTCTATATGACCTGGGGGATCGGCGCCAACGATCTTGCCAACGCGATGGGAACCTCGGTCGGAGCCGGAGCCGTGAGCATCAAGCAGGCCATCGGCATCGCCATCATCTTCGAGTTCTCAGGGGCGGTTCTTGCCGGCGGGCATGTCACCAGCACCATCCGTAAAGGCATTATCGACCCGACCGCGATCGTCGATTCGCCGGAAATCCTCGTCTACGGCATGCTCGCCTCGCTTCTGGCCGCGGCGTTCTGGCTCATGGTCGCGTCGTGGAAGGGCTGGCCGGTATCGACCACTCACTCAATCATCGGCGCCTTGATCGGGTTCGCGATCGTCGGCATAGGACCAGAAGCGGTGAAGTGGGACAAGGTCGGCAGCGTTGTCGGAAGCTGGATCGTCAGCCCGGTGGTGGGCGGCACCATCTCATTTCTGCTGGTGATGAGTACCCGCAAGCTGATCTTTGATACCGACCAGCCGCTGCAGAATGCCAAGCGTTACGCCCCCGCATACGTATTTCTGGTCGGATTCATGATCTCCCTGGTAACCATGTTCAAGGGGCTCACCCATCTCAACATCAATTTGAGCGTTCCCCAGAGTTTCGGCGTGGCGATCATCATCGGCCTGATCACCGCCGGCACTGCCTGGGTATTCATCAGGCGCATCCAAGCCGATCCGGCCGCCGACCGCTACTTTCATTTCGCCAGCGTCGAGAAGGTCTTCGCACCGATGATGCTTTTCACCGCCTGCTCGATGGCCTTCGCCCACGGTTCCAATGACGTGGCCAACGGCATCGGGCCACTGGCGGCGGTTGTCAGTATCGTCGCCTCCGGCGGCGGGGTTATGCAGAAGTCAGCGCTGCCCGTATGGATTCTGCTGCTGGGCGGGGCAGGCATCGTCCTCGGCCTGGTCACGCTTGGTTACCGGGTAATGCTGACAGTCGGCAGAAAGATTACCGAGTTAACCCCATCCCGGGGATTCTGCGCGGAGCTGGCGGCGGCGACCACGGTGGTCATCGCCAGCCGCACCGGTTTGCCGGTCTCAACCACCCATATCCTGGTCGGTTCGGTGCTCGGCGTGGGATTGGCGCGAGGCATCGGCGCCCTCGATCTGCGCGTCATTTTCAACATCATCGTCAGCTGGCTGGTGACGCTGCCGGCCGGGGCGATCATGGCGATGCTGTTTTTCTTCACGCTGAAAGGAATTTTCAGTTAACCCGAGGTTTTTTTCATAAATTCTAACCAGATCGGCGCGGCTGT
>JAJDNR010000119.1 GCA_022340565.1 Desulfofustis sp.
ACTGGTCGGGATGAGAGGATTTGAACCTCCGGCCCCCTGAACCCCATTCAGGTGCGCTACCAGACTGCGCTACATCCCGTTTATTGTAGAAGGTCTTTCTACCACTTGTTGGTAGTGGTGTCAATCCTCCGTTGAGCGTCGTTTGGGATTTCCTATGTATCCTTTTTCGTTAGCAATTCTCGGATTTCCAGCAGTTCGCCCTTGATTGTACCGAGGCGGGACGAGTGGTTCCAGCCCTTTTCCTTCTCGACCTTGAGGCTGTCGATGTCTTCAGCGGCGCGGATCAGTTTCTTGGCGCCGGCGATCGTGTAACCCTGCAGGTGAAGCAGATTTTTTATCGTGAGGATCAGCTCGACATCCTTGCGCCGGTAAAGCCGCTGTTTCGAGCCTGCCCGTTTCGGCCTGATCGCCGGGAATTCGCTCTCCCAGTACCTGAGGACATGGGGCGCTACATCTGCCAGTTTGCTTACTTCGCCGATTTTGAAATAGAGCTTATCCGGAATTTCGCTGGTCATCGTGACAACCACATGGCTCCGGCAGATGGCGGGCTGCTGCTCGTTACTCGTTGACCTTTGCCCTGAGATTCTTGCTCGGCCTGAAGCTTACGATCTGCCGTTCTTGAATGGTTATGGTCTCTCCGGTCCTGGGATTGCGCCCTTTTCGGGGACTCTTGTCGCGTACGGAGAAGGTTCCAAAGTGTACTAGCTTGACCGAGGTTCCGTCAAGCATTGACGATTTGAGCGTGTCAAAAAAGCTGTCGACCATGTCGGAGCAGGTGCTCAGCGGGTAGCCGAGTTTATCGGATACGGCCTCGGCCAGTTCCTTGCGGGTTAGGTTATGCTTTTTCATGCCTTTATTCCTCACGAAGGGCCCCGCCGTAGGTGTCGGCAAGCAGTTTCACCACCTTGGCATGGGCCTTCTCAACGTGTTTTTCGGTAAGGGTTCTGCTGTCGGACCGATAGGTGATGCCGAGCGCCACGCTTTTGCTTCCCTGGGCGATTTTCTCGCCTTGATAGATGTCAAACAGCTCGCACTGTTCAACGAGTTTTTCTCCCGAGGCCAAAACGGTTTTGACGAGATCGCCGGAAGCGATGGCGGCCGGCACGACCAGAGCTATATCGCGCTTGACCGATGGGTAGACGGGGAGCCGGGTGAAGTGTTTCGGGGTCGGCTCGATGGCGGCGAGTGCTGAAAAATCGAGATCGAAATAGTACACCGTCCGCTTGATCCCGAGTTCGAGCAGAATCCCGCCTTTCAGTTTTCCGATGCTGCCGATCTGCTTGTCGTCGTGAAACACCGCAAGCGCGCAGTCTGTTTCGCAGAACGGTTCGGTCAAGCCGGTGTCCGCAACCGTGATCCGGATCCGATCACCCAGTATCCGCATTTCCCTGAGCAGGGTCTCCACGGCACCGACGGCATCGTGGATATCCACGTCTTGCTGTTTGAAATACAGTGGCGCATGATCTCCGTGACGATTGCCGGTGAGAACGCCGGCGATGCGCATCGGTTCGTCCGGCAGCGGTGCCCCCTGATTATCGATGAAAATTTTGCCGACCTCAAACAGCCGGCAGGATGTCTGTTGAAAATTGAGGTTTCGCCTGACGTTTTCAAGCAGCCCCGGTAACAGGCTGGTGCGCATCACGTCCTGATCTTCGGTGAGCGGGTTGAGTAGCCGCACATGGCTGCGGCGCCAGTCGTTTTCGACCAGCTTCAGGATGTCGTCGTAACGGCTGGAGACGAAACTGTAGTTGATCGCCTCGCTGAAACCGGCACCGGTCATGATGGTTACGGCGCTCACCCGCTTGAGTCGCTGCTGATCCTGCTGGGGATAGCTGATGGAGACGTCCGGAAGGGTTACCGGGATATTGTTGAAGCCATAGAGGCGTGAAATCTCCTCGAAGAGGTCGGCCTCGCGCTCAAGATCGACCCGAAAGCTGGGAACGTGCACGTCAAGCGTGTCGTCGTCTCTGACATCGCAAACGATCTCGATGGACTCGAGCAGCTCCTTGAGCCGTTCCGGGGTGAACTCCACCCCCAGCATTTCGGATGTGCGCGACGCACGCAGCTGCAGGGTCAACGGCCGATGGCCGACCTTGATGTCGATGCCGCCCGCTTCGGCGGCGCCACCCGAGACCTCACACATCAGCGTGACGGCGCGCTCCATCGCGTCGATAGTTCCATCCGGGTCGACGCCGCGCTCGAACCGGTAGGACGCATCGGTCGACAAGTTCAGGGTTCTGGCCGTCTTTCTGATCGACACCGGGTCGAAGTAGGCGCTTTCGAGCAGTACCCTGGTGGTTTTTGCGGTTACCTCGCTGTAGAGCCCGCCCATTACACCGCCGACCGCAACCGGTTCTTTTCCATCGCAGATCATCAGCATGTCGTCATCGAGCTTGCGTTCAACTTTGTCGAGCGTCGTGAAGGTCGTTTCATCAGGCCTGGGTGTCCGCACGACGATCTTTCTGTCGGCCAGGTTGTCGAAATCGAAGGCATGCAGCGGCTGGCCGAATTCGAGCATCACGAAGTTGGTCACGTCGACAATGTTGTTGATCGGGCGCTGGCCGACGGCGAGCAGCCGTTTTCTGAGCCACGGCGGACTTGGTCCGATTTTGACGTCGGTGATCAGGCGGGCCGCGTAGCGCGGACATAACTCGGGATTTTCCACTTCCACCGCAAACGATGTGCTCGTTTCCCTGAGCACCGCGCCCCTGAACGGAACTTTGATGCGTTTTCCGAGGATTGCTGCGACTTCACGGGCAATGCCGATCACCGACGCGCAGTCGGGCCGGTTTGGTGTAAGGTCCACTTCGATCTGGGTGTCGCGGAGACCGTATGCGTCGATGAAGACCTGCCCGGCCTCCACATCAGCAGCCAGTTCCATGATGCCGGTGTGATCGTCACTGAGCCCGAGTTCTCTCTCTGAGCAGAGCATGCCCTGGGATTCGACGCCCCGGACCTTGGCCTTTTTGATCTTGAAACCACCGGGCAGGGTCGTGCCGGGCAGCGCCACAACCACACAGAGCCCTTCGCGGACGTTCGCTGCGCCGCAGACGATCTGCAATGTCTGGTCGCCGATCGAGACCCGGCACAGGGTCAGCTTGTCAGCATTCGGATGCGGCTGGACAGCCAGCACTCTGCCTGTTTTCAAAGTGCTCAGCTTCTCGTATAGATGACTGATGGAGTCGACCTCCAGACCGACCATGGTCAGTTCGTCGGCAAGTTTTTCCGGAGTTAATCGATCCAGGTCGACGTAGTTCTGTAACCAGTTATAGGTGAATTTCATGGTATGCTCCGGAACGAATCAAAACTGAGACAGAAAACGCAGGTCGTTTTCATAGAAGAGCCGGAGATCGTCGATGCCGTATTTGAGCATGGTGATCCGCTCGACTCCCATGCCAAACGCGAATCCGCTGTAGACTTCCGGATCATAGTCGACCATTTTGAAAACCTCCGGGTCGATCATCCCCGAGCCGAGGATCTCGATCCAACCGGTCCTCTTGCACACCCGGCACCCCTCGCTGCCGCAGATCACGCACTCGATGTCGACTTCGGCGCTCGGTTCGGTAAACGGGAAAAAACTCGGCCGGAAACGGACGGCCAGCTCCTTCTCGAAAATTTTTTGCAAGGATACAGTCAGCACCCCTTTGAGATCGGCAAAGGAGATGTGCTTGTCAACGAGCATGCCCTCCACCTGCTGGAACATCGGGGTGTGGGTGATGTCCGAGTCGCAGCGGTAAACCTTGCCCGGGGCGATGACCCTGAGCGGCGGCTGCTGCTTTTCCATCACGCGGGCCTGCATCGGCGATGTATGGGTTCTGAGCAGGGTGGATTCACCGATATAGAAGGTATCGTGCATGTCCCGGGCAGGATGGTGGGCAGGAATATTGAGCGCCTCGAAGTTGTAGTAATCGAGTTCGATGTCAGGTCCTTCGGCAATCGAGAATCCCATGTGCGCGAACACCGAGCAGATCTCCTCCATCACCTGGGTCACCGGATGAACCCTGCCGTTCACCGTGCGCCGTCCGGGCAGGCTCAAGTCCGGTCTTTCAGCCCGGACGGCCTGGCCGGCCAGGGAGACGATCTTGTCGGAAAAAAGCTTCTCCAGCTCGGAGCGGACCGTGTTCGCCAGCTTGCCGAGTCTGGGCCGATCCTCCTGGGCGACGGTTCCGAGCTGCTTCATCAGGGCACTGAGCCGGCCGTTTCTGCCGAGGTAGGCGATCCGGAACGCTTCGAGCTGCCTGGAGTCGCTCACCGCAGCGATGTCTTCCGCGGCAGAACTTCGTAGTTTTTCTAGATCCTGTTCCATTTCGATAGGAAGGTGGGAGTCAATGAAACACCAAGCCGGTTACGATCGATTTGGATCGCAACCGGCAGACGGAATAGGCTGAACAGAAGGGACGAGACTACGCGTGTGCTTCGGCTGCGATCTTGACCACTTCTGAAAACGCATTGGGATCGAGGACTGCCATGTTGGCAAGTGCCTTGCGATCGAGTTCGACTCCGGCCTTGTTGAGGCCGCCCATCAGCCTGCTGTAACTGGTGCCGTTGATCTTCGCGGCAGCGCTGATGCGGGCGATCCATAAACTTCTAAAATCTCTTTTCTTGGTACGCCTATCCCGGTAGGCGTATACCAGGGCGCGGTCTACCGCTTCGGTGGCGGACCGATACAAACGGTGGCGGCCGCCGCGATAGCCCTTGGCCAGCTTCAGAACGCGGTTTCTTCTCCGACGGGCTTTAAAGCCTCTTGTTACTCTGGGCATTGTCTACTCCTCTATCAGCATCTCGACTGATCCGCTCAGGTCCGGCTTACAGGTACGGCAAAATCTTTCTGATCGACTTGGCATTGGCACTGTCGACCAGACCGGACTGTCTGAGATTTCGTTTTTTCTTGGTTGTTTTCTTGGTCAGAATATGGCTGGTGTATGCCTTATTGCGTTTAATCTTACCGGTTCCGGTAGCTTTAAAGCGTTTGGCAGCGCCTCTGTTTGTTTTCATTTTGGGCATGATACCACTCCTCTTGACTAGCAATGTAAAACCGTGACTGACTGTCCGGCCGTGGGTTGGGGGGCGGCCGTCAATTGTCTCCGGTGGGAAACCTCAGTTATTTTGGTGCCTTCGGACCGACAAACATGACCATCTGACGGCCTTCCATCGTCGGCGGCTGCAGGATGACGGCTTCTTCTTCGATCATTTCCGCAATCCTGTTCATCGCTTCCAGGCCGATGGTCTGAGCATAGACGATCTCGCGGCCGCGGAAACGCATGGTAATTTTCACCTTATTTTTCTGACCAAGAAATTTTACGATATGCTTGATCTTGAAATTGAGATCGTGCTCTTCAGTTTTCGGACGGAACTTGACCTCTTTGGTATCGATCGTCGTCTGCTTTTTCTTGGCTTCTTGCAGTTTTTTCTTCTGTTCGTAGCGGAACTTGTCGTAGTTCATGATGCGGCAGACGGGCGGTTTTGCCGTCGCCGAAACCTCGACAAGGTCCAGACCTTCATCGTAGGCCCGCTCCCGGGCTTCGTGGCCGCTCATGACGCCCAACTGCGAACCATCCGCTCCGATGAGCCTGACCTGCTCATGGCGGATGGCGTCGTTGATTACCGATTTTTCCTCGCGCAGTCCCGGGGTGGGTTTTCCTTTTCTTTTAATGTCGGCCTCCCTTTATGAACGATATCTCTGCCGGTTCTCTCGTAAATCCGCCGCGGCGGTCACACCGGCGCTCCCTGTATCATATTCCGCGTCCCTGACGGCTTTCCTCGATGACCTTGTCGGCGAACTCGTCGATACCCATGGGCGGCAGGTTCTTGCCGTCTCTCATACGCACCGTTACAGTACCGCCGGCCTTTTCCTTTTCGCCGACGATAAGCATGTACGGAATCTTGTCCATCTGCGCTTCACGAATCTTGTAATTCAACTTTTCGTTGCGTACATCTTTTTCGACCCTGATGCCGGCCTTGCGCAGCCGGTTGTAGACCTTTTCGCAATAGGCCGCCTGATCGTCGGTGATGTTGAGCACGCGGGCCTGGATCGGTGCGAACCAGATCGGAAAGGCGCCGGCGTAATGTTCGATCAGGACCCCGACGAAACGCTCCAGCGATCCCATCAGCGCCCGGTGGATCATGATCGGCTGGTGGTCCCGGTTGTCGGCTCCGGTATAGGTCATGTCGAAGCGGTCGGGCAGGTTGAAATCGACCTGGATGGTGGAACACTGCCAGGAGCGGCCAAGCTGGTCCTTGATCTTGATGTCGATTTTCGGTCCGTAGAACACGCCTTCGCCCGGGTCGATCTCGAAACCGAGGCCCTTCTTCTCCAGTGCCTGCTTGAGCGCCATCGTGGCCTTCTCCCAGATGTCGTCTGAACCGACCGACTTTTCGGGACGGGTGGACAGGTAGATATCGTAGTCGCTGAAACCGAAGGTCTTGAGGATGAGCAGATTGAGGTCGAGGATGTTGAAGATTTCCTCCTCGAGCTGATCTTCCCGGCAAAAGATATGGGCATCGTCCTGGGTGAAGCCGCGCACCCTGAGCAGCCCGTGCAGCGCCCCGGCCCGCTCGTAACGGTAAACGGTGCCGAGTTCCGCCCAGCGGATCGGAAACTCCCGGTAGCTTCGCTTGTCGCTCTTGTAGACGCCGATATGGAACGGACAGTTCATCGGCTTGAGCTGATATTTCACCTCGTCGATCTCCATCGACGCATACATGTTTTCCGAATAGAAATCGAGGTGGCCCGAGGTCTTCCACAAGTCGTGGCGGGCTATATGGGGCGTGTAGAGCAGTTCGTAGCCGTGCCGATAATGCTCGTCCTTCCAGTAGTCCTCGATCAGCCGCCTGAGCTGCGCGCCTTTGGGCTGCCACAGGATCAGCCCCGCCCCGATCTGATCGTTGACGGTGAACAGGCGCAGTTCTTTGCCCAGCCGTCGATGATCACGTTTTTTGGCTTCTTCGAGGTCGTTGAGGTATTTTTTCAGCTCTTTCCTGTCAAAAAAGGCGGTGCCGTAAATGCGCTGCAGCACGTCCCGGTTTTCATCGCCGCGCCAGTAAGCTCCGGCCACCCGCAGCAGCTTGAATTCCTTTACCAGCGAGGTATTCGGGATATGCGGCCCGCGGCACAGGTCGACGAATTCTCCCTGCTGGTAGATGGAGACGGTTTCGTCTTCCATCTCCTCGAGCAGTTCCACCTTGTATTTCTCTCCCTGGGTCCTGAACATCTCTATCGCTTCGGTGCGGGAGATGTGTCTGTGGGAAAAGGGCAGGGCCTGGTCGGCAATCTCCGCCATGCGTTTTTCGATCTGTTCGAAATCATCCGGGCTGAACGGGGTTTCCCGCAAAAAATCGTAATAAAATCCATTTTCAATGGCGGGTCCGATGGCGATCTTCACATCCCTGCCGAACAGCTCGCGCACTGCCTGGGCCATGATGTGGGCGGTGGAGTGGCGGAGAATCTCGAGACCTTCATCGCTGTCCTTGAGGATCGGGGCGATAACGGCATCTGCGTTGAGCACTGCATCGAGATCGACCGCCTTGCCGTTGGCGCGGACTGCGATGGTATTCTTTCGCTGTTTCCCCGAGACCAGGGCCGACAGCGCCTCGCCGATCGTGGCCGGCGAAGAAAGCGATACCTGTCCGCCCTCTTCAAGTGTTACTGATATGTCAGCCATTGTTTCCTTTTGCTGCACCAAAGAAAACAAAGGCTAAAGAGCAAACGGTCTGCAACGCCGTTCTTCCTTTAGCCTTTGTATCTGGTAGGCGCGGAGGGGATTGAACCCACGACATCTACCACGTCAAGGTAGCGCTCTCCCACTGAGCTACGCGCCTACAAATCATTCTGGCAACCGAGGTGCCGCACGTGCTGCCAGCATGGTTCGTTCAATTTCAGGACTGCTCTCTAGTATAGTGATGAAAGTCCAATCCATCAAGTACAAAACCCGCTTCACTTACCAGTAATGGTGCAATTTGTCAAGATTATTTGCGGAGGTGTGGTGATAAATTACAAGGCGGCGGGGACGACAAAGAACCTCGGCATGGCAAGGAAAGAGGGGGCAACAGAAGACAACACAAGAAGCGGGTATGACCAATACGTCGGGGGCAGGCTCAGGTGTGCCCCCTCATGATCGCCGGACGAATTGTAACGACAGATCAGGTGGCGTTGAATCGGCCCTCGATGGCTCTGGCCAGCGTGTGCTGATCGGCATACTTGATGTCCATGCCCATCGGAATGCCGCAGGCGAGCCTGGTCAGCTTTACCGGAAACCGGCACAGGGTGTCGATCAGAAACGAGGCAGTCGCCTCTCCAGGCACGGTTGATGAGGTGGCGATGAGCACTTCTGCGATGCTGCCCGTCTTGATGCGGCCGATCAGTTCCTTGACCTTGAGCTCCTCCGGGCCGATGCCGTCGACCGGAGACAGCACACCGTGCAGAATATGATAGTGACCGCGGTAGAAGTCGGTCTTTTCGATGGCCATCAGATCAGCCGGCTGCTCGACGACGCAGATCAGCGAAGCGTCCCGGCGGTGATCTCCGCAGACGCTGCACGGGTCGGTTTCGGAGAAGGCCATGCATTGCGAGCACAGCCTGATCGAGCTGTGCAGCTCGGTCAGCGCCGCGGCCATTTCCCGAGCGTCTGCGGCCGGTTTGCGGAGAATGGTAAGTGCCAGGCGGGTGGCCGTCTTGGCGCCGATGCCTGGCAGTGACGATAGGCTTCTGACCAGCCGTTCGAGGGCCGGTGGGACTACCTGTATATCACCCATGGACGACTCTGAAGAGAATCCGTTGTCCGTTCAACATCGGATTGAAAAGATACCGAACGCAGCCCCGGCATCTCCCAGAGTACCAGGCAATATTTTGATATTGTTTTTTAATGTGGGTTTTCTCTGATTTGTCCATTATCTATGCGGGTTAGAACATATTGGTGAGACCGGGGATCTGGACTCCGCCGGTGAGGCCGGCCATTTCCCTTTTGGCGAGTTCACGGGCCTTGCGGAGTGCGTCGTTGACCGCCCCGCTGATCAGATCCTGAAGCATTTCTTTTTCCGCCCGGTCGATGGCCACGTCTTCGATGACGATAGAAACGATATCGCCTCTTCCGGTCGCCTGTACCGTGACCATGCCGCCCCCGGCGCTGCCGGTGACGGTTTTTGAAGCAAGTTCGTTTTGGACCTTGTTCATCTTCTCGTGCATTTCACGAGCCTGCTTCATGATTGCGTTAAAATCCATGACAACGCCCCAATGATGAGTCTGAATAGCTTATTTGTTCGATTCGGATATGCGGATATCTCCGACCTTGCCGTTGAATATCTCTTCGGTCATGCGCACGACCTGGTGATGTGCCAGCTGCTGCCGACGTTTCTGAGGAGTATTTGAATTCTCGGAAGCATTGCCGTTGGCATTGTCCGGGCTGATTATCCGGACCGACAATTCCTTCTGGAAAAAATCCAGCACGAATTCCGTGAGCGTCCGACGGTTCTCTTTTTTGCGGAGCATGAAGCAGTCGTTGGGATCGTCGAACTCGAGAATCAGGTCCCGGTCGACTTCCTTTACCAACGAAGTCTGCTGCAGACATTGGGCCATCCAGCCCTTTTCCTTCTTGAGAAAGGAGATGAACTCGGGCCAGTCCTTTCTGACGTCGCGCTTTGTCTTTTCAGATTCAAGCTCCGGTTCCTCGGCTTGCTCAGCCGGAGGGGTGGCCGGCTCCAGTCTGAATGCGGGCTGGTGAGATGGTGCCGCGGGAGGGGTCTTGGCGTCGGTCATGGCAGGCTGATCGTCGATGTTCGGTGGCTCTCCAGGCAGCGGCGGCTGTGGTCCCATCACTGTCTCAACCAGGCGGTTTTTTTTTGGTTCCCCGGCCGGTTCCGGTTTTGATTTGCCTGGTTCCGGAGCTGTCTCCGGTTCGATCGGCTGTGCCTGATCGAGCTGCCCGGCGGGCAGGGTTTGCAGCGCCGAGTCGAGCTTGGCGAGCAGGGTATCGACGGCGACCACGTCGCCCGATGCGATGATGGAAATAAAGGCGGTTTCAAGTGTCAGTCGGGGCTGAAGTGAATATCTGATGTCGTCAGCAGTCTGCATCAGCTGATTGAGCTTTGCATGGATGGATTCAGCGGAATATTCGCCGGCCAGCGTTTTGAACAGCGCCGTTTCTGTTTCGCTGACGTTGAGCAGATGTTCACAGCCTCCGATCTTGATGAGAAGCAGCGACCTGAAACATTCCAGCAGGTCGGTGACAAACCGCTTGATGTCCATGCCGAAGTCGAACGCCTCGCTGAGCATCTCGATAGCGGTTGGCCGATCACCGGCGAGCAGTGCTTTGGTGATGGCGATGATCACGTCGCGCTTGACCAGCCCCAGCACTTCCACCACATCTTGATCGCTGATCGGCGATTCACCGTAGGAGAGAACCTGGTCGAGCAGGCTGAGTCCATCGCGGACAGAGCCTTCCGCCTCCCTGACGATCAGCGACAATGCCGCCGGCTCAAGGTCTATTCCCTCCGATTTCGCAACAGCCGAGAAATGGTTCGACAGGTCGGCGCTGCTTACCCGCTGCAGTTCGAAACGCTGGCAGCGGGAAAGAATGGTCACCGGTATTTTATGAAGTTCGGTCGTCGCGAACATGAAATAGACATGCGCGGGCGGTTCTTCAAGGGTCTTGAGCAGCGCGTTGAACGCCTCGTTGGTAAGCATGTGCACCTCGTCGATGATGACGATCTTGTACCTCGACGACGTGGGCATGAATTTGAGTTTGTCTTTGAGTTCTCTTACTTCCTGGATTCCCCGGTTGGAGGCGCCGTCGATTTCCAGCAGATCGAGTGCGGAGCCTGCGGAAATTTCCCGGCAGGACTGGCACGTGTCGCACGGGGTGGGGGTCGGACCCTGCTTGCAGTTGAGCGCCTTGGCCATGATCCGGGCCAGGGTGGTCTTGCCCACGCCCCTGACACCTGAAAACAGCAGCGCATGCGCAACCCGGTCGCGTTTGAGGCTGTTCTGCAGGGTTTTTACGATCGGTTTCTGGCCGACGACCTGATCAAAGGTCTGGGGACGGAATTTACGGGCGAGTACCAGGTAGGACATAGGCGGTGTCTGATTTGCGCGATCTGCTGAAAGAAGACGGCCAAAAAAAATGATAGCCGGGCACCCTGCATCACACAAAGGGGCTCACTACCGTTGCTTCCTCCCGGACCTGGCGGGGTTCGTGATTCTTTGTTGCGCAGGACCCGGCTATCAAGCCGTTGTAATCAAGTGCCTGAAATCAGACAGGAAATAACCAATTCAATGTGCTAGTATAACACAGGCCGGATTTATACACGCTTTTCAGACCTGCGTCAAGGAATTCCCGTCCGGCGATTTCTAGTCTTTTGTCTCATGAAAAATATAAGAGATCGGATGAGGCCGGTCAATGAGCAAAACCGGTCGGCGGGTGATTTTTGGGCGTGAGGGCCATGATTGGCCGGGGCTGCACCAACGGGCTGCGATCGATAAATTTCAGAACAGCTGGATGTAAATCAAATTTCATGGTTAATGTAGAACATATCTCATTTCTAAGCGACGGGAAAACGAATATGGCAACCGTAATCCAATACACTTTCGCGGTCTTATCGCTCACCTTCTATGGAGGCCAAGTCTGACCGTTCATGGCGAGCCTGTCCCCCGTGCACCTGGGGATAATTATCGGGAGCGGTTTTCTGGTACTGCTGGTCTTCCGGCAGCTGCTTATCAAGAAGGTCATCGAAAGTGCGGATCCGGATGAGCAGCCGAGACGGATGTTTTTTCTCGAAATGTTTATCTGCATCTGTGCGGCAATGCTGATTATTGCCTACCAGTCGATGATCCTGCATTTTCCGCTGTTAAGCAATTTGTCGCTGTTGATCGGCTGCATCATTGCAGGATTTTTCATCGGCATCAATTCGTTCCTGATCAAGGAGCGGGCCGCGATCGTGAACGCCATGAAAATCGGGCAGTACAGCGGCCGACCGATAAAATATTCACCGATCACCCTCAAATTCACCCTGATTGCCGGCACCACCTTCGTGTTTGTCTGTATCGTCCTGGTTATGGTGTTCTCCAGAGACGTCGAGTGGCTGGCGAACACCGCCGCTGATGAAGAATCGATCGCCAGCGCGCAGTTGTCGGTCATCTATGAAATTCTGTTCATCATGACGGTCCTGATGATCATGATCTTCAATCTGATCATTGCCTATTCGAGAAATCTCAAACTGCTTTTCAACAACGAGACCGGGGTCCTGGAAAAGGTCCGAAACGGGGATCTGTCAAGCAAGGTGCCGGTGGCCACCCAGGATGAGTTCGGGGTCATCGCCGATCACACCAACCATATGATCGACGGGCTCAGACACCGGTTCGAACTGGTTCATTCGCTAAAGCTCGCAGAGGAGGTGCAGCAGAATCTGCTGCCGACGAAAAGCCCCTACCTGCGGGGGTATGATGTGAGCGGCATGTCCATGTACTGCGACCAGACCGGAGGCGACTATTACGATTACTTTCTGCTGCCGGACGACAGATTAGGCATCGTTGTTGCCGACGCCTGTGGGCACGGGGTGGGTGCGGCAATGCTGATGACCACCGTGCGGGCGTTTCTTATCTCGGCGGTGGAGACCTACTCCGACCCCGCCCATCTGCTCAATCAGATAAATCAGTGGATTTCCAGGGACTGCGCGTCAAGCGGAACCTTCACGACCATGTTTTTCATGGAACTTGACCCGGCCGTCAGAACGCTGCGCTGGATCAGGGCCGGGCACGAACCGGCGCTTCATTACCACCGCCGTACAGCTCAGGTTACCAGGCTCGACGGGACGGGCATCGTGCTCGGCATCGACGCCTCCTACAGATTCGAAAACCAGATCACCGAACGGGTCGATTCGGGTGATATCATTCTGATCGGAACGGACGGCATTTTCGAGACCAGAAACAGCGATAATGTCATCTTCGGTCAGCCGGCGGTGAACCGGATAATCGCAGAGCAGTGCGAGCAGCCGGCTTCAGCCATCCGGGAGGCGCTGGTCGCGGAGGTCAAAAAATTCCGCGGTGACATGGCCCAGGAGGACGACATCACGCTGGTGGTGGTGAAGGTCCAATGAACGAAAGGCTGGCATGCATGAGATGGGAAAAAGCGGCTATCTGAGCCGCGGCACCCCCAGTAATATCTTTGGCGTCTTTCGGTCCGTCTCCTCAATAACAGGGTGGTTTGAGCGGCCGGGGGCCTGCTTCTCACCTCCCCGTTGGCGCGGTCTATTTCTTATCGAGGGTGAGCAGGTGTGATCTGAGATTTTTCTTGGTATTGGCGAGACCGAGTTTCTGTCTGAGTCTTTTTCGGTGAAAATCAATGCCGGCCACGGAAAGCCCCATGATTTCAGCAATTTCCTTGCTCGATTTGCCGTTGCGAACCAGGTGGGCGACTTCGATCTCCTGCGGAGTAAGCAACAGTCCGAGAGACGAAAATGTTCGCAGAAAAGGCGAGATGATATCTCGGAGGTTATTGTCGGCAATTTCGGCCAGCGTGCGATGCTTATCCGACAGCCGGCCTTCGAGTAATTTGGTAATGTAGGGCAGAACCAGCCGGTCGACATTGTTATAGACCGTTTCTTCCAATCGTGACCGGTCCTCGTCCCGCTGCCTGAGCAGCACGCGCAGAGCAATATTGGTTTCTTCGAGCTTTTGCCGCTCCTGCATCAGTTCATGTTCTTTTTTTCTCAGCACTTCCTGCATCTCCATGACCGGAGTGATATTTTCATGGGTAATGATCGCTCTTGCGGTCCGCTTTTTCCGAAACGGCACCACTCGAACCACAAACCACTGTTTCTTTTCAGGGGAGTGGCAGGGATAATGGGTCATGAATTCGGACAGTTTTCCAGTCAGCACCAGACGTATTCCCTTCGCTACCTCGCTTGCTTCGTCGTCAGACTCTGCGGCCTGCCCGCAGATGTCAAAATAGTTGATTCCCACACTATGGTAGGATTGCTCCATATCGTTCTCGGCGGCGAAATCTTCCCAAGCCTGATTGGTTTCGAGGATCACCCCGTGCTCGTCAATGATTGCGACATGAGCGGAGATCGAGTCGACTACTTCTTTATAGAGATCTGATGTATCCATGATTACCTATAGTTATAGTTTTTATTACTAATAGTACCTCATTTAACCACTATTGTGTCAAGCGGTTTCGCTCTTGGTTTCCGCTTTATTGATGGAGAGGGACCAGCAAAACGAGAAACAAGATACCACTCGTGATGATATGATGCGGGGTGGATCGGCTCGTTTTTCGTGGGCACATTTTTGAGAGGATCATCATCACACGGAATACGACGCTGGCAATGCTGCTGCTGATTTGGATCATCATTTCCGGGGGTGCGGCTATCACCAGACATCAAGCAAGCTTGGGGAGACTTTAGGAACGTAATGATGTGACAAGGGCTTACAAGTCAGTTGTCATAGATCCTGAATACAACTCCTGCTCGCACGGGGCCGAATTCGAACCCGATCCCGCATTGGATCTTGAACTGAACAATCCGGTGATGTGAAGAGCATTTCTAAAAGCCAATCCAACTCGCTCAAGAACAGCTGAAACCCTTGCTAATCTGGGGAGAGCGGGAAGACTCCGGTGAATCGTTTTGAAGACGGTATTCAGGGTATCAGGGTGCTCGTATCCTCGATCCAAAGGGTAAGGTAATCGGTGACTGGCGCTCGAAAAAGGGCACCGGAGAGTCCTATGTTCTCGGTTAATCGGAGATCGTACCCTATCCGCCGACGAATCAGGGCGGATCTAAAACAATCCCTGTGTATGTAAGCCTTGAGGCTGATGCAGGTTGATCTGTCGATGAAATTTCGTATACAAGGCAGCACTGTCTGCAGGTTCGATCGGTGATTAGAATTTCCCGGATGTAATCAGCCAGCCGACATCAGGCGTGATTCCTGAGCTTCAGTTCGATGGGATGCGGGTTCAGGTAATATTGACCGCGAAGATATGCTTCGTCGTACTTTCGGATGTAATGATTGAAGAGGGTGACCGGAACGATCAGCGGGACATGATAATTCTTGAATCTGTCAATGACTTCAAGCAATTCCTTTTTTTCATCGCTTGAGAGATATTTCTTGAAATAGCCCACCATGTGCATGAGGACATTGACGTGCTTTTTTACCGTGGATTTTAATCGCATGCATGCCATCAACTGTTCCTGGTAACTGCCCCACAGCGTTTCCGGTTCCAGAGTTCCCGCCTGTGCGGCGATGCGGCCGAGTGCCCGGTAATGAGTCTCGCTGTGAGCTCTGAGCAGCAGTTTGTGGCCGGTGTGAAACGATACCAGTTTGTGCGGCGTGAAGTCCTCGACGACACGGCGCCAGCGACGGTAGACAAAAACCGACTCAATGAAGTGTTCCCGCAGAATCATGTCATGGAGACGACCTTCCTCTTCCACCGGCAGAAGCGGGAAGCGGTCCATAAAGACCCGGGCAAACAGCCCAACGCCGTTGTTTGAAGGCACATTGTTGCGGTCATATACCTTTACCCGTTCCATACCCGAGGATGGCGACTTGCTCTTGAAGATGAAGCCGCAGAGATCTTCACCGGCCAGCTCTTCAACCCGTCTGTTCGCCCAGTCGAGCATTCTTACGGTATGGTCCGTGCCGCTTTTGCTGGCAATGAGACGGGGCGATTCGGGGGAGCCCACCAGCCGCATCGATTCCCGCGGAACTGGAAGCCCGCACTCGATTTCAGGGCAGACCGGCACGAATTCGAAGTAAGCGCCCAAAGTGTCGGTGATATATCTATCCCGTTTATGTCCGCCGTCGAACCGAACCGGATTGCCTAGCAGGCAGGAGCTGATGCCTATTCTGATCTTGTCGATGGAATTCATTGGATACCCTATGAGAAAGTCATAACCATGTGGTTTCCGAACCGTGATTCGGGTAATCTTAGCATGATGACAGCGAAAGGCAATCATCAGATTGATGGAATACCTGGTTGATAGCGGGGAAATACCATGCACCGGAAACATGCCGATAGCGAGCGGAGGTGCCGACTTGTCAGTGAGGGCCGGCGCGGAGACGGACCGGTGGTCTACTGGATGTCTCGAGACCAGCGTGTACATGACAACTGGGCTCTGCTGCAGGCCCAGCAGGAGGCGGCGGTCCGAGGTACGGGGCTGCTTGTTGTCTGCTTCCTTGACGATTATCATCATGCGGCTTCCGGACAGTTTCCGTTTATGCTGGCAGGGCTGAAGGGTATCCGTGAACGTTTGCGCGAGCATAATATCGGATTTCTCGCCATCGGGCAGCGGTCTGAGGGGGAAATGGCCTCGTTTCTCCAGCGTGTGGATGCTCATGCGCTGATCTTGGATTTCAACCCGCTGCGGAAAACGAGGAGGAGTATTGAGCGGCTTGCCGGGGAAAAGACTCCACCGATTTTCGAGGTTGATGCTCACAACATCGTCCCGGCCTGGACGGTCTCGGAGAAAAAGGAGTATGGAGCCTACACGATCCGTCCCAAGATTGGCAGGCTCCTCGACGATTACCTCACCGAACCTCCTTCTCTGGTGATCCACCCTTTCACCTGGACTGAAGTCTCGATTCCCGATCAGTGGCGGCGGATACCCGAGGCCCCCCTGCCGGTCCATGGCACCGCTTCCCAACTGGTGGCCGGTGAGGATGCGGCTTTGAGAGGGGCGCATGCCTTTGTACGCTCAGGCCTGGCCCGTTACGCCACTGACAGAAACGATCCATGCGCCCAGGCCCAGTCGGGCCTGTCGCCTTACCTGCATTTCGGCCATCTGGCAGCCCAGCGACTGGCCCTGATGGTAAGGACTTCCGGACAGCCTGCCGAAATCACCGAGCCCTTTCTGGAGGAACTGATCGTCCGCCGGGAACTGGCGGACAACTTCTGCTACTACGAGCCAGACTACGACCGTTTCTCGGGATTTCCCGAATGGGCGAGAAGGACCCTGGACGAACACCGGGGTGACCGCAGGGAGTACCTCTATTCCCTTGGGGAGCTGGAAGCTGGGGAAACCCATGAGCTACTCTGGAACGCCTGCCAGACCGATCTGGTTGAAAACGGCAAACTGCACGGCTATCTGAGGATGTACTGGGCGAAAAAGATTCTTGAATGGACGGAGGACCCGGAGTCGGCGCTGGAGTATGCGATTACCCTCAACGATCGGTACTCGCTGGATGGATGCGACCCCAACGGCTACACCGGAGTGGCCTGGTCGATCGGTGGGGTGCACGACCGGGCCTGGCGCGAGCGGCCCATTTTCGGAAAGATACGCTATATGAATGAAGCCGGATGCCGGCGCAAATTCGATACCGCGGCCTACATCAGGTCAATACTCGGCTGACCTCATCATTTCCTGGAATTTCTGGAAGCACCGTGTTCCGGTGTTCCCTGAAGCAGGCATTAACCTGACGTTCATGGAAAAACAACAGGAAGGCAAAAACAACAAATCATGCTTGGTGTTTGAATCATGGCAGAGGAGCGATCTGTTTTAAAGCACATACGTTGACAGACGGTTATGGACAGCACCACAAAGCAATCTTCTCTGCCCGCTCAATCAGGCTAATCGTGGTGCTGCCTGCCAGATTCATGCGCTTGAGAATGCCACGATCGACGCCTTCGAGACCAACTGCGATAGCGGCGAATCCTCCCTTCTCAGCGTAGCCGCTGATAGTACCGGCGACGTTGAGTCCCCACGTCGTATCGGTGCGGATGCGATTATCGGAAATATCATGACTTGCAAGGATTTGCCGGGATTTTTGAAACATGTCTTCATAGTTGAGACCGGCGCCGCTCTCAACATGGAGTAGGGTGATAGCGTGCTGTTCCTGGCGAGAGAGAATATAGCCGACATGATCGACGGCGCGGAAGGACCCCTCTGAGCCGTCAACGCAGACGAGCACATGTTTCCTGCCAGCTTCCGGGTTGGGACAGATCCAAAGTGGCGAGTTCAGAGCGCTGTCCTGAATAATTGCTTTTGCGGTCTCATCAGCCGGCCGCTCGAAAAACCACTGAAGCGTATAGCTCGCTCGCTTGCCGAGGATGATAGCATCGTAAAGCCCTTTGGAAGCCTCGGACAATATATCTCTGATTTTTCCATAGCGTTCGGGAAAGGTTTTGGTGATCATTTTATCAATGGCCATATTGGAGTCACTCAGGAGCCGGGTCGCTTTATCGAGAGCTTTTTGAGCACCGATGGTCAAACGTCCGTTAATCCGTTCCTCCGGACTCTCCCACATTTCCGTCAGGGCTTTGTTCATATCGTTGTCGTCGAGCCGGCAGATATGAAGCAGGGTCATGTGGTGCTCAGATAGATGCGTGAAGAAAGAGCAAATAAATTCTACACCGGTGAGATGTTCGAAGTCGTTGGATACCGTAACCAGAAAGTGCTTGTTCATCGACAATCCCCGTTATGAATATGGCTGTAACAGCAAAATGATAAAAAATGATGACCACCGGCTGAGGAAAAGATTATACCCTGTGCACTTGTATGCATGCCGCTGATTGAACCTGAGTGCTGGAGCCTCCAGTCTCTTTGAACCGATTGGTGCGAATAATTCATACAGTATTCTTTTTTCCAGGTGATCGCGCAACCGGCTCGTGACCCCAATAATCTGGATACCGAATCATGATTGGCTCATTACCGCAACGATGACCAAAGTCACGCGGCACAGCTCAGAGCTATCGAGCATCGTTATTCTTCAGCGTTCTCCGTCTGTGATTTTAGGGGAAGCTTATGGACCAGCCAGTAGGCGATACCCGTAGCCGCCAGGACCGCACCGGTAGCGAAGATATACATGGGTTCCAGTTCCTCGTAGTCGAGAATGATCACCTTCCTGGCAATAGCCATAAGGGCGGTGGCCAAAACTATTTTCACGTGAATAACGTCGTCGCGTAGATAGAGAATGATATTCTGGAAAATCTCAATGGCGATCAGGACTACCATAAATGCTCCAAAACTCATCAGTATGTCGCCCATGGTCAGAATAAATCGCGGCTGAGCAGCGAACCGCTGATATATGGTCCAGCCAACATCCACTACCCCTGAAACGATAACGACCACCATCAACAGTCCCAGCGCCTTAAGGCACAGGTGAATTATTTTCTTCAGTATCCAGAGGTACTTATCTTCGTCTTTAGTTAACAATTTCATTTGTATCAGTTGGCCATGACGGGTGATTCGAAGCCGTCGGGTTTAACCGTCAATACCGTGCAATTAATGACAGAGAGTAGTTTTTCAGCCATGTTTCCAATGAGCAGACCTGGAATGCCGGACCGTCCCACCGATCCCATGACCACCACATCGATGTCGAACTTTTGAATGGCCTGGGTGATAACCTCGTTGCTAAGCCCTTCTCTGACGTGAATCTGCCGATCGTCATAGTGAATGTGATTATCGTTGAGAAGATTGATCAATTCTTCCTGACGCCTGCGGAAGAGAGCTTGCTTCATCTCGTAGATCTCCTCGGGGCTTACCCTGAACCGCGGGCTGCTCAGCATGCTTTCATACTCCAGCCGCCAGCTGTGGAGGTAGTGGGCCTCTCCGCCCTCACGCTGGGCCAGAGAATGGGCAAGTTCAATGATCTTTCTGTTCAACGCTGGTGTTTCAGGATAACTGGCTCCCACGTCAACGGCGGCAAGTATCCGCTTGAAGTCAGATGAGTCATATTTCATAATCCAAACGGGGCACGGACATTTACGCACCAGCCGCATGCTTAACTGATCGATTCCCTGCTCAAGCGCCGATTCCTTGATTACCAGGTCATGGCCTTCTCTTACCACTTTGCGGATGATCGCGATAAAATCGTCGGACGTGGCGTAATCGGGTCTGACAGCTATATCCCTCCATCGCTCATGGCCAATGAAATCGTCGAGGTTTTTTCGGTGACCGGCAGCAACCGCCTGGCGGAGCTCTTCGTATCGCCCGGTGATGTGTCGACTCAGATCGTCGAAAAAGGTGATCTGCTCGGCAACCATGATAGTTATCCGGGCGTCATTGATTCTGGCGAGCTCAGCGACTTTGTCGGCGCTGCCCTGGTCACTTAATGAAACCTCGTCAAGAATATAGAGCATGTGTTTGAAACGTTTCATCTCTTTGTTCCTCTGCTGGGTTTCCCTGTTTCAAAGGCCTATATGCCTGTTTCATAGTAGAAAGTAATCGCTGACGGTTTCTGATCAATGGGTAGATAACGGTGGTATCTTCAGAAGCATTACTATCAATTTCTAGGAAACGCTACTGCATCGCTGGGGTGATAAACCTTTGCCGGAACGTATTTCCGAATTCATATCAGCATTCACTGCCAGCAGGGGATATTGAGATCATCATCAGTACAGTCTGTGTTCACCCCAACAGGCAGTGTCTCGCTGATCCATGGTGTCCTGCAGGTATGCAGATGCATATTTTTGCCGACCTTCCGGAGTCGATGTTTGATGAGCATCGATGTGTCGACTGAAATACCGGGGCTGCGGGACAGGCCGTGCGCTGGCGTTACGCTGCGGGGGATAGTCGGGAGTGACGATCGGATGCGGAGACGGAGTCGCCCGAGGGCCAGGGGAAACTCGTCGACAGAACACGGCGTTGTTTTCATTAAAAAATGATAGTTAATACTCATGATATACCACTATTATATGACTATTGAGTGATGAGACCGCCTGTCATATAGTTATATCATAAAATCAAAACAGCATTGGGGGGTGCAACCATGAAACTATTTATAATTATTTTCTTTACCTTTGCCATTACCGGTTGCTCAGCGATCGACGTGAGGCAATACGAAAACAACGAGCCCCGTCTCAATCTGTTTGATTACTTCTCAGGAGAAACGACAGGGTGGGGGATCGTCCAGGACCGAAAAGGACGGCTGCTGCGTCAGTTTGTCGTACACATCAAGGGAACAGTCAGCGGATCGGATCGGTTGACGCTTGATGAGGAATTTCTCTGGAATGACGGAGAGCGTTCACAGAGGACTTGGATTCTTGATCAAACTGATGCTCACGAATACACGGGGACTGCTGCTGATGTCGTCGACCAGGCCGCGGGAACCCTCTACGGAAACGTATTGAACTGGAAGTATCGGCTGAACCTCGAAGTGGATGACCGAACCTGGAAAATCACCTTCGACGACTGGTTGTACAAGGTCAGCGAGGATCTGGTGATCAACAAGGCGATCATGTCCAAGTTCGGATTTCGCGTCGGTGAGGTGACAATCGTTTTCAAGAAATCAGAAATCCGGTAAATTGTCATGAAATTTCAATTGCAATTCATAGTGCTCACGATGCTGCTGCTGGTGCCTCAGATTTCAGGCGCCACCAGTGTTCAGGCAGACCTGCAGCGCCTGGGGCAGGGGAACGCCTACTACCTTGGATTCATAAAGGTTTACCAGGCGACGCTGTTCAGCGACCCGACAGACAATGCGGAGACGCTGCTGAGCGACGACACCTCGAAATGCCTGCATCTGGAATATGCGGTCGATGTCACCAAGCAGCAGTTCATCGAGGTGGCGGAAACCGTGCTGGAACGTCAGTTCTCCGCGCAGCGCCTGGAGCAGGTGCGGAAAGGAATCGAGGAACTGCACGCTGGGTATCTTGATGTAAACGGTGGCGACAGCTATACCCTCTGCTATTGCAGTGAAACCGGCGTCACCACACTGGCTCGCAATGACAATCAAGCATTGTCCATAGATCTGCCTGGGTTTGCAGAAGTCTATTTCAGCATCTGGCTCGGTCAAGAGCGCCCGCTCAACGATCGGCTTCGCAACGACTTGTTGGCCGGATTGGCTGACAAATAACCGGTGACGGAAAAGGGTTATGGAATCATTTCTGAAGATGTATCAGAATCTCAGCAAAGACAATCTTCATCTGCTGAAGGACATGTACCGTGAGGACATAGAGTTCGTCGACCCTGCCCACCGAATCTGCGGGATTAAAGCTCTCACCGGCTACTTCGCATCACTGTACGGAGGCATCGACAGCATCAATTTTTCGTTTGCGGAACCAATGGTGCGTGAAAACAGCGGCTACGTGCGCTGGGAAATGCGCTTCAGCCATAAACGGATTGCCGGGGGAACGCCGGTGACGGTTGAAGGTGCCACATTTGTGAAGATCGATGACGATGGCAAGGTCTATTTTCACCGGGATTATTTCGATCTTGGCGCACTCGTTTACGAGCATGTCCCTCTGATCGGGACGCTTATCAAGACCATAAAAAAGAGGTTGGGCGCATGAAGATCGTGATAACCGGAGCCACCTCGGGCATAGGCAGACAGCTGGCACTTGATTATCATGCCGCGGGAGAGGATGTGCTGGCACTGGGAAGAAACGAGATGGCTCTGGCAGAGCTTCGCGAGCGGGGACTTCGGGTCGCCAGTGTCGATCTTACTGACAGGGAGGGGGTGCTGGCCTGTTTTTCTGCGCTCGACTCGATTGATCTCGCCGTGCTCTGCGCCGGGACCTGTGAATATATCGACCTTCCCGATTTCGACAGCGCGCTGGTGCAGCGGGTTATGCGGAGCAACGTTGAATCGGTGGCGATCTCACTGGAGGCGGTACTCCCTCTGCTGCGCAAAAGCAGCCGGGGGCACCTCGCGGTAGTCAGCAGTTCCGCCGCATATCTGCCGCTGCCGCGGGCGGAAGCCTATGGTGCTTCGAAGGCGGCAGTCTCCTATATGATC
>JAJDNR010000126.1 GCA_022340565.1 Desulfofustis sp.
CCGGCCATGTTGTAGGATTTTGAAAACGACCCGAACTCCACACCGACATCGAGCGCCCCGTCCACCTCGAGAAAACTCGGGGCGACATAGCCGTCAAAGGTGATCTTGGCATAGGCGAAGTCGTTGATCACCATGAAGCCGTACTTCTTCGCACAGGTCACGATTTCCTTGAACAGTTCCCTGCTGGCGATGGTCCCGGTCGGGTTGTGCGGGAAGTTCAGCATCAACAGTTTGGGCCCCGGATAGAGCGACCGGCACATCCCGTCGAGCTGGGACAGAAAGGTATCCTCGCTGCCGAGGGGAATGCGCAGAACGTTGGCCCCGGCGATAACCGCCGCATACACATGAATGGGAAAGGCCGGCGCGGGGACCAGCACGGTGTCGCCGGGACCGAGCAGGGCCAGACACATGTGCGAAATTCCCTCTTTCGAACCGATGGTGCAGATCACGTCGTTCTCCCCGGTCAGATCGACGCCGTAATTGCGCCCGTAGTAGAGAGCGATTTCCCGCTTCAGATTCTTCATGCCGCCGGCAATGGCCGGATAGCGATGGATCTTCGGATCGGCCGCCACCTCGCAGAGTTTTTCGGTTACCGAACCGGGCGCCGGATCGATCGGGTTTCCCATGCCGAGATCGATTACATCATCGCCCCGCCAGCGCTTTTCCATCTTCATCTTGTTGATCATGCCGAACAGATAGGGCGGCAGCTGATTCATCCGATCGGCAAATCTGATCCGAAACTCCTTTCCCATCGCTTCCAATCCTCCAGTAACGCGGCACCATGGGGCCGCCATTCTTGCCAAGCGGGAACGCTTGAACGCTGTATAGTGCGCCGTTTATGAGTCGAAGTCAACCCCATTGATGAATTCATGGTCCTGGTCAACGAAGAATTGGCTCAGATCCTGTTGCGCTGGCACAAGCGATGACCAGACTTGGCGCTGCCCAACTGAATAGGCAGGTGCCGTCTGAGTATGGAACGGTCAGACGGAAAGAGAAATGGAAGGAATCTGGTGGCGGTGGTGATTCGGTGCAGGCTGCATCGCGGAGGCCAGCGGGATCAGTGAAAATGGTTTCCCACGGCCATAGGCAGCGAAGCCGCCGACATCCCGGAGGAATTTTCACTGATCTTGCGAACAGGCCGGAGAGCAGCAGCATGGACCCTATCGCCACCGCCCGTCCGGGAACATGTCAGTTGGATTACTGCACGCCATGAATCCTTCGGCACAGCCGGCCGAACCCGCCGGGAATCGTTCCCGACGACCAGAAGACCCGGCCCTGCTTGTAGTCGACGAACCAGTAGCCGCCGGGGGATCGTGGCGCGGACGTGAAGATAAAGGGCTGTTCTTTGGAAAAATTGGAGTTCAGGTGGATGCCCTTGTGGTTTACCGAAGGCTCCATCAGCGACATGGCCTCGGCGAGGCTCGGCAGCCGCCAGTCGTCGAACCCGTGCAGCCGCTCTCCGTTGAGTTCGCCGATCCGCCGCACAAGGGTCCTGTACGAGGTGATGTCGACTCCGCTTTTCTGCCACATGAGGCCGGTTTTGGCGTCGACGATGGTGTCGTGGTCATGCTCGAAAAGCCGGCTTTCGAATGAACCGCCAGGGTTGATTTCGGCATCGAAAAAATTCCACCAGGTGATGATGCCGGCAACATCTTCATCGGTGAGCCCGACGGAGGCAGCCGGCAGAATCGTCAACCCACCGTGATCGACTACGCCGTCCCAGACCGGCAGCTTCCTGCCCATGTCCTCGTGCTTCGGCTTTTCGGCCAGCGGAGCGATCAGAGAACTGTCACCGCCGTCCAGCACATGGTCGATCAGCCAGGAACGAATGCGGTCGTCAATGCCGAAACTCTGATCATAGGATGCCGCAAGACCCTGACTCTTGACGCATGATGAGACCAGGTCGACCGGAGCGTGGATCTCGGCAATGATTTTGGCATGCTTCACCCCGCGTTCCATCAGACAGAGCTTGGGCCGCTCTCCCCAGTTGTCGATGAAGAAGTAGTAGATCCGTTCCTCGTTGCTGCGGACCCGTTCCTTGCCGCCCCATGATTCAAAGGTGCCGAACGTCCAGTCGGGGGTCATTTCCCAGTCTATCGAGTTGATTACCCTGTCGCCGATCCTGATATTGTGGTGCATCGCCATCGCTCATCCTCCGGAAAATCTGGTGATCGTCTGTTTTGTGGTGCACTCGCGGTGTTCACGTTGTATGTGTGGTATGATCACCGTTCAACCGCATAATTGATTATAAGAATCATTCCTATCTTGTCCATGACTGCGGACCACTTTCAACTCCAGCCGGGAAATCCGCTGCCGCTCGGAACAAGCCGCTGCGGGACGGCGGTCAATTTCGCCTTTGTTTCAAGGCACGCTGAAACCGCTGCCCTGGTCTTGCGGTATGATGACGGCGACCAGTTGTGCGAACTGAACCTCGATCCCGCCCTGCATCGCACCGGAGATATCTGGCATGCATCGATCGACACCGGCGGCAGGGACCTGCGATACGGCTACCGGATCGGAACAGGTACCGACGCAGCGGCCCTGCAGCCGGACACGGCGGGGATCGTCGCCGTCGACCCCTATTGCCGGGACCTCCTTCCCAGGGCGTGGGGGGTGCCGGCAGACGCGGGAAACCAGCCGATTTGCCTGAGTCGCGATCCAGCTCCGTTCGACTGGCAGGGCGACCGATCCCTGAAAACCCCCGCCTCGGAGACGATCATCTACGAACTGCACGTCAGGGGGTTTACCCGCCACCCGAGTTCACGGGTGACCGCCCCCGGCACCTTCCGCGGGGTCATCGAAAAAATTCCCTACCTGAAGGATTTGGGCATAACGGCCATCGAAGTGCTGCCGATAACCGAGTGGGACGAGACCGACAACAAGTTTTATCACCCGAAGAATGGAAACAGGCTGCTCAACTACTGGGGCTACAATCCGCTGTCGTTTTTCGCCCTGCGCTCGGGCCTCGCGGCAGCGCCCACCGAGGCTGTCAACGAGTTCAAATCGATGGTGCGCAGCCTGCATGCGGCGGGAATCGAAATCATCCTCGACCTGGTATTCAACCACACCGGCGAAAGCGATAGGGACGGAACGACCTCGGGCTTCAGGGCCATTGACAACGACATCTACTACCTGATCGACCGGGAGGACGGTGGGTACCTGAACTATTCGGGCTGCGGGAACACGGTCTCCACCAACCACCCGGTGGTCCGGAGACTGATCGTTGATGCGCTCAGGCACTTCGTCAGCGAATTCCATGTCGACGGTTTCAGGTTCGACCTGGCGGCGGTATTCAGCCGGGATACCGACGGCACCCCCATCGACAACGCACCGCTGATCGAAGAAATCGCCGAGGACCCACTGCTGCGGGATTGCAAGCTCATCGCCGAAGCCTGGGACGCTTCGGGCCTCTACCAGGTTGGGTCGTTCTCGCGCAATCCCCGCTGGATGGAATGGAACGGGAAATTCCGGGACGATGTGCGCGCGTTCATGGCCGGCCACCCCGGGTCGATCCGCAACCTCGCCACCCGTATCGCCGGCAGTTCGGATCTCTACAAGAATCAGGATGACCGGCACGGTCCGCTGAATTCGGTCAACTACGTCACCTGCCACGATGGATTCACGCTCTACGATCTGGTCAGCTACGACCGCAAGCACAACCATGAAAACGGGGAGCAGAACCGCGACGGCGACGATCACAGCCTGACCTGGAACAGCGGTTTCGAGGGAGCGCCGGGACCGGCCAAGGTGGAACGGCTGCGGCAGACCCGCATGCGCACCCTGGCGGCGCTGCTCTTTTTCTCCCAGGGCGTGCCGATGATCTGCAGCGGCGATGAATGGGGCAGAACCCAGGAGGGCAACAATAATGCATGGTGCCAGGATAACGAGATCAGCTGGCTGAACTGGAACCTGAGGAAACACAATGACGGCCTGTTCCGGTTTTTCCGGGAGTGCATCCGGCTGCGTTCCCGCTACCGGCTGTTCCGGCGCACCGCTTTTTTTCCGGATACCTCCGAATCTGCGGAGGCGCCAGCAGAAATCATCTGGCAGGGGCTCACGCCGGGCAGCCAGGACTGGTCGGATTCCTGCCTGCAGCTCGGTTTCCTGCTCAATTCCGGTGCCCACGGCCGGAACGCCGAGCCGAGTTTTCTGGTGCTGGTAAACGGCAGCCGGTCGCAGACGGTGACCTTCACGGTACCGGACCTGCCGGAAGGGTGTGCAAGTCTTTTTTGGCTGCAGATCGTCGACACGGGAGCCGCCTCTCCGTTCGATATCGTCGAAGCGAATCAGGCGTCAGCAGTTCAGGCGGGCAGCCGGATTAAAGTCGAACCAATGACGCTGATCGCACTGCAATCCGGTGCTTGATCGACCACCAAAACGCCCAGGACATCGAATGAACGGATTTACCAGACCGCTGATCCTGCTGCTCGGGGATTCCCTTATCGACTATGGGGAGTGGCACCTAAGACTGCCCGATTACCGGGTCATCAGTCGCGGTGTACCCGGCGAACGGACCGAGGAACTGCTCCGCCGCCTGCCGGTCCAGCCACAGGTGGAGGCTCCCGATGCATTGGTACTGATGAGCGGCACCAACAACATCGTGTTCGGCGATTTCGGCTTCATCGATGCGACCCGCCAGATCCTGATCAAACTGCGGAAGCGGTTCGTCGGCGTCCCCATCCTGGTTACCAGCCTGCTCCCCTATCGGATTCCCGGCATCGCTTCCACCATCCAGGAAGCCAATCGACAGCTCCGGCGCCTGTGCGATAAAAGCGGCTCCATCTATCTCGACGTATGCCGTCATTTCGAGAACAGCCCGGACAGATTGTTCGATTACGACGGCGTCCATCTCAGCAACGGCGGCTACCGAATCTGGGCCTCCGTGCTCGATGAATATTTGCGTAATCTGCTTGCAAAAGCACCTGATTGATTTATGGTTGCACCACCTGAAGGACTTGACGAGGCAGGGCCAAATCACTTCCGCTTACACCAACCGAGGTATGACGTGATGATTCACATGACAAAAACATTCGTCTCGGGCAGCTTTATCACTTCCCTGATCATTGCCCTTTCGATCATTCTCATCGCCGACCGGCCGAGCCGGGCCCAAGGGATCTCCGGAACCATCGCCGAAACCATGAGCGCGGCCGGCTACACCTACCTGCTGATCGACACCGGTACGGACAAACAGTGGGTTGCCATTCCCGAGACGGCGGTGACCGCGGGCGCAAAAGTCGCCGTCAAGGAAGGCATGGAGATGAAGGATTTCCACTCCACCTCGTTCGACAGAACCTTCGCATCGATCATCTTCTCCCCGGGCCTGATCGGCGAAAAGCCGGCCAGTCCCCACGGAAGCACCGCTCGGCCGGAACCGGCCAAGAAAGATTCGTTTGCCGCAGCTGTCGAGGCGGAACGCGGTGCGTCCACCGGCGCCCAGCAGGTTGTCCCCCCCCAGGCCAGCGGGGGCAGCCAGGGAGCAATCGCTCCGTATACCGAAGCGGCGGTCGAAAAGGCCGCTGGAGAGAACGGATACACCGTGGCCGAAATCCATGAACAGGCCAAAGCGCTCGACGGAAAGAAGGTCCGCATCCACGCTCAGGTCGTGAAATACAATGCCAATATCATGGGACGTAATTGGCTGCACCTTCAGGACGGCACCGGCGACCCGATGCAGAACACCCACGACCTGGTAATCACCACCACCGAGTCGCTGGACAGCCCCAGGGTGATCACCGTCGAGGGTACGGTCGCCGCCGACAAGGATTTCGGGGCCGGCTACAAATACGCGGTGATCGTCGAAAACTGCACGATCGTCGAGTAGCAGCTCCGGCAGCCCATGCAAACAATCCCCGCAGATCAGATCGGTTTCGATTTTGACGGCGTCATCGCCGATATCGGAGAGGTCTTCATCCGTCTGGCCCGCGTCGACCACGGGTACAACTCCATTGCCCTGGAGCAGATCACGACCTTCCAGGTCGAGGAGTGTCTGGACATGGATCTCAGGATAGTCGAAAAGATATTCACCGACATCCTCGAGGATTCGGTCGGAACCGGACTCAAGCCGATGACCGGGGCCATCGAAACCCTGACACGTTTAACCTCCATCGATGGAGTGACCATCATCACCGCCCGGCCCCAGACCGATCCTGTCAGGGACTGGCTGGAGCACCACTGCGGGTCCGAAGCAGCCGCAAAGATGCTGCTGGTCACATCGGGAGACCACGACGACAAGGAACGCTACATCAGACGCCATAACCTGTCTTATTTCATTGACGACCGGGTCAATACCTGCGTCCAGTTGGCCGCATCCGGCCTCACGCCGCTGGTGTTCAGCCAGCCGTGGAACCGCGGCCAGCATTCCCTCAGATCGGTGGAAAGCTGGCGGGACATCGACACGATGCTGGGTTTTGAAAACGCTTGCGATGCAGCAAGGCCGGCGACGTTCTGCAGGGCGAAATGACATGAACTGTCCCCATTGCCATCGTCCCATCGAACCGAGAAATCCATTTCCCACCGTCGACATCATCATCGAGATCGGCAGCAGCATCGTGCTGATCGAACGCAGGAATCCTCCTGCCGGCTGGGCCCTGCCCGGCGGTTTCGTCGATTACGGAGAGTCCTACGAAGCGGCGGCCGCCCGTGAAGCCCTGGAAGAGACCGGAATCAAGGTACGCAATCTGCGGCAGTTCAGAACCTATTCGGAACCGGGCCGCGACCCGCGCTTCCACACCGCCTCCACCGTCTTCATCGCCACCGGGGAAGGATGCCCCGTGGCCGGTGACGATGCCGGAAAGGCCGGGCTATACGGCAGAGACAACTTGCCGCAATTGGCCTTTGACCACGCCAGGATTCTGGCGGACTATTTCGCGTTAAAGGCATAGCCTGATCGAGCAGGCCTCCCGGCCTGCCCCCGCACCGTGAAACAACCGGCTACAGCAGCGTGTTGAGCAGCCAGAAGACGACGGCCCCTGTACCTACAGAGGAGTAGAGCAGCAGTCAGGGGATACAGTCGCTGCCGTATTTCCTGGCAATGACCGCGAAGACGCCAAGCCCCGCGAGAGCGGATATGGCCAGGATAATGATCGTTTTCATGGATTCACCGTTTAGCCGTCGATCGCTTCCTCAGCCTGATCGACTCAGGCGTGATTTCAACCAGTTCGTCATCATTGATAAATGAAAGATAGTCCTCGAGGCTGAGGAGTCTCGGCGGCGTCAGGATGACCGCATCGTCCGACCCCGAGGCCCTGATGTTGGTCAGCTTCTTGCCTTTGGCCGGATTGACGACCAGGTCGCCGGAGCGGCAATGTTCGCCGATGATCTGTCCCTGATAGAGACTGACACCCGGTCCGATGAAGAGCGTCCCGCGCTCCTGCAGGTTGAACAGCGCGTAGGCCACCGAGGTGCACAGCTCCTTGACGACCAGCGCGCCATTGATCCGGTTGGCGATATCACCGGCATAGCCGTCATACCCTTCGAACACGTAGCTCATGCTTCCCATGCCCCTGGTATCGGTCATGAACTGCGGACGATAGCCGAGCAGCCCCCGGGTCGGGACGATGAATACCATGCGGGTCATGCCGTGGGCCTGGGACATCTCCACCATTTTGCCCTTGAGCTTGCCGAGCCGCTCGATCACCGGCCCCTGCACCGTCTCGTCGACATCGACGGTGAGCCGTTCGAACGGTTCGACCATACGTCCATGTTCCTTGCGCATGATCACCTGCGGTCGGGTGACCTGCAGTTCGTATCCTTCCCGGCGCATCTTTTCGATCAGGATCGACAGGTGCAGTTCACCCCGCCCGGATACCTTGAACCCGATTCCGTCCACCAGCGGCGCCACGTTCAAGGCAACGTCCGCCAGCGTCTCCCGGTCGAGCCGGTCCTTGAGATGGCGGGAGGTCACATAGGTCCCCTCCCGTCCCGCAAACGGCGAGTCGTTGGGAATGAAATCCATCGAGATGGTGGGCGGATCGATTTCGATCAGCGGCAGCGGCCTGGGGTCATCGGGATCGGTGAAGGTGACTCCGACCGTCACATCCTCCATGCCGGCGACGGCGACGATCTCGCCGGTCGACGCCTCGTCCACCACTACCTTCCGGTCTCGCTCGAACCGGTAGATTTTGGAAATGCGCACCGGCTTGATCGAACCGTCCCGTCGGGCCACGGCGATGGGCTGGTTGAGCGCCATGGTGCCGTTGACCACCTTGCCAATGCCGAGCCTGCCGAGATAGGGCGAGTAGTCGATGGTTCCCACCTGCATCTGCAGCGGCGCATCCTTGTCGCCGGCCGGCGGCGGGATATGCTTGATAATCATCTGCGACACCAGCTCCATGGAGCCGCCGTCCCGCATCGGATCATCCGGGTTTGCCAGCGCGACCCCCTGCTTGGCGGACGTATAGATCACCGGGAAATCGAGAATGTGGTCGGGGGCATCCAGCTTCACGAAGAGATCGAACACCTGATCGACAGTCCAGTCGCAGCGGGCCGCCGGCTTGTCTATCTTGTTGATCACCACGATCACGGGCAGACTGTTGGCCAGGGCCTTTTTGAGCACGAAGTAGGTCTGCGGCATCGGGCCCTCCTGCGCGTCTACCAGGAGCAGCGCCCCATCGGCCATGCGCAGGACCCGCTCGACCTGGCCGCCGAAATCGGCGTGACCGGGCGTGTCGATTATGTTGATCACGTGATCATGGTAGCGGTACGAGCCGTTTTTCGCGGTTATGGTGATGCCGCGTTCGCGCTCCAGGTCCATCGAGTCCATCAGCCGCTCGGTAACCTCCTGGTTATCCCTGAACATCCCGGAGTGACGGAACAACTGGTCGATGAGGGTGGTTTTCCCATGATCGACATGGGCGATAATCGCCACGTTTCTGATCTTGTCCTGCTGCATCTTTGCCCCCGCGGCCGTTGCCGACGGCTCTGACTAACTATAACTCAGCGTACTCCAATGAAAAGGGCAGCCACCATACACCAGTCGGATGCGTAAAGAAAGGGAAATCTGCTAGAGCCTCATCAGCACCTTCTGCCGGGCATTGGCGGACCGGCGCAGCGCCGCCACCTGACTGTCCACGTAGTCGTAGACCACCGGCACCTTGTTGGCCGCCGGCCGCAATATCCTGCCGATCACCTGGACAAGCCGCCCCTCGAAGGAGATCGGGGTAGTCAAAAACAGACTCGACAACCCGGAGCAGTCGAACCCCTCGCTGATCAGCTGAAGCGTCGCGACGAGCACCTGCACCTTGCCGTTCTGCACTTCTTCGACGATCTGATTGCGTCTGTCCGGGAGGATCTGACCGGTGAGCAGCGCCACCGAGATCCCCCGATCCTCGAGCAGTTCGACGAACACCCGGCAGTGGCTGACGCGATCGGAGACAACCAGGGCAGTTGAATCCGGATCGTTTTTGACCCAGCCGATGATGTCCGAGGCAATCTGACGGTTTCTTCCTTCGTGTCGGGTCAAGGCGGATATCAGAGCCTGGTAGTCGCCCCGGTAGCCGTAGGTGAAATCGGTTTCGCTGCGGATGATCTTGGGCTTCAGGACCGCCCCGGTTACCTTGAGCTGCATCGGGTCGACGGTGTGGACGCGGTCTCCCATAAAGTAGTAGATCAGCCGGGTCATCCCCTCGTCGCTGCGGAAGGCGGTGGCCGAAAGCCCCAGCAGGAAATAGCTGTCAAACTGTGAGACCACGTCGGTGAAGAGGGTTGCCGGCACCCGGTGGCATTCATCGACGATGAGATGGCCGAAGCGGGGAGCAAGTTCTTCGGTCCGCTTCCGGGCGCTGTTGACGATGGCCACGGTGAGCGGCCGGATATCGAATTTCCCGGCGCCGACCAGACCGGCTTCGATGCCGAGAAATTCATCGATGCGATCCCGCCACTGATACAGCAGTTCCTTGGTGTGCACGACCACGAGGGCCGGCTGCCGGCGCTCGCATATCGCCGCCAGGGCCATGACGGTCTTGCCGCTGCCGGTGCCGGCCTCGAGCACGCCGAAAGACCGTGAGCAAATGGTTTTTACCGCCTGTTCCTGATACGGCCTCAGGTGGGCGAGGAATGTGAACTGATGGTCGGCGAGCCGGCGGCGCTGGTCGACAATCTCCGGTTCTTCTCCATGGCTGCGGCAGATCGCGATTGCCTGGTTGGTGAAACCGCGGGGAAACCGCAGGCCGCCTGGTTCGCGAGTGAAGTAGTAGAGCTTCGCCTTCAGTTTCTTGCCGATCCAGCGCCCGTAGCGTATGGCGGCAAGGTACTGGGGGTTGTCGATCGTCAAGCGGTCCTTGATTTCCACCTCGACCGCCTGATCGACGCCTTCGAGATAGCAATCCGATGATACGGTGAGCCGCGGCGTCACGTCTCCTCCTCTGTCTACTCCGATGGTAAAAAACCGTTTTGGAACACCGGACAAATATAGTATTCTGATGTCCTGATCATTTCAATAGCTCCATCCCATGAAACTGCCACCCATGCACAGGTGTTCATGAAAACGTTTTTGCTGCTCGTCATTTGCCTGGTTTCCGTCGCCGTGCCCGGTTTATCTGGAGCCGCTGACACCATCCTGATTAGCCTGCCCCAATCCGTCATCTCGGACACACTCAGCAAGAGTCTGCCGATCGAGTTCAGACAGGGTTCGGACTCCCTGGCGGGAACCATCGGAGTCAGCCGGGTGGACAATCTGGTCATCGACGACCAGCTGATGAGCGGGCTGATCTCCCTGTCCGGCCGCGACATGCAGATCAACACCAGTTTCGGCAGTCAGCAGATTCGCGTCAATGTCGGCAATGTCGACTTGAATTTCAGTGTGGCGGCAACGTCGCGTTACGATAAAGCGAGCAGGACCCTGATGCTCCATCCGACCGTTACCGGGGTCGACGAGCAAGGCTCTCAGAACGGTGATATCGGCAAACTGATAATCGCCCTCTTCCACGACCGTGATATTCCCGTCGCTCTTTCCGAGATCCAGCCGATCATAACAGATCTCGGCAGCAAGAAGCTGATCATCGACATGCAGGTGGAAGATGTGGTACTCAAACCGGGAAGAATTGATCTTTACCTGACGCCCCGTACGGCTGTGAAAAAATAGTGCTGCGCATCGCGCCCGCTCATGAGTTGAAAAGCGGTGATCGACTTGCAGGAAAAAGCAATTAATTTCGGATATATCAATTGCCCCTGAGCCTTAATTGGCAGCCGGACTGATTTAATCGTTGAGCTTTGTAATAAAAAGAATTATTATCAAAAACCATATTTTTGAAGCACAGGAGGGGCGGCAGCCGCCTCCTTATCCAACCATCATTTCCATTGGAGAAGACCATGAGTAAGACGAAGGAAAACCTGGAAGCAGCATTCGCCGGCGAGTCGATGGCGCGCAACAAGTACACGTTTTTCGCCAAGGTGGCCCGCCAAGAAGGCTATCATTACATTGCCAAACTGTTCGAGGAGACCGCGGTCAACGAAATGCGTCATGCCAACGACCATTTCAAGCTGCTCGGTGGCATCGGCGACACCATTGCCAATCTGAATACGGCGATCGAAGGCGAAAACTATGAAACCGAAACCATGTACCCCGATTTCGCCAAGGTCGCAAAAGCGGAAGGCAACATGGAAGCGGCGATGAAATTCGAGCAGATCGGCAGGGTCGAAGCAGACCATCGTGAACGATACAAGAAACTGCTGGCCCGCGTTGAGGCTGGAACCGTGTTCACCCGTGAGAAACCGATCAAGTGGAAGTGCAGCCTGTGCGGGTATATTCACGAAGGTACCACCCCGCCGCCAAAATGCCCGGCATGCCAGCACCCCAAGGAATACTACGAGCCGGCCAACCTGGAAGCTGATCTGTAATCACCGGTCTTCCCCATCGATAGGGGGCCGAGGGGCATCTCCGATTTAGCCCGGAGATGCCCCTTCTGCGTTTTCACCGGCGCGCATTTTCCGATACCTGCTCGGTGAGGTGCCGGTCCAGCGCTTGAACGACCTCGAGAAGGTGCTCAGGTCGGCAAACCCGAGAATAAACGCCACTTCGGTCAGATCGAGCCTCCGATCCCGAACGTAGCGCTTGGCCAGATCACGGCGGGTCCGGTTCAGCAGTTCCTGATAGGTGGTGCCCTCCCGTCTCAGCTCCCGCTGCAGCTTGCGCGTGCTCATACCCAACTCCCGGGCCGTCATTTCAAGGGTTACCGGGCCATCGGGCAGATACCTCGCGAGAAATTTCTGAACCGAACGGATAAGTCTGATTTCAGACAGCCTGGAGACATAATCCTCCATGATCGCATCATGGAATTGTGCCAGGTATTCGTCCCCGCTTCGCAGCGTCCTGGCAGCCTCGGCAAGGGACAGGGACAGCAGCGGGGCAGGACGGTTCAGCTCGACCCGGCAGCCGAAGAACTTCTCGTATCGGAGCAGACACGGATGCTGGTTGTGGGTCAACTCGACCCGTGTCGGGAACAGCGGCTTGTTATAGTTGAGACGGCAGCTGCTTAGGATATAGGTCAGCGCCGCATCTTCCCGGGCCGGTGTCCATGGGGCCTCATCATTCCAGTTCAACCGGATGGTCAAGGTCCCCGCCTTGCGGTCCTCGATTAACTCGCCGAACCCGGCATCGGAAACCACTCGATGATATCTGATGAGACGTTCCAGCGCCTTACGGATCGAAGAACTGGCAAGCATCGCATAGCCGATCGTGCCGAAGTGCGAAGGGTGCCAGTAATCGGCGGTCTTCAGGCCAAAGCAGGGATCATCGATCAACCTCCCCATCTCTGCCCACAGAGCCGATATAGCGCTGAGGGGATAACGGGCACCCGGTTCGAAAAGCAGGTCGGGATCGAGATTCACCCGGCGAAACACCGGATCGGGGTCGATACCGTACGCTTCCAGTATCTCCCACAATATGTGCTGAATGGAGGCAAGCTTGGTGAGCAGCACAGCTCTTTCTCCTTACCGCAATTTTGGCGCTAAATGACAAAAATTAGCCGCCTTTTGCAAAGAATCATCAAATAGTGGTAGATATATTGCCGGTATCCGAATCGAGGTGACCGGGCGGCAATCCCTTCCCCCTTTTCACCGGTCATATAAACCCCATATTGCCGTCCGGTCTCATTATTCCACGCACCTTCCCGAACTCACAACAACACCTGCCTCAGCAGCTGTCGGAACGGCCGTACGCATCGCCGCTCCAGGCATCGAGGCGGACTGCCCATGGTTTTCAAGGTGCGCAATCTTCCAGACCCGCATCTGACGGCCTTTTGAGCGGTTTCGTATAGCCCCTGGCGAACTCCCTGAATCATCGGTAAAAAATACCCGTTACTCACCTGTTTTTACCATTTACGACGGCACAAACAAAGGCTTTGTTTGTCATTTATTTTCGACAATGGTAGAGTGGCTGCAATTCGATATTCTCTGTCTCACCAAGGTCTTCTATGATATTTCCCGCGCTGAAAAGAGAGGTCCATCTGCGTCTGCTCAAAAGAATCTCAGCCGTCTGTCTTTTGACCTGTGCATGCATCGTCGGACTTGCCCTGTTTCTCGAATACCGCCGCATTGAACCGGCCTTGCTGGACGCCGCCGAGAAGGAGGCGAGACTCTTTGTGCCGCAGCTGCTGGCGCAAGATGCCGGGCCCCCTGAATCAGCCGACGCTCTGGCGTACACGTCGTTTATCGCCGTCAGGCTCTATGGTGAAAACGGCGCGGTGCTGCTGGACAAGGCCCGGCCCGGCGGCGATGAGATCACCAGGCTGTTCAGTTCCAGGGGAATCAGTCTGCAGCCGAGCGGTGACCGTATTGGAACTTGGATCTACAGGGACAAGCGACTGTATCTCTACAGCATGATCCCGGTCGCCGGTCTTCAGGACGATGACATCATCGGCCATGTGGAAACGATTTACCGGAGTTCACTGCAGGACATCACCGCACTGCTCCGGCGGCTGGGGCTGAGCTGTCTGATCGGGGCCGGCGGGGTGATCCTCTGTGCACTGCTGATGTATCCGGCTCTGGTCTTGTTCCACAATCGCCTGATCAGAAACAGTTCGGAACTGAACCGGGCCAATACCTTTCTCCTCAAACACCTTGGCTCGGCGCTGGCCAAGGCGGATGTCGCCGATCCCGGTCACAGTCACCGGGTCTTGATCTACGGTGTCCGGCTGGCGGAAAACCAGAAATTATCCCGCCCCCAGATCAGGCATTTTATTCACGGCGCCTTTCTGCACGATATCGGGATGCTCGATCTGCACTCGCAGACAGTGCTGAGGCGCGGCCCGCTGACACCGGAGGAGCGGTCGGCGATGCAGGAACACCCGAAAAAAGGAGCCGCACTGATCAAGCCCTGCAGATGGCTGAAACAGAGCCGCGATATTATCCGCTGCCACCATGAAAATTACGACGGCAGCGGCTATCCTGCCGGCCTCAGCCATGAGCAGATTCCATTTTCAGCACGTATATTCGCCATAGTCGACGCCTTCGATGCGCTGACCACCAAGCGCCCCTACCGGGATCCGCTGGACGTCGACAAAGCGGTGGAACGGCTCGAGAGCAAGTCCGGTACCCAGTTCGACCCGGTGCTGCTGGCCGCATTTATCGAGATAGCCCCGAAGCTTCGTGAAGTGGTATCGAATCTTGAAGGAAAGGCGCTGGAACGAGAATTGAGCGGCGTGTTGAAAAAATATATCAGCACCTGATATAGCCTGCCGCTGCAGCGCTTCGAGCGCAGCTCAGCGCAGGCGGGTAACCGTGTCGCCGGGCGTGATCGTGCCGCCCTCGATCACCTTGGCGAAGATGCCTTCGCGCGGCATGATACAGTCGCCGGTGGCCTTTTTGATCGCACATCCGCTGTTATGGCACTCCTTGCCGATCTGGGTTATCTCCAGCACCACCGACTCACCGATCCGCAGCCGGCTGCCGATGCCGACGCGGTCCAGGGCGACCCCGCGGGTGATGATATTTTCGGCAAACGCCCCATTTTTCAGGGCCGGCAGGATCTGCCGCACCTGTTCGATGCTTTCGGCAGCCAGCAGCGACACCTGGCGGTGCCAGTCACCGGCATGGGCGTCTCCCTCGATCCCCCATCCCGCCCTGAGTTGAATCGATTCCTGCTCCTTTTTA
The DNA here is from genome assembly GCA_022340565.1 of Desulfofustis sp. GTDB lineage: Bacteria > Desulfobacterota > Desulfobulbia > Desulfobulbales > Desulfocapsaceae > JABDQA01. Next base: position 15,088 of record JAJDNR010000126.1, read on the forward strand.
ACCGCACCTTTTTTGGTGCTGGTGCACACCGCTGTTACCGTTGCCATATGAACTCCGTTGTCTACCCGCCGATTGTCGCCATGGAAGGGTGAGTCTGACTGTTGTGATTGGCCTGTTCCGTATCGACACCGTTGGCAAAGCGTCTGTTCAGACAGGTCCGCACCTGCTCCTCGAGTTCTCCGTCATCGATACCCGCCCTTATCAGTTCGCGCAGGTTGAGCACTCCGTTATCGTACAGACAGGCCTTGAGAATCCCCTGCGGGGTGATGCGGATGCGGTTGCAGGAAGAGCAGAACCGGCGCGAGTGTCCTTCGATGATGCCGAGGGTCCCGGAAAATCCCGGTACCATGAACAGTTTCGCGGTCGTACCAGGCTGATGGCTGAGAAGCCGCAGCCCGGGAAAGAGACGCGCCAGCCGCTGTTCGAGATGATAGTCGATACGCGCTTTCGGGCCATGGTCACCGGAAAAACCCATCTGCTCGATGAATCTCAGGCAGAGATTGTTGGCCTCCGCAAGCCTGCCCAGGCGAAGAATTTCTTCATCGCTCGTCTCCCCGGAAACCACACTGTTGACTTTCAGCGGAATGCCGTGCTCGAGTGATCCGTACATGGTTCTGAGCACGTCCTCGAAGCGGTCTCTGCGGGTGAGTTGCCGGAACCGTTCCCTGTCCAGCGTGTCAAGACTGAGATTGATCCCCGATATCGGCAGCGCCTGAAGCCGGGACAGAAACTGGTGGGTTTCCACGCCGTTGGTTGTGACCACCAGATGCCTGACCCCGAATTCGTGTTTCAAACGTTCCAGGAAATCGATGCAGCCGCGCCTGACAAACGGTTCTCCGCCGGTGATCCGGATTTTTTCAATGCCCATGCCCAGAAACAGGCGAGCCAGCCGTCCGAGTTCCTCGTAGCTCAGCGTTTCATCGTGGCGAACCGCCGCAATGCCCTCTTCAGGCATACAGTATATACAGCGCAGATTGCAGCGATCCGTTATCGCCAGGCGCAGATAGGTAATCTGACGACCGTGGTTGTCGGTGAGGCGCTTGTCGCGTTGATTACGGGAAGCTGCGGGCAGGCCTTTTACATGTGCAGACATGGAAACTCCTTCTCAAGGTCGGAAGGCAGGGCTGTTTCCAGCCTTACCCTGTCGGCGTCAGACCCTATTGCAGAATTCTGCCTCCGGCGCCATCGCTGAGGCCGCAGGGCAACGTAGGTCTTTCCGCTCGGAGCTTTGTTCTTTCTCTTACTAATAGAGCGGTACATACAAAATAACAACCGTTTATTTTCTCCAGGAGGGAGCACCGGCGGCACGGAGGTGTGCAGCGGTCAGCCCTCGCCTCCGGCAAGCCATTGCATGACTTCGTGTTGCTCGGGGACTCTGGCCACGCTTTTGAGCACGCCGTCGACCAATACCCCCGGCACCGCATACACCTTGAGCGCAACGATGTCGTCAAAATCGGTTATGCGCTCGACGGCCACGTCAAGGCCGCATTCGCATATCGCCTGGTGGATCCTGCGCATCGCCTCAGCGCACAACTCGCAGTCGGGGCCTGCCACCTGCACAACCATCATCAGATACCGTAGAAGAGTTTCAGCATGCCAAGCAGGATCAGCGTGTAGAGGACGGCGACACCGCAACCGGCCTTCATGTAGTCCTTGGGGCGATACCCGCCGGGCCGCATGATCAGCGCATTGACCTGATGGGTCGGCAAGATGAAGGTGTTGGACGCTGAGACCGCCACCACCAGCGCCGCTAGAACCGGGTCGAGGTGTAACTCCGATGCCATGTTCATGGCCAGCGGCACCATCAGAACCGCGGCGCCGACATTGGATGCCACCAGTGAAAAAAAGGCGGTGAGCACCGAGATGAGAAGCAGGAGCAGCATCGGCGTCATACTGGAAAACGCGCCGAGCACCTTGTGGGCGATGTAGGCGGCGGCGCCGGTGCTTTCAAAGGCTGTCCCCAGTGGGATCAAGCCGGCCAGCAGAAACACGGTGCGCCAGTCGACCGCATCGTAGGCCTGGTCAGCGGAGATGATACGGGTGATGACCATCCCCAGTGCACCGGTCAAAAGTGCTATCGACAGTTTGACCTCAAACCCCATCACCAGGGCGAGAGACATGAACAGAAAAAACAGCGCGCACTTGGTCCGCTCGGGCTTCAGATCCTCGCCCCGGATTTCCTCGATGAAGGCGATGTCCATTTTCTCGGCGATCAGTTTGAAGCGCTGCCACTTCCCCTGCAACAGCAGGGTATCTCCCTGAATCAGCTTGGTGACGTTGATATTATCCAGCATGATCTCATCACCGCGGACAATTGCCAGGGGGTTGACTTTGTAAAGCTCGCGAAACTTCATCTCCTCCATCGTATGGCCGGCCAGGTTCGAATGCGGAATCACCACCCCTTCGACAATTCCACTCTCGTCAATGGAGTTGTCGTCGGCAAACAGCTCAGGCTCTTCCCGAAGCTGCCAGCCCAGTTCTCTGGTCAGCACGTCAAGTTTTGCATCAGATCCGATGACCCACAGGATATCGCCCGCTTCGATCGCATCCTCTTTCACCGGTGCAAAATTTTTCGTGTACCGCTCCTCCCCCTTGGCGATACCGACAACCGTCACGTGATATTTGGGCCGCAGTTCAAGTTCTCCGAGGGTTTGTGACGGAAAGTAGGCAGGCACCACCAGTTCGTAGCCATGCCCGACTTCCGCTCCGTATATCTCCTGAAGCCGCCTTTCCGCAGAGTCTTCATCTATCTTGCACGTATCAGCCGGCAGCAGCTTCCTGCCGATCACCACAAAATAGCCAAGGACTCCGATCAGCAGCGCGATGCCGATCGGTGTTACCGACAGCAGTCCAAGCGGGCGGAAGGGGGTATTGCCGGCAGCTTCTCTGTTGTACATCCACCACCCCTCCATCAGGTCGTTGAGCATGATCAGCGGCGACGAACCGACCAGGGTCAGGCACCCTCCGGTAATCGCGCAGAATCCCATGGGCATGAGGACTCTGCCGGCCGGGATATTCAGTTGCCGGCTGATTCTCATGGTTGCGGGAAGAAACAGCGCGGCCGCCCCGATGTTCTGCATGAAGCTCGAGATAAACGCGACGGTGGTGGAAATGATCACCATGATTCTGGTCTCGCTGTTTCCGGCGACCTTGATGATCTGCGAGGCCACGGCATTCATCACCCCGGTCTTGTTCAGTCCGGCCCCGAGAATCATCACGGCGATGATAGAGACGACCGCGTTGGAGCTGAGCCCGGCTATGGCCTCCTCGGGCGCGATGACTCCGGTAAGAGGCAGCATCACCATCATCAGCAGGCCCACCAGATCGACCCGCAGCAGATCGAATACGAAAAGAAAAATGGCAAAACCCAGAAGACAGAATACGATAATCATGTCTGTGGTCAGTACCGCCGATTCCATCAACGCCTCCTTCAAACTGTCGGTTTCATCGGACTCATTATCCTGCCTGCCCGATGAAGTCAACATGTCATCCTCACCACCGCACCGAGAACAACACTTTGAAAATGCCCGGTTTCAAGTAGTGTGCTACATTATACACATTTATTCCTTTTACCATTGCAGGAGATCATCATGTATACCGATAGACAAAACAAGGTAATCAGCCATCTCTCAAAACAGGGGCTCGACGGACTGGTTCTCAATGCCGGCCCCAGTCTGACCTACTTTTCCGGGCTTCATTTTCATCTTATGGAGCGCCCCGTCGTGTTCATTCTCAGCCCAGGCAACTCACCG
>JAJDNR010000137.1 GCA_022340565.1 Desulfofustis sp.
CTTGAGCTCTCCCTGGGAAGTTGATTTTGCTGTTTATTTTTTGCCTGTACGTTCGTTTTCCATGAAATATTTGGGCTAGAGCCGGCGCTTCCAGCAAGGCTGCGCATCGGTTTGGTGTTTCTGGAGCTCTGGCGAAGCAGGCCGGCGGCACTGTCCGACGGGATTAAACACTTGCCCTTGCCGGTCCCTTGTCTTAAGGTTCAAGAGTCGTTGTCAGACGGCATTATCACCCATGGATATAAACGATTGATCGGGAGCAACGGGATGGTCAGGCAGAGCTATCTGAGAATCATTGTGCTGTTTGTCGCAACCCTGCCGGTTCTGGCGGGCTGCGGAAACCCCTATTACAGCGCCATGGAAAAGGTCGGCGTGCACAAACGAGACATCATGATCGACCGGGTCGAGGATGCGCGCAACGCCCAGCAGGATGCCCAGGAGCAATTCAAATCGGCGCTCGAACAGTTCGATTCGGTAATTTCGCTGGAGGAGACCGACCTCAAGAAAGCCTACGAGCGACTCAACGACGAGTATGAGGATTGCGTAAAGGTCGCCGACAAGGTCTCCAGCCGTATCGACAGTGTCGAGGACGTGTCCGAAGCGCTTTTCGACGAATGGGAGAAGGAGATCGGCCTCTACGAGAGTCGGGATCTGGCCCGGTCCAGCAAGAAACAGCTGACCGAGACCAAGGCCAGATACCGGGAAATGATCACCCGCATGGCAGGAGCCGAGCAGAGTATGGAGCCGGTGCTGCGGATATTCAGGGACAATGTGCTGTTTCTCAAGCACAACCTCAACGCCCAGGCGATCGCATCGCTGCAGAACGAATTCGCCGGCCTCGAGACCGAGATTGAACAGCTGATCGAGCGTATGAACGAGGCGATCGCGTCATCCAACGAATTCATAGCCGGCATGAAACCCCGGTAATCCCCGCGTTACCCCTGAAAGCGCGGTGAAACGCTTCGCTGCCGCCGATCCCGTTGGGCTCAGCCGGTGATGGCCGGGACCCTCGATCGGTGAGGTTCCCGGCGCAGCATCCGCTTTCCGGCAGCCGATACCGCTTGTCATTCACTGCAAACCGAGTAGTATTCGGGGAAGACAACCGGTACGGGAGAGGCTATGAATCGCGTTGCCTATCGAACTACTGAATTGGCCATCAAGGTCCTGGCCAAGATCCTCAAGGCAAACAGCCGGTTTCACGACGTCGAGAACATCCCCGGCGGCCCGATCATATTCGTGATAAACCACTTCACCCGTCTGGAAACGCTCCTGCTTCCCTACTACCTGTATCATCTGGTGGATCGGTCGATCTGTTCGCTGGCCGACGACTCGCTGTTCCACGGCATGCTCAAATCCTATTTCGACCGGGTCGGGGTGGTGTCCACCCGGGACCCGCAGCGCGATAAACTGATCGTCCGCTCCCTGATCGCCGCCGAGGCCGACTGGATCATCTTCCCGGAAGGCAGGATGGTGAAGAACAAGAAGATCGTCAATGGCAGGGAATTCATGATCGGAGACGGCGAGCAGGCCCGCTCCCCGCATACCGGGCCGGCATGGCTCGCCCTCCGCGCCGAGATCATCCGCCGCAGTCTGGTGCTGCACGGCCGAGACCGGAAAAACCCGGCCGCCTGTTTCGCCGATCGGGTCGACATCGGAGAAAATGACCCGATCAGCGATGAAAGCGTCAAGATCGTTCCGGTGAACCTGACCTACTATCCGATTCGTGCCCGGGAAAATGTCCTCTCCGACATGGCGCTCCGTTATGTGGAAACGCCTTCGGAACGGATGATCGAAGAACTGATGGCGGAAGGGACCATGTTTCTCGAAGGCGTCGACATCGATATCCGTATCGGCCGGCCCCTTGACATGGCCGACTATATGGCTCATCCCGCCGTATCCGGACTCATCGAGCATCCCGCCGAGAGTGGATTAGAACAGTCACCGGAGGTGAACGAGTACCTGAGGGCGACCTCTCGGCGGTTGATGCAGCTATATATGCGGAGGATCTACGAGGCGACCACCGTCAACCATGACCACATCCAGGCATCGCTGCTGCGCAGGCGGTCGTTCAAACCGTTCACGAGAAGCGTGTTTGCCGCCAAAACGCACCTGGCCATTGCCAGCCTGCAGGGACATCCTGAACTGATGGGCAGGCTGCATCGGTCGCTGCAGACCGATCAGGCCCACCTGCTGACCTGCGACCGGTTTGGAAAGATCGAAAGCTTTGTCGGGCTGGGGCTGGAGTCGGGATTTCTCGACGAGGATAAGAGCGGGCATCTGAAAAAAAATAAGCGTAACTGGGGACGGCCGGTGTCCATGCACGAGGCCCGTATCGCCAATACCGGGGAGGTGATCGCCAACGAGATCGAGCCGCTGGGGACCGTGCAGCGCTGCCTGAACCGGGCCCACTGGACGCCGGATCGCCTGGCGCCGCTGATCAACGGATTTATGCTGCATCGGCGCGATCAGCGCCTGTACCAGCAGGAACGGGAATCATTTAAAGGAACAAACGAAATCGACTTCGCGCTAGGCCGCCCGTTTCTTCTGCCGGCGCGGACCCGCAGGGCCGGTGTGGTGGTACTGCACAGTTACCTGTCGGTGCCGGAGGAGATAAGGCCGTGCGCGTCGCTGTTTCGGAAAAACGGCTTGTGGGTATACGGCGTTCGTCTTCCCGGTCACGGGACCTGCCCGGAAAGTCTCGCTCTACAGGAGGTGGAAGACTGGCGAATGGCACTTGACCGGGGTGTTGCGATCTTGGCGGGGGTGTGCCGTGAGATCTGCGTGGTCGGGTTTTCGGTCGGCGGCATGCTGGCCCTGGACCTTGCCTCGCGCTGCCGGTCGTTGGCCGGCGTCGTCGCGGTCTGCCCTCCTTATGAGCTGTCCGATTACTCCCAGCGTTTCATGCCGTCAAGCGATATCTGGGAACGGTTGCTGACCCGCTGGAAAGGCAGTCGCTATAACCAGAAGTTCGTAGCGTTCGAACCCGAGAACCACGCCATCAATTACCACCGTAACCCGGTTGCCGGCGTCAACCAGGTCGGGGAACTGCTGACCTCGGTGCGGGGCAGGCTTGACCGGGTACTCCAGCCGGCACTGGTTGTCGGCGTCGACGAGGACCAGGTCGTCGGGGGGGACAGCGCCCGCCGGGTCTTCGAAAAAATCGGTTCCAGGAATAGGGAATTGCTTATCGTCCCGGGCAGCAGGCACAATATCATTTACGGCGATCACAGCGGCATGGAAAAGCGGGTGCGCGAGGCCGTCGCTTCCTTTCTGCTGAGCGCTCTTAGTTGATCGAGATGGCGGTTTAAAACCCTGGCAGCGGCGAATGTCGACTAGAATTGAAAATGACCGTTTGTCTAAAAGAAATATTGTTTTACAATGAAGAGACGACAGCAAGGGTTGGAGATGCCGGTCAGTTCATGCGATACATCCGAGGGAGCGGCAGGCGGGTAACCAAGCGCAAAGGAAAAACAGTCATGAATCCGAGATCGCTCGTCATGTTCTGCATTATTCTCCTGATACCGTTCACTGGCGCGGCCGGGGATTCGCCGTGGGACGCCAGACTGCCGTTCAAAGAGGCAGTTATCACCTACAAATTGAGCGGCATGGAGTCGGGCCAGGAAAAGCTCTATATCAGGGACTACGGCAAAAAAACCGCCCGCTATCGCACCACCAGCACCACCGTGCTGGGTATCACGCAGACCACCGATTCCGTAGAAATCGTCACCCCGGACTGGGTGTACAGCTTTGATCTGAAGGAGGGGACCGGCACCAGATCGGTCAATCCGCAGAAGCTGATGATCGAGGAGTACCGAGCCCTTACCGCTGATGAGAAAGCCCGGGTCGATGCCAACGCTGTGAGACTGGCAGGCGCCCTGGCGGGAGGGCTGCAGGGAACCGTTCAGCCCGACGCCCGGACCATCCTCGGCTACTCGTGCGATCGGGTGACCGCCCTGGGAACGTCGGCGTACACCATCCACAACAGCGGAATCGCCCTGTTGACCGAATCCACCATCATGGGGGTGACCATTACCAGCACGGCGGTTGCGATCACTACCCAGGGGGCGGATGAGTCTTATTTCGAGTTTCCCCGGGGGATTGATCCTCAGCCGAGCCCGGAAAAAGACGAGACGGCGGCGATGATCGCCAACCAGACCATCGCCCTGCTCAAAGATCCGCAGAGTAAGCAGGCGGGGAGGCAGGGGCTGATCGGCATGCCGTCCGCCGGTCAGGAAGCGATCCAGGAGGAGGATCGGCAGGAGATGCAAAAGGCTATGGAAACGATAAAAGGCTTGTTCGGAAATTAACCACGGGAAACAGACATGGTTCGATTGCTTGCGGCACTATTGGCAGTGGTTTTAGCAGGATGTGCATCGCTGCAGACGGAAAGCGAGTTGCCTGCAGCCGCTGAATTCTCCAATCTCGAAACCTTCGCCTGGTTCGACGGCGAGTTCCTGGCGGGCGACGATGTCAGGGCGGGTGATGAGCAGATCCGCGCAACCGTGCAGGATGCGATCGAGCAGGCGCTGATTGCCAAAGGCTACCGGAAAGTCGACGCCGACCAGGCCGACTTCGTGGTCTCCTGGTTCGGGGGGATCGAACGGAAAATCCTCGAGGATCAACTCAATCACCTCTATTCGCCCTACGGATACGGAACTCTGCTCAGAGACCCGGCCCTCAACAGCCAACCATCCCGACCGGTCGGTGAATACGAGGAAGGCACGCTGATCATCGACCTTCTCGACCGGGCGGACCGCCGCCTGCTGTGGCGGGGCACGGGCACCGGCCGGGTCGACAGGGGGCGTCCCGCCGAGACGGCTCTGAAAAACCTGGCCCAGGCGGTCACCCGGATTCTCGAGCCGGTCCCCTCCCGCTGATCGGACTATCGGCCTTTTAATCTGACCTGTCTTGCGATGGATTTCTTTTCTATTCTGGTCATCGCCGTCGGGCTGGGTATGGATGCGTTCGCCGTGTCCGTCGCCTGCGGGGTGACGATCACCCGCATCGGACTGCGCCAGACCCTGACCATCGCCGCATCGTTTGCGCTGTTTCAGGCCCTGATGCCGGTGGTCGGCTGGTCGGCCGGGCTGACTTTCCGCATCTACATCGAACCGTGGGATCACTGGGTGGCCTTCGGACTGCTGGCGGGGATTGGTCTGAGGATGATCTACGAGTCCCGTCGACTCGAAGATCACGAAGAAGACAGTGCAGTCGACCCGGTCATGACCGCAGGCAGGCTGCTGCTGCTCTCCATCGCCACCAGCATCGACGCGCTGGCGGTGGGTCTGAGCTTCGCCATCCTCGACATCACCATTCTTACCCCGGCGCTGATCATCGGCTTTATCACCGGCGGCATGTCGCATGGCGGCATCAT
>JAJDNR010000143.1 GCA_022340565.1 Desulfofustis sp.
CGGAGCCCTGCATCCGGCGGTAGACATCTATGAAAAGGATGGAAAGCTCGTCTTCGAGGTTGAACTGCCGGGTATCGAGAAAGAACACATCAAGGTCGATGTCAAAGGCCGCCTGCTGACCATCACCGGTGAGCACAGCACCGATGAGGAGTCGAAAGAGAACGGCAGGTACCGCAGAGAGCGCAAATTCGGCAAGTTCGAACGAAGTTTCAAGCTGCCCTTCGAGGCGGCCGAGGACCGAATCGACGCCACTTATAAAAACGGGATCCTTATCCTTCAGGTGGACAAGCCGGAAGAGCAGAAAGCGAAGCAGATAACCATCAACTAACCAGCAACACAATTCACGTTCCTCCTCCCAAGGGGAAGGGCATAACCGGGCCCTTCCCCTTTTTTATTTACAATCTCGCCAGTTGCGGTATAGGTGGAGCGACCAACAGAGGACGAATCCAGTGACCATGACCACCAGAATATTTCTTCACGGCCTCGACTCTTCCGGGTCCGGAACCAAGGGAACGTATTTTGCCGGACGCTACCCGGACATGCTTCGCCCCGATTTTCACGGCACCCTGCAGGAGCGGATGAATCAGCTCGATCAGCTGATTTCCCGGTATCATGAGCTGATTGCCGTGGGCTCGAGTTTCGGCGGCCTGATGGCGGTCCTGCTGGCGATCGCACAGCCGGATCGGGTAAAACGGCTGATCCTGCTGGCGCCGGCACTGAATTTTCACGAGTATCGCATACCCGACCGCAAGATCGACACGGAAACGCTGGTGGTCATCGGCAGAAACGATGTCGTCACCCCGCCCGACATCGTCATCCCGGCGGCCCGGGCAACCTGTTCAAACCTTCAGATTAAGGTCGTCGACGACGATCACCTCCTCCACACCACCTATCGGGATCTTGACTGGGATGCGCTGCTGAGCTAGCATCCAGGGAGTCGTGCCCGTGCTGCCGGCGAATTGATCAGGTCAGCAGCATCGAGTCGTTGGCCAACGCTTCGCCCTGGACCCGATAGAACTGCTGCAGCAGATCATCGACGGTCAGACGCCGTTTGCCGTCGCCGTCGACATCGAGGATGATCCGGCCCTGATGGAGCATGATCAGCCGATTGCCGAATTCGATCGCATGTTTCATGTTGTGGGTGATCATCAGCGTCGTCAGATCCTGTTCGGCGACGATGTCCCGGGTCAACGCCAGGATCTGCCCGGCGGTCTTGGGGTCAAGCGCGGCGATGTGTTCGTCGAGCAGCAGAACTTCCGGGCGCACCAGGGTCGCCATCAGCATGGTCAGCGCCTGCCGCTGTCCTCCGGACAGCAGCCCGACCCGGTCCTGCATACGGGCCTCGAGTCCCAATCCGATAGTGGTCAGATCCCTGCGGAAGCGATCCCGCTCCCCGGCTTTGATCCAGCGTCCAAGACCGCGGCTTTTTCCCCGCCTCAGCGCCAGCGCCATATTCTGCTCGATGGTGGCCGACGGACAGGTACCGAGCAGCGGATCCTGGAATACCCGGGCGATCAGTTTCGCCCGTTTGTATTCGGGCCACCGGGTTACATCCTTGTCGTTGATATTGATCGAACCGGTATCGAGCTGAAATGAACCGGCAAGCGCATTGAGCAGTGTCGATTTGCCGGCGCCGTTGGATCCGATCACGGTGATGAAATCGCCGTCATCGATGGTCAGGCTGATGTCGTTGAGGGCCAGGACCTCGTTGACGCTGCCGCGGTGAAAGTATTTGGTGCACCGGTCCAGGGCAATCATCGTACGGTCAGCCTGGTCTTGAGTTTCGGGGCAATGAGGGCGCCGATCACGAGCAGTGCGGTAATCAGGTTGAGATCGCTGGGGCTGAACGCGAACCCCTTGAATTCCAGGCCAAGCGCCAGCGCAATCGCCAGCCGGTACACCACTGACCCGAGCACCGCGGCAATGATTGCCCGGGTCACCGAACTCGCCCCGAACAGGGTCTCCCCGACAATCACCGAGGCAAGTCCGGCGATGATCGTACCGATGCCCATGCCGACATCAGCGGCGCCCTGGTTCTGAGCGACCAACGCACCGCTGAGCGACACCAGCGCGTTGGAGAGTCCGACACCGACGATGATGATCAGATGGGTATTGACCCCCTGGCTGATGATCATCTGCGGATTGTCCCCGGTGGCGAGCACCGCCTGGCCGAACTCGGTCTTCAGAAACCAGATGACCAGGGCCATCACCAGTGCCGCGAACAGGGAGAAGACCACCACACTGGCAAGATGAGGCGGCACCCCCAGGGCGATGACCGGGTCGAAAACGGTGGCGGCGCCGATCAGCGCGATATTGGGTCCGCCCATGATCCTGATATTGATCGAATAGAGTGCAATCATCGTCAGAATCGACGCGAGCAGGTGCAGAATTTTGAATTTGGTATTGAGGATCGCGGTCACCGCCCCGGCGACGAAACCGCCGATCATCGCCAGAATCAGAGACAGGTACGGGTTCAGTCCAGACGTGATGGCCAGCGCCGACAGGGACGCTCCCAGCGGCAGGCTGCCATCGACCGTCAGATCTGGAAAGTCGAGGATGCGGAAGGTCAGATAGACCCCGATCACCATGATTCCGTACACGAGCCCCTGCTCGAGGGCGCCGAGTGCTGCATAGATGGTCATGCGATGAGACCGCTACGCTGCGCTACTCATAGACCTTCGATGCCTGCTTGAGCAGCTGCTCGGGCGCGGGCGCGCCCATTTCGGCAGCGGATTTCAGGTTGATCTGCAGCTGCAGCTCCTCCTGGAACTCGACGGGCAGCGAAGAGGGCGCCGCCCCCTGCAGTATTTTCTGCACCATCGCACCGGTCTGGTAGCCGTGTTTGTAGTAATCGAATCCCATCGCAGCGACCGCTCCGCGGGCGACCGAATCGACATCGGCGGCAAAGATCGGCAGCTTGTTCTGGGTGCCGACCTTGATCACCGACTCCAGCGCCGCGACAATGGTGTTATCGGTCGGGATGAAGACCGCATCGCAGCGGCCCACCAGGCTTTTGGCTGCGGCGTAGACGTCTGCGGTCTTGGGCGCGTTCGCTTCGACGACCTCGAAGCCGAAGCTGGGGCTCAGCTCCTTGACCGACGCGACAGTCGCCTTCGAATTCACCTCTCCGGCGTTGTAGAGGATCGCCAACTTCTTGATGCCGGGCTTGTAGGTCATGATCATTTCCAGGTGCTTCTCGACCGGCAGCAGATCCGACACGCCGGTAACGAATTCGCCGGGCTTGTCGAACGCCTCGACCAGGCCGGCGGCCACCGGATCGGTGACCGCGGTGAACAGCAGCGGCCGCTTCAGATCGGCGGGTGCCTTGCTCAGCGCCTGGGCGGTCGCCTGGGCAGACGGGGTGGCGATGGCGATGAGCAGATCGCTTTTTTCGCCGATCATCTGCTGGCCGATCTGGGTCGCCGTGCCCATGTTGGCCTGGGCGTTGTGCACCTTGAACTCGGCCTCGATGCTATTGTCTGTGAGATAGTCCTGAATGCCCTTGAGCACCGCATCGAGCGCCGGATGCTCGACGAACTGGTTCACCGATATCAGGTATGGGCCGGCAAAGGCCTGTGCCGTCATCAAGACGACGCCCGCACAGAGAATCATCAACAGCTTTTTCATACTACCTCCCTCCTGTAAATGTGGTCTGAGCCTGCTGC
>JAJDNR010000146.1 GCA_022340565.1 Desulfofustis sp.
TTCATCTTCGCGAACTCCGCGGTCGACAGGGCATGACGGGTCTGCTCGGTGAGCGGCACGTGGATCGATATCACATCCGCCTCCCTGCAGAGCTGAGCTTTGTCGACAAAGCTTACCAGGTCTGCATACTGCGCCTTGACATGGTCGGGAAGGTATGGATCACAGGCCACCACCTTCATGCTGAACACCGATTTGCAGGCGCCGGCGACCTGCAGGCCGATGCGGCCGAAGCCGAGCAGCCCCAGGGTTTTTCCGTGGATGTCGCGGGACAGGTTCTGGTAACGGATACCGTAGTTGCCGTCGCGCACGGCCCGGTCGAGAACCGGCAGTTGTTTGGCCAGGGCCAGCATCATCGCGATCACATGCTCGCAGACGCTGATCGTGTTGACCCCGAGATTAGAGGTTACGATCACGCCGTTGTCGGTGGCCGCCCGGATGTCGACGTTGTCGAAGCCGCCGCCGGTGCGGGAGATGACCTTGAGGTCGTCGGCCGCTTCGATGAGCTCCCGGGTCATCGTGATGCCGGTCCTGAGGATCACCGCATGGGCATCCTTGATCATCGCCAGCACCGTTTCCGGTTTCGGGTCGGGGGCCACGCACACCGTGTGGCCGGCATCTTCAAGGCGCTGGACAGCCTCTATTTCCACGGGCTGCGGCAGAAGTACGTTCATGGTCGTGTGGTGCGCGAAAAAACGATCTGCGCTCTCTGTTAATTGCTCGGGGCGCTCTGTTCCGGGTGAAGTTTATGCCTTGCCGCTGCTTCCCAGCAGGTCGATCCAGTCCTTGATTTTTCCCCTGATCGCGTCTTTGGCAGCGCTGTCGAGCTTGGCCGTGTTATAGTCCGTCTTGTGCTCGTGCAGATAGTCATCGATCGCGTTTATCCAGGTGTGCTTCAGGTCGGTTGACACGTTGAACTTCGATCCCCCGAGCGACACCAGCTTCTTGACAACTTCGGGTGCCAGGCCCGTACCGCCGTGGACGACCAGCGGGACTTTGACGCCTGAGCCGTTGAGCAGCCGGTTGATCTGGGCCAGCCGCTCGAAATCGACGAAAGGATTGGCTGATTTATACACGCCATGAGCCGTACCGATCGCCGGTGCAAACAGGTCGATCCTGCTGCGCTCGACGAATTCGACTGCCTGGTCGGGGCTGCACAGCAGTTCCTGTCCGTCCGCAACCACCACTTCCTCTTCGACACCGGCCACGGTGCCCAGTTCTCCCTCGACGCTGATGTCGCCGAGCTGATGACAGAAGTCGCTCACCTGGGCGGTCAACTCGATATTGGTCTTGAAATCGTGTTTGCTCGCATCGATCATGATATTGGTGTACCCGGCGTTCGCACAGATCTTGCAGTAGTCGACATCGTTGCAGTGGTCGAGATGCAGACAGATTGGAATTGGTGCCGATTCGGCCAGGGTCCGGAAGGCGCCGGCGACGATGTCGGGCCTGAGGAACTTGGATGGTGCAACCGATGTCTGGATGATCAGCGGCGCTTTGAGTTCGATCGCCGCCTCGATCACTCCCTCCATCATGATGATGTTGGATACGTTGAAGGCGCCGACTGCATAACCTGCTTCGGCAGCCGGAATCAAAATCTCCCGGGCATTGACGATGGCCATGATGTACTCCTCGAAGGTGAATCTGCAGGTGCCAAGAAATCCTGAGTCATGTAGGGGCAGAGTGGCGTACTTGAATCAGTGCCGGCACCGTTGTTTCATTTAAGAAACTGAGTTTCAAAAATACACGCAGGGACCGAAATGTCAACGGTTATCTCGGCATGGGTCACGGGGGCATACCAGCATTCGGTGTTGACGGCCGAAAAGCGAACCCCCTGCCGGCAGGCTGCGACCGGCAGGGGGTTCGAGGGAGGAGGGTGGGGGAAAGATTGCTAGTTCCAGTAGCCTCTCGGGCCGAAGTTACCCTGCATGTTGTTCATATAACGGCCGCCTTTCATGCCGCCTCTCATGCCGGGGCCTCCCATGCCGGGATTCATGCCGCCTCTCGGGCCCATCGGTCCGAGGTATTCGGCGACGCCTGCTTCCTCAGCTTTTTCGCGGACCGTCGTGCGCAGGTCGAAAAGCTCTCCCGCCAGTTTGCCGACGGCGGCCGGATCGGGGTTGCCGCTTCTGATCAGGGCAATCCGCTCAGCCTGCTTTACGGCGATCTCGCGGTGCAGATCCTTGGTATCGGCGAAGAATTTGTCCAGCTTTTCCTGTGCCGCGGGATCCAGTTGATTGTACATCATCTGCATGCGGGGGCCAGGAGCCTGGCTGTAGGGCATCTGCGCACCCGGGCCCGGGGCCTGCATGTTGTTGTTCCAGTAACCTCCGCCGCGCTGGCCCCAGCCTGCCGATACCTGGGTGGCTGCGGTTCCGATGGCGATTGCGGCGATCAGTACGGCTGTCATTATTTTCTTGTTCATGGCTAACTCCTTTTGGGTTTGGGTTGCTGGCGTATGCCTTTGTCCTCTCTACAGCAATGCCCGTGCCTGAAAATAAACATACATATAAGTTATTGGAATTTAATATTATTATAATTTTCTGATGGATTGGTAGGTAGGTCGGGCAGGAACAGGCCGGGCAGATTTTACGCACTCAGCGCCAGCTTTGCGTAAAAATTACCCACCCGCCTGCAGCGCAGATCGGCAAGCCGCTGGTTCCTCCCGCCTGTCCAGAGCTATGAGTATCGAGCCGATCGCCGAGCTGCATAGCAGGAGGGATCTAATAAGTAATTATTCAATTATTTACTTATTTTTCTGGCATGATTATTGGATTTACGTTTGCCGGAACGGGTTCACTTCATAATTCTAACCAGGTGCAGTGATGAGCTTACGAAAAATTACGTCAATGACGCTGATATGGTCCCTGATCGTTCTAACCTTGAACTCCATCGTCCTCTACGTGGTTCCTGAAGGGAGGATTTCCAACTGGGCGGTGTGGAAATTCTGGGGGCTGACCAAGCACGACTGGTCCGCGCAGCACACCACCGTCGGTTTCCTGTTTCTGTTTGCCGGGCTGCTTCACATCTACCTGAACTGGAAGCCGATCATGAATTACATGAAAAACAAGGCGAAGCAGTTCCGGCTGTTCACCGGTGCGTCGCTGGCCGGCTTTCTGCTGACCGCCGTTTTCGTGGCCGCCACCTATTACCAGGTTCCGCCGATCATCACCATCGTCGATTATTCGGAACAGATCAAGGAGAGTGCCGCGACGAAATACGGGGATCCGCCCTATGGCCAGGCCCAGTCGTCGTCGCTGCAGGGATTTACTTCCAGGATGGGGCTCGATCTGGCGACAAGCAAGGAATTGCTTGAAGCAGCAGGGATCGCGGTCAGCGACGACAAAGAGATGATCCAGGATATTGCCGCGCGAAGTGACAAGACGCCCCAGCAGATCTATGATATTATTAAATCGGCCGTTTACCGGGCTGCAGACAACAGCCAGGCTGCAGGCGATGGCGGCTCCGCCGCAGCCGAACAGCCTCAGGTAGCGGCCGAGCACCCCGAAGGCACCGTCGACGGCGTGCAGGCCCCGAAGTCCGGTATGGGCAAGAAGACCATTTTGCAGCTTTGCGAAGAGATCGGGGAGGACTGCACGATGATCATCGCCGGGCTGGAAAAGCGGGGGATCAAGGTCGACCCCGAACAGAAGCTCAAGGATCTGGCCGCCGAGAACGGGACCGGGCCGATGCAGATATATGAGACCATGGTAGAGATCGTCAACGAGCACAAGGGGCAGTAGCAGACCCGGCTACCCCCTCGAACCGCAAAACCGTCAGCCCATGAACAGCAGACCCCGCTTCTTCAGCAATATCGCCGTGCAGGCCGCACTGATCATCGTCGGCTTGTCGGTGGCGTCTCTGATCTTGAGCATCACCATCTACCGGGGGAGTATGCGGGAGATCGCCCTCAAGGAAGTGGAGAACAAGGCGATCATTTTTCTTTCTGCGCTGGAAACCACCGTGCGCAGGCTGATGATGGAGCGGGATACCAAGAGCCTCGTCGAGTTGATCCAGGAACGGGCCGAATTGATCGGGCCCAACCTCAATTTTGCGATCGTCGCGGTGATGGTCCGTGATGCGGACGGCAGAGTCATCGAGCACAAGCGAAGAAACCCCGACGGCACGATATCGGAACCGGAGCGGAGTGAAGTGGAAGGCCCGATGCATATGCCCGAGGATTTTCAGGCGGTGATCGATACGGGGAAGCCGATGGTAAAGCGCCAGGTCAGGGCCCTCAAAGTGATGGAGGGACAGCCGGAGATCCCGGTGATCGAAGCCTTCTACCCGGTTCACAAGCGGCAGAACGGCGAGCTGATGGCGGTCATCAAGCTGGTCATCAATGTCAAGCAGACCTTCGAGCTGGTCCATCAGGAGTATCAGAAGTTCACCAGAAACGTGGTCCTCGGGTTTACGCTGGCCACCTTTCTGCTGACCGTCGGCAGCTTCATCTTCATCAGGCGGCGCATTATTTCTCCGGTGCTGTCGCTTCATGCCGGGGCCGACCGGGTAGCCTCGGGCGATCTCGATACCTTTATAACCCCGAGAGGCCGCAACGAGATTGGTGCGCTGACACGCTCCTTCAACAAGATGGTGGACGGGCTGCGCCAGCGCGAACAGATGCAGCGGTCGCTGGAGGTCGCCAAGGAGGTCCAGCAGAAGCTGCTGCCTCAGGCGATGCCGGTTGTAGCAGGGCTCGATATTGCCGGCAAATCAATTTACTGCGATGAGACCGGGGGGGATTATTTCGATTTCATCGAATTCGATCAGGACGGCAACCAACGCATCGATGTGGTCATCGGCGATGTCTCCGGCCACGGCATTTCTTCGGCGCTGCTGATGGCCACGGCCCGGGCGTTTCTGCGCCAGCGAGCGGCGCTTCCCGGTTCGGCGGGAATCATCATGTCTGACGTCAACCGGCAGCTGACCAGGGATGTGGCCGCCACCGGCAGTTTCATGTCGATGTTCTACCTATCCATCGATAAGCCCGGGAAACGGGTGCGCTGGGTCAGGGCGGGGCACGATCCGGCCATGTTCTATGATCCGCAAACGGACACGGTCGTGGAATTGAAGGGCCCGGGTATTGCGCTGGGGGTTGATGAAGACTTCCGATTCGAGGAAAATCTCAGGGAACATCTCTGTCCCGGGCAGATCATTCTGCTCGGCACCGACGGCATCTGGGAAGCCCGCGACCCGGGCGGCGGGATGTTCGGCAAGGATGCGGTCCGCGCTGTCATACGGGAACACCATGGTCTGGATGCCGCCTCCATCGTCGACCGGCTTATCGAGCGGCTGACCGAATTCCGCGAAGGCGGAAGCGTCGAGGACGATATAACCCTGATTGTCGTCAAAGTCGGTTCCGAATTCTGATTTTTCGACCTGCCGGTTTGACAATCATTTTCTTTGGCTGATATAGTTGTGCGTACGCGCAGATCAATCCGATCAGCGCACTTCAATTGCACCGACTCGGTTTTGCCATGACACTCCCGATCCGGCTATGAGCGTTCCCCTGGGTCTGGCAACAGAGCTTGCCATCATCTTTCTGACGGCCTTCGTCATCGTGGCCTTCTGCTATGCGTACCTGGTGTCGTTTACCCGCTGGTTCTATAAAAATCAGCGGGACGCGGAACTGAGCCATGTGGAGAAGC
>JAJDNR010000152.1 GCA_022340565.1 Desulfofustis sp.
GCTCAAGCCGCTCAGGCGGGTGGAACGTCAGGCGGAGGCGATCTGCCGGCAGGAATACGAAATCCAGCAGAAGATCCCCACGACCAGGGAGCTTAAAAGCGTCGTCGCGTCAATGAACCGGATGACCTCTAAGGTCAGGGACATGTTCGAGGAGCAGGCTGCGACGGCCGAGCGGCTCCGTAACAGCGTCTACCGGGACCCGCTCACCGGTCTCGGAAACCGCCGCTTTCTGGAGGCCCGCATCGACGGGTCCCAGGACGGCGAGGCGCGGACCGTCAAGGGCGCGTTTCTGTTCGTGCAGATCCACCATCTCCAGACCATAAACGATGAGCGGGGCTACGGCGCCGGCGATGATCTGATCAAGCGCGCCGCGGAGATCATCGTCGAGACGCTCGGGGAAGAGATCAATTACGCGGCGGCGCGGCTCAGCGGCGGCGACTTCTGCGTGTTTCTGCCCCATGCCGACAAAAAAGATGCCGGCCGTCTGGCTGAACGCATATCCGCACATCTGTCGTCGCTTTCGGCGGAATCGCTGAGCCTCTCCGAAGACATCTGCAGCCTCGGCGGGGTCTTCTACAGCGAGCCCTGCAGCCTCCGGCATCTGCTGTCCAAGGCGGACACCGCTCTTGCCAAGGCCCGCCATGAAGGCCTCAACCAATGGCTCCTGGAGCCGGCCCACTGTGACGAAGACGCCCCCACCCAGGGTAAAACCTGGTGGAAAAAAAATCTGGCGCAGTCGCTGGCCAACCGGGCGATCAGGCTCTACGGGCAGCGTGTCGTGCGGACCGGGACTCCGAGTGAAGTCATCCATCTCGAACTGTTTTCAAGGATTACCGTCGATCCGGGAGAGGAGGTTCCCGCCGCAACCTTCGTGCCGCTCGTGGAACAGGCCGCGGTGGTTACCGAACTGGACCGCCGGGTCGTCGAACTGATGCTCGATTCGTTTCCGGCCTGGAACGAGCCGAAGCTGGCCGTCAACATTTCGGTGAGATCGCTGCTGGACGATGCCTTCACGGACTGGCTGAGCGATCGGCTGCGCCGCATTGCGGAGGGATCTCTGACGATTTATTTCGAGTTGTCCGAGTCCGGGGTCGCCAACAACATCGATGCGGTCAGTGCCTTCAACCGCCGTCTCTCAGCCCTGGGGCACCGCATCGGTATCGACCATTTCGGAGGCAGTTTCAGTAACTTCGGCTACCTGAAATCACTGCGGCCGGCCTATGTGAAGATCGATCGGACCTTTACGTCCCGACTCGAGGCGGCACAGTCCGACGCGATGTTTTATATCGGAACGCTCAGAAGCATAGCCCACAGCCTCGACATCAAGGTGATCGGCGAACGGGTGGAGACCGAGGAACAGCTTTCGGTATTCAGGGACCTGCAGGTCGACGGATTCCAGGGTTTTTTGGTTGAGCAGCCGAGGCTGCTGACCTCGAAGGTGTAATCAGGCGCCGAAAAAACGCAGCTCAGAGGATGTCGTCAACGGTGATGCCGGTGCCGTTTTCCTGCAGCTTGCGCCGAACCTCTTTTCTGGTGCCCAGCTTTTCACGCGCCTCCTCGGGGAGGTCGGTGAGCATGATGATGTTCTTGCGGACCAGCACCTCTATGAGATCGTCGAGGACACGGATCATCTTTTTATCCGCCTCCTGCAGCAGCAGTTCATAGGTTCCCCGGTCCCCTTCGGAGGTCAGGAATTCGCGGAGTTCCTGATCGCTGATGGAAGTCCGTTCCCGACCCTCTCCCGGGTCCCGGTGAACGGCGATGATTCTGCCCTGTGAGTCACGTTCTGCGTACAGCATCTGGTCCCTCCCCGATTGTCGATCCATGCCGATGTAACTAATTATACCTAATGATTAATAAAATCTCCTGTTTTTTTGTTTTTCTATTTCTCATTTGAAGTGCTTGCATGTATGATAAGAGTTGGGTGAATATAAAGTAATATCAGGAGCCTCTAGGGGAAACACGGGTATTGAACCAATCATGACCGCAGCAACGGACAGCAGGGCGGAGACCACCTGGAAGATAAAGAATGTCAGCGACACCGTCGACGATCCGATCGCCGATTGTCTCGTTATGTTGTCGCGTATTTACGGACAGCCGATATCGAGAACCGCACTCCGGGCCGGTCTGCCCCTGGAAAACAACCGCCTTTCAATACACCTCACGGCCCGCGCCGCCGCCCGCGCCGGACTTTCATCGCGGGTGCTGTCCCGCACCATCAAGCAGACCTCCACCCTGGAGCTGCCCTGTATCCTGCTGCTTAATCCGGACAAGGCATGCGTGCTGACCGACATCGACTTTGACGACCAGACCCTGACCATTCTGCTGCCGGAAACGGGGATGGGCAAAGAGACGGTGCCGATTGAGACAATTGAGCAGATCTACAGCGGCTACGCGATCTTCGTGCACCCCTCCTTCGATCGGATCAGGGACACCTCGGGCATCGACCGTCCCCGGCAGAAAAGCTGGTTCTGGGGGAAAATGCTCGATTCCTGGAGAATCTACCGCGATGTACTGATTGCGTCCTTTCTGATCAACACACTGGGACTGGCGACGCCTTTTTTCATCCTCAACGTCTACGACCGCGTCATTCCCAACAGCGCCTTCGAAACCCTCTGGGTACTGGCCATCGGCATCGCCATTGTCTATTTCTTTTCACTGCTGATGCAGAGCCTGCGCGGTTATTTCGTCGATCTGGCGGGGTCCAAGGCGAGCCTCAACATGTCGGCGGAGCTGATCGAAAAGACCCTCGGCATGAAAATGACGGCCCGGCCCGAATCGGTCGGTTCGTTCAGCACCAAGATCCAGCAGTTCGACTCGATCCGGGATTTCATCACCTCGTTTTCGATCACCGCGATGGTGGACATGCCGTTCGTAGTCCTCGCCCTGCTCGTCATCTGGTACCTTGCCGGACCCATCGTGTTGGTGCACATCGTGGCGATCATTATCTTGATCATGTACTCACTGATGATCCACCGCCCCCTGAAACTGGCCATCGAAAATACCTACCAGGCCACCTCCCAGAAAAACGCGATTCTGGTCGAAGGACTCAACGGCCTGGAGAACCTGAAGATGCTCGGTGCCGAGAGTAAGGTCCAGAAGGACTGGGAAGACTCCATTTCCCAGATATCGCGATGGGGATCACGGTCCCGGTTCTTATCCACGTCGGTCAACCACATCGCCTCGTTCGTGCAGAACGGCACGGTGGTCGCCGTGGTCATCGCCGGAGTGTATGCGATCTCGGAAGGATACCTGACCCAGGGCGGGCTCATCGCGATCGTGATCCTGACCCGCCAGGCGATCGCCCCGATGACCCAGTTCGTCGGCCTTCTGGCCCGTTATCATCGGGCCCGAACCGCCTACCTGACCCTCAAAAAGATGATGATGATGCCGGTGGAGCGGCCGCCGGAATCGACCTTTCTGCACCGGGCGACGCTGCGGGGCGACGTCGAATTCAAAAACGTTTCCTTCAGATATCCCGATCAGCATATCCACGCCCTTAAAAACGTGTCATTTTCAGTCAAGGCAGGTGAGCACGTCGGGGTGATCGGCTCCATCGGCTCGGGGAAAAGCACCCTGAGCAAGATCCTGCTCGGTCTCTACGAACCGGAATCGGGTATGGTCACCGTTGACGGCACCGACACCCGGCAGATCGATCCCCACGACCTGCGTTTCTTCATCGGCTGCGTCCCCCAGGATATCACGCTGTTCAGGGGGTCGGTGCGGGAAAACATCATCATCGGCCATCCCGACGTCGACGACGAGGCGATTCTCCGGGCCGCGGAACTTGCAGGCGTCACCGAGATCGTGAAAAAACACACGGCCGGCTTCGATATGCCGGTCGGCGAACAGGGACGGAGCCTGTCCGGCGGGCAGCGGCAGACCGTGGCGCTGGCCCGCGCCCTGCTTCATGATCCGCCGATCCTGATTCTCGACGAACCGAGCAGCTCGATGGACGCCCGCACGGAACGGAGGTTGTGCAGCCAGCTGAGGACCATTCTCGAGGGCAAGACCCTGCTGCTCATCACCCACCGGGCGTCGTTGCTCGCCCTGGTGGATCGGGTGATCGTGCTGGACAACGGTTCGGTCAGAGCGGACGGCCCCAAGGACAATATCCTCGAAGCGATACAGCGGGGACAATTGAGTTTATAGACGGATACAGGCAGTGGTGAGGACAAAGATCTCGAAACGAAAATTGCGCCAGCAGAACCTCGACCTGGTAACCGACATCCGCACGACCATCCTGATCGAGTCGCCCCGGGGCGGCCGGTCGATCATCTGGCTGACGCTGATTCTGTTCGGGTGCGCACTCTGGTGGGCCTCGGTGTCCGAGGTCGATGAAGTGACCAGGGGCCTGGGCAAGGTCATCCCCTCCAGCCAGGTCCAGATCGTGCAGAACCTGGAAGGCGGCATCCTTGCCGAAACCTTCGTGAACATCGGCGATATCGTGCAGAAAGGCCAGCTGCTGATGCGGCTCGATGAGAAACGATTTTCAGCTCCCTACCAGGAATACCGCTATAAATACCTGGCCCTCACGGCCAAAGCAGCCCGGCTGACCGCCGAGACCGATGGCGTGGAGATGGTGCTTCCCGCCGAGGTCGAGAAAGAGAATTCGAGCATCGCCGCGCGTGAATGGCAGTTGTACACGTCGAGGAAGAGTCAGCTGCAGACCACCATTGAAATTCTCGAGGAAAAGGCCAAACAGCGCCGGCAGGACCTCGCCGAGCTCGAGGAAAAGAAAACGGAACTGTTGAGAACCTACCAGCTGCTGAAACGGGAGATCGAGCTGACCGAGCCGCTCATCGCCCAGGGGGCGGTGTCGGAAGTGGAAATCCTCAGGCTCAAGCGCGAGGCGTCGACCATGCTCGGCGATATCGCGGCAACCAAGCTGGCGATACCCCGGGTAACCTCCCAGCTCAACGAGGCGATGAAGGAGATAAAGGAAGAGCAGCTCCAGTTCGCCAACAGCGCCAAAAAAGAACTCAACGAGGTCCAAGCCGAACTCGACACGCTGACGGCGACCTCGGTAGCCCTCGCCGACCGCCTCGAGCGGACTTCCATCCGTTCGCCGGTCTACGGGACCGTCAAGCAGATCCTGGTCAACACGGTCGGCGGCGTTATTCAGCCGGGCATGGACCTGATCGAGATCGTGCCGCTGGAAGACACCTTGCTGGTGGAGGCGCAGATCAAACCGTCCGACATCGCCTTTCTGCGCCCTGACCAGAAAGCGATGGTCAAATTCACCGCCTACGATTTCACCATTTACGGGGGGCTCGAAGCGGATCTGGAACACATTTCGGCAGACTCCATCACCGATGAAAAAGGCAACAGCTTCTATCAGGTGCGGGTGCGGACGACCCAGAACTATCTCCAGGGAAAGGCCGGTGAGAAGATGCCGATCATCCCCGGGATGGTGGCCACGGTCGATATCTTGACCGGCAAGAAAACGATCTTGTCGTACCTGCTCAAGCCGATGCTGAAGGCCAAGCAGACGGCATTGCGGGAGAGATAGGCGGCTGGGATATGAATATATTGCTCTGCAGCAACAACGAAACGATCATCCGCCGCTGGAAGAACGGGCTGCTTGGGGACCATCGCGTTTTCGAGGCCTCGTCGCTGGAATTCGCCCATCGGATTCTCGATAAAAACAGCATCGACCTGACCCTGCTGCACCGTTCACTGATCAGCGAAAAACAGATCGGGGAGACGGTGGCTGCAAAATCGGCTCTGAAGGTTTTCGTGTTATCTGATCGGCCCAGTAACGACGAAGGGATTTCCTGCCTGAGACTCGGCTGTGTCGGCTACGCCAACGCCTATATCGCCCAGCCCCGGCTCAAACTCGCCGTCCAGGCCGTGCAGTCGGGCCTGATCTGGACCGGAACCTCCCTGATGCAGCACATGATCAAGACATCGGCAGCCGGCTCCGGAGCAGGACAGGACAGCGGCTCCTCGGCAATTCCATCGGTTCTGCAAGATCTGTCAAAACGCGAGTACCAGGTTGCCGTACTGGTTGCCGAAGGGCTGAACAACCGGGAGGTGGCCCAGCGGCTCAATATCACCGAACGCACGGTCAAGGCTCATCTCAGTTCGGCGTACGCCAAGACCGCGACCAAGAGCAGGCTCGGTCTGGCAAGGCTGTTCCGCAGAACATAAGGTTGCTGTATACTACCCTCCAATTAACCACCATCAACATGAGGTTTCGATGAAGATCCTGATCGTTCTCGGAAGCCCTCGCCGGAAAGGCAACAGCGAGTCCGCGGCTGCAGCCGTGGCGGAGGAACTGACGTCAATCGTGCCGGGTGAAGTCGAATACGTGCGGCTCGCCAAGCTCGCGGTATCCCCCTGTATCGGCTGCGGCGGTTGTGAAAAATCCGGCGAATGCGTGGTCAAGGATGATATGACCGAACTCTACCCAAAAGTAGACGAGGCGGACCTTATTTTTCTCGCCGCGCCGACCTATTTCTACGGGCTCAGCGCCCAGATCAAAAGCTTCATCGACCGGATTCAGGCCCGCTGGTCCCGAAAATACCTGCTCAAAGTCAAGTTCAGAGAAGGCGAGCCCCGCACCGGCTACCTGGTCTGCACTGCCGCCACTCATGGGAAAAAGCTCTTTGACGGGTCGGTGCTGGTGGCCAAATCGTTTTTTGACGCGATCGATGTCAAATACGGCGGGTCGCTGCTCATCCGGGGCGTCGATAAACGCGGCGCCTTCTCCGCAAAGCAGGATGAGATCGACCAGGCCAGAGCGCTGGCCCGTGACATCGCCGCCCAACTCACCGGCTAGCTGCCCGCACCCCGGTTCCATCCGTGCAGAAATTCAGACTGCGCATATCGCTGCTGCTCCTGCTGCTGATCGTTGCCTTCGGCACACTCAGCTATACCGTGGTCGAGGGTATGGACCCGTTCGACGCGTTCTACATGACCCTGATCACGATCAGCACCGTCGGTTTTTCTGAGATTTCCCCGCTGACTCATGCCGGCAGGCTGATCACCGTAATCATCATCGTATCGGGAATAAGCCTGCTCTCCTACACGCTGGGACAATTCGCCCGGGTTCTGATCGAGGGAGAACTGCAAAGGATTTTAGGGAGGCGTAAACTGGTGAAACAGATATCAGAGCTGCACAATCACTTTATCATCTGCGGATACGGCCGTATCGGCGAGGCCATCTGCCAGGAGTTGGCCAAGGATAATTTCGATTTCATCGTTATCGAGCACGATGAAAAAAAAATCGAGAAACTGGATCTTCACCACTTCCTCTACCTGAACGGCGACGCAGCCAGTGAACGAATACTGCTCGAGGCGGGTCTGGCGCGTGCCAAAGGGCTGGTCACCGCGGTGGCCAGCGACGCAGTCAACGTCTTCATCACGCTGACCGCCAAGGAACTGAATCCCGACATCTTCATCCTGTCGCGGGCGGGCGATCTGAACAACGAGAAGAAACTGCTGCGGGCCGGTGCCAACCGGGTGGTGAGCCCCTATCACATGGGCGGCTCCCGTATGGCGCAGATCCTCAAGCAGCCGACCGTGATCGATTTTCTCGACACTGCGCTGGCCAACACCGACCTGGACTTGAAGATGGAGGAGTTCCTCGTCCCCCAGTCCTCATACCTGGTAGGCAAGACCATCCTGCAGTCCAACCTGCGCCGGGATTTCGGGGTGATCATCCTGGCAATCAAACGAGGCAACGCGACCATGGTGTTCAACCCCGGCCCGGAGGCGCTTCTCGAATCCGGGGATGTTCTGATTGTGGTGGGCAAAAAACAGGACGTGGTAAAGATGGGCGTGGCGATCTCCTGAAGGTATCGGCCTGTCGTGACCGAATCCGGCCCATGAAAAGATCACGCCGTGCCGCCGGGACATCGACGCCAAGACTTCAACTGTTCTGCACTGCCGACCGCCCGCGGAACCCTATCTGCGGTGGAAACTGAACTTCTGGCCGCCGATGCTGGCCTCGTACATCAGACCGCCTCTGGTGATCGTGTAGGTCGCCATTCCCTTGTTGTAGCCTCCGTCGGCGATGGCGACGTTGTTCTTGCCGCCGCTTGCCGTCGCCGAACTGCCTGCGGTACTGGCAGATGCGCCTGCCGCGGCGGTCAGCACGGTGGCCTGGGCCTCGGCTTCGAATTCGAAGTCACCGCTGATGAACTGGGCAAAGGCCCGCTGGTCCTGGAAGAAGATGACCTGGCTGAAACCGCTGCCGCCAAGCTGAAAACCGACGCTCGCCTGCATCATCCTGGTGTAGCCGACATGCTGCCCCTTCTCATAGACGCGGCCTTCTCCATAGGCCCCGCCAACCACGAAGCCGGCCTTGCCGATAAACGGAAATAACGCATAACCGTATGCGGACTCGAACAGTTCGCTGACGCCGGCCTGCTCAAAAATCTTCCGGGTATCGTCATATTCGTCGGCAAAAACCGGAGCCCCACTGAAAATCAGCAACAATACCAAGAATCCTCTGACATGTTTCATCGTATTCCCCCTGTACTTTCTTGCGGCTTTAGAACGTATTTCCCGAATAATACTAGAATACCTGCTCATTACAAGCAATTACAACCAGGCCCCGGAGCCGCAGTGTGCACCTTCGGGGTGAACCTGCCATGCTCACCCGCGCCGGCGCCCGCACAACCCGGGGCTCATCGGCACCGCACATCACTCGTTGCCGAACATCGGTTCAGCCACCAGCAGCCAAGCCGCCGCCGCCATGAATCCGCTCAGCAGCATGAACCCGAGTCCTCCCAGGCCGAGATCGCTGAGCCAACCGAGCAGCGCCGGAACTCCGCCGGCCCCGACCCCGATGCCGATGGTGATGATGAGGCTGTAGGTGATATTCTGGTACCTGCTATCACCGATGTCGGCAACGGACGCCAAAAGCGGCGGGAACATCGCGGCGATCAGCGCAGGCTGGGCAATTACGCAGATATCGAGAATCAACCCGTGGACGACGCCGATCATCGCCGTACAGCCGGCGGTAAACAGCAGCGACCAGATCATCATGGCACGCCTGCCGATACGGGACACAATCATGCCGGCAAGCACAAGCACGCCAACGCTGACCAGCCGCGATGTCATCAGAAGCACATTCACTTCCTGCGTGGAATGGGACGACTGGGCCACCAGATAGGCCGGCACGATTGCGTAGATCCCCTGCAACCCGGCCAGTGCTGCGATGAAGATGATCATGCCGATGTAGGTGGAGCGCAGTTTCATGATGGTGCCGACCGTACTGAAATTGGGCGCCGCTCCCAGTCCGCTGTCAGCCGCCCCCCATCTCCAGAATGCCGCCGCTGCCGCAGCGCTGGCCAGCCCCATGGACATCAGCACGCCGCGCCAGCCGATCAGGGGCTCTGTGACAAGCACGATCACCGGCGCCATGAACATGGCAAAATTGGGGCCCGTCTCATGGATCGCCAGCGCGGCCGTTCGCCGCCTCCGCTCTATTTTACGGTTGAGCATGGCAAGCCCCGACGCCGGATAGATGCCGGCGCCGAGCCCGATACAGATCATCCCCGAGGAAACCATCACAATACCCGTGGCCACCGCGGATACGAGCAGTCCGGCGGCAACCAGCGCCAGCGACGCAACTACCGTCATGCCATGCCCGACCCGGGAGGAGAGCAAGCCGGACCCCAGCATCGACGCGGCAAAAGCGACATTGACGAGTAGAAACAATGAACCGGCGGTGGCGAGGCTGATGCCGAGATCCTCCTGAACAGAAGGCATGATCGGCGAAAAAACGGCCCGGGCGATCATTGAAAAAAACACCGCCATCATCAGCATGGCGATCAGCAGGATCGAGCTTTTCCGGGATCGGGCCGCGGGCAGAGGTTCTCTATTCATGGATGCAGATCCGGGCAATCGCGGCTGGCGGCAACCGGGACAAACATGCTGCAGCAAAAGCGCTTGACTAATACTCAAACTTCAATCATGATGGGACAGGTAATACGTATTACAACCGCCCCGCGATGCCAGCGGGCATCTCCCATCCTCAACAGACCGGTACATAGCATGAGATTGATCAAAAAACGAGCATTAATAACCGGCGGCGGCCAGGGTATCGGCTTTGCGATCGCCGAAACATTCTGCCGTGAAGGCGCCGTCGTATGCATCGCCGATATAAACGATGAAACCGGCCGCAACGCTGAATCCCAGCTCAAGGCGGGCGGAGGCGACGCCACCTTTGCGGCGCTCGACGTCAGCGACGATGCGAGCTGGAACACGGTGTGCGCCGACATGGCCGAGCGGGCCGGCGGCATCGACATTCTCGTGAACAACGCCGGCATCAACATCCGCAAAGTCATCGAGGAAATGAGCGCCGACGAGCTCGACCGCATGTACCAGGTCAACATCAAGGGACCGTTTCTGGGCATCAAGCACGTCCTGCCGATCATGAAGAAGATCGGCGGCGGCACGATCATCAACATGTCCTCGGTATGCGGCCTAATCGGCCACAAATTCACCCCGGAGGCCTACACCACCGCAAAGGGTGCGCTGACCACACTGACCAAGGCGATCGCGTCGCGCTACGGCGAATTCAACATCCGCTGCAACTCTATCAACCCGAGCACCGCAAACACCGCGATGGTCCAGAAGATGCTGAAGGACCCGGTGTGGAGGGAGCAGCGCCTCGGCGAGGTGCCGCTCGGCAGAATGGCAAGCCTGCAGGATATTGCCAATGCCGCGCTGTACCTGGCATCGGATGAGGCAAGCTTCATCAACGGCGTGGCGCTGCCCGTGGACGGAGGCGTCACCGCCTACTGACGGGAAGGGCAGCGGCAACGAAGCGTACCAGCTACGAGCGGGTACGCCGCAGCGCCGCGCCCCAACGAGAAACCGCCATGACCATCGCCCCGATCAAAAACATCAAGAGCGAAAAGATCCAGGACCAGGTATACGAGCAGCTGAGAACGCTGCTGCTGGACGGGCACTGGAAGGCCGGCGAGAAGATCCCCTCCGAGGCGGAGCTGTGCCGCATGTCCGGCGTCAGCCGGGTGTCGGTGAGAACCGCGCTCAAGTCGCTGATCGCGCAGGGATTCCTGGTTTCGAAACAGGGCGAAGGCACCTTCGTGGTCGACGTGTCGGTGGCCATGAACATGGACCTGCTGGTGCCGATCATTGGGCTCGACAAGAAGAACATCCTCGAAGTCCTGGAGTACCGGAAGATTCTCGAAGTCGGCATCGTCCCGCAGATCTTTGCGAACCTGACCGACAGCGACCTCGATTATCTCGAGCAGAACGTGCAGGCGCTGGAAAAGCTTTCCGACGACCAGATCGAGACCAATGCCGAAATCGATCTGGCCTTCCACCGCAAACTCTGCGTGATCTCCGGAAATTCCCTGATCATCAAGGTCAACCAGATCCTTGGCAATCTCTTCCGGAAATCGATGGAGGACGTCGTGCTGGCGCTGGGAAACCGGCGGGGCAGAGACTACCACCGAAAAATCATGGAAGCGATGAAGCGCCGGGACCTGCCCAAAACGGAATCGCTCCTTGCGGAGCACATCCAGGACACCATCGACAGTGTGCTTACCACTGAAATAAAACCCCACTGATCGATCGGCACCTGTGAACTCAACAGCAACCACAACCCAGAGAGAAACACCATGAGCACCGAAAAGATAAACGCCCTGATCACCTGCAGCAGAATTCTCTATGACCGCAAACTGCTTCATGCCACCGGCGGCAACACCAGCGTCAGGGACGGCGACTACGTGTGGATCAGCCAGACCGGCGCGGAGCTGGGCTCGCTGACCGAGGAGCAGGTGGTCAAGGTCGACCTGCAGGGCACGGTGATCGAGGGCGAACGGCCGTCCAAGGAAATGGGGATGCACCTGGCCATGTACCGGTCCCGGCCCAATGCCGGCGCCGTGGTCCACGCCCACCCGACCTTTGCGATCACCCTGTCGACACTCATTACGGAACCGTCCCTCGATGCGATCCGGCCATATACCGCCGCCTTTTACGTGCGGGCCGGACGCGTGCCGATGATTCCCTATCACGGCTCGGGGGCCCATTCGCTGCACCGTGCGGTCGAAGAGCTGGCCGCCCATTACCATGCCCTGCTGCTCCGGCAGCACGGCCTGATCGTCGCCGGCAAAACCATGTCGGAAACGGTCGGCATGGTCGAGGAAATCGAGCAGTGCTGTCAGATCGGCATCGCCTCCTCGCCGAAGGGGGAATGGCTCAGCGAGGCGCAGTGCGCGGAGATCGACCGGGCCATGGGCCGAACCTGGAAAACCTGACAACCGCCAACCAGAACCTTGGGAAACCGCCATGAACGCACCTGACAGCAGACTGTTGTTCGCCTTCTATGGAGACGACTTCACCGGTTCCGCCGATGCCATGGAGGCCTTGACCATAAACGGCGTCAAAACCGCGCTGTTTCTCGGCCACCCGACCCAGGAGCGGCTCCGGGAAAAACTTCCCGACCTGCATGCGGTCGGCATTTCAGGCGTCAGCCGGACGATGACGCCCCCGCAGATGGACGCGGAACTGCCCGATCAACTGGCGCTGCTGGGCAGCCTGGGCACCGGCATCGTCCATTACAAGGTATGCGCCACCTTCGACTCCTCACCGGCCATCGGCAGCATCGGCCACGCAACCGATATCGCCTTCGAGGTGATCAAACCCGACTATGGGGTGATCGTCCAGGGCATCCCGCTGCTGGGCCGCTACATCGCCTTCGGCAACCACTTCACCGTGTACGGGGACGACCGCTTCCGCCTCGACCGGCACCCGGTCATGTCGAGGCACCCGATCACCCCGATGTCCGAAGGTGACCTGCGGGTTCATTTCGGCATGCAATCCACTAAGAAGGTAAAGCTCATCGATCTGGTGCACATGACCGAGTCGGACCAGGCGCTGTCGGCCCGTTTCGACCGCTGCATCGAAGACGGCAACGAGATCATCCTGTTCGACACCCTCAACGACGATCACCTGATGCGGATCGGCGAACTGCTGCACAACAAGTCGCAGAGTGCGAAGATCTTCGGAGTCGGCTCGTCGGGCTTCGAATATGCGATGGCCAGGTACTGGCGCAGGCAAGGAATCGTCGAGGAGCCGGCGCCGTTCGGCCCCGCCGGACCGGTCGACCGGCTGATCGTGATGTCGGGCAGCGCCGCAGCCAACACCGCCGAACAGATCCGGTACACGGTCTCCCAGGGGTTTGCCGGCATCCCCATCAACACCGATCGGCTGGTGGACCAGTCCTGCGCCGAAGAGGAGCGTAACCGGGTGATCAGCGCCGGGCTGGAAGCGCTCGCCGCGGGCAGGAGCGTGGTGATCTCCGCCACCATCGGTCCCGATGACCCGATCATCGAAAAGACCCGGGACTCGATCAAACGGCAGGGTATAGAACAGAGCGAAACCGGTACACTCATCGCTCGGCAGCAGGGGCTGATCCTCAGGGAACTGGTGAAAGAGACCGGACTCGGCCGGGTATGCGTGGCCGGCGGCGACACCTGCAGTTACAGCCTGCGCCAGCTCGACATCCACTCGCTGGAACTGCTGATGCCGATCGTCCCGGCCGCGCCGCTGTGCACCACCTCGTCGGACAACCAGCGGTTCGACGGGCTGCAGGTGGCCTCCAAGGGCGGCCAGATCGGCGCGCCCAACTACTTTATTCAGGTGCTTGAAGGAAAGGTTTAACCAACAGCTCCCCGCAGGGGGAACACAAGGAGGTGATGCGCAGGCAGGTGAGGCTACATCAGGAGACACTGCAAGGGTTTAACAATCGTCAATCATGACGTCAACAACCACGGAGGAGAATCATATGTATCGCACACTGAAAGCAATACTGACAGTACTGGTCGTACTGGGGCTCTCGGCAGCTCCCCTATGTGCCGCAAAACTCGAGCCCACCCCTGACAAGCCGGTAACCCTGCGCCTGGGTTACAGCGACAATCCGACTTGGCCGGATACGGCCAAGATCCCGGAACCTGAGCATGCCTTCGCGATCGTCTTCAAGAGCTACGTGGAGACCGCCAGCAACGGCGCCATCAAGGTCCAGCTCTTCCCCTCGAGCCAGCTCGGCGGCAGCAAGGAAGCAACCGAGATGACCAAGACCGGCACCCTGGATCTGTGCATCGAGACCGGCAACATGGGGCCGTTCTTCCCCGAGTTCCAGGTCATCAACCTGCCCTACGTCTTCGCCTCCGACGACATCGCCTGGTGGATTTTCGACAACAGCCAGTTCTGGAAGGACCTGATGGCCCAGATGGAGAAAAAGGCCAACCTCGTTTATCTGGGCATGGGCCAGAACGGCGTTCGTAACTTCACCAACAACATCCGCCCGATCCATGAGCCCAAGGATATGGAAGGCATCAAGTTCCGCGTCATGCAGTCGCCGGTCTTCGTGAAAACCGTTGAAGCGCTTGGCGCCAAGGCCATCCCGATCGCCTGGCCGGAGGTCTACACCTCCCTGCAGACCGGCGTCATCGATGGCCAGGAGAACCCGATCTCGGTCATCGCCTACGTCGGCAAGCTCTACGAAGTCCAGAAGTATCTGACCCTGGACGCCCACACCTGGAGCGAGAACATGCTGATCATGAATGCCGACAAGTTCAACAGCTTTCCGGAGAACTATCAGCACATCCTGAAAATCGCCGGGATCCACGGTGCCCGCGCCGACCGTGCCGCCGAGGCTTTCATGAGCCGGGTGATGGGCCTGGGCCTGCTGCAGGAGAAGATGGAGGTGTATGCTCCGACGGTGGAGCAGATCAAGCTGTTCCAGGAAAAAGCCCAGCCGCCGGTCATCGAATGGCTCAAAGGCGAGGTTGGGGCCGAGGTGGTGGATCAATTCCTCGCTTCGGTGAAAGAAGCTGAGGCAGCGCTCGGTTACTAACCGGCACAAACAGGGAAGGAGGTGCCGATCCGGTTTCTCCTTCCCGATTCTGCACCATCAGATCAACCATTACCGGAAAACAAGATGCCGAAGATCATGAACTGGCTCGGCTGCGCCAGCGATTGGGTGGACCGGGTCGCCGTGTGGATTTCCATTGTCTATGCCTTTCTCGTCACCGTCATCGTGCTGGCGAGCGTTTTTCTGAGAATGGCCGGGCGGGCGCCGTCATGGAGTGAGGAATTCGCCCGCTGGCTGCTCATCGGAATCGCCTTCATCAGTTCCAGCGTGGCACTGAAGCGCGGGGCCCACATCGGCATCACCGCGCTGATCAAGGCCATCCCGTCGAAGACCCTGCTCAGGGTGATCATCCAGCTTTCCAATGTCCTGGTGCTGGTGTTTCTCGCCTACATGTTCTGGTTCGGCCTCGATGCGGCTGTCAAGGCCGCCGACCAGACCGGGGACATCATTCCGGTCTCGGCACTGTACGTGAAGCTCCATGTCCCCATCGGCGCGCTGATGATGATGGTCCATGTGCTCTACTACAGCGCCGGAGTCTTTACCGGCGACGATCCGAAACACTATCTGCTCAGTCAATAGGGCCAGGGGAGCACCATTATGACGCTTGCAATTCTCGTGTCGGTATTCATCGTCACCATGGCAATGGGAATCCCGATCGCCTTTGTGTTCGGCGTCGGATCGATCATCTATTTCATCTTCATATCAGACATTCCGATAACGATGATCGGCCAGCAGCTCTACAACGGGGTCGACAGCTTCGTACTGCTCGCCATCCCATTTTTCATCCTTGCCGGCCAGTTGATGAACCGGACCGGGATCACCAAGGATCTGGTCGATTTCGTACAGGTGCTGGTCGGCAGGCTGCCGGGCGCACTGGCCCAGGTGAACATCGTCGTGTCGATCTTGTTTGCCGGCTTGACCGGCGCGGCCGTCGCCGATACCGCGGCCATCGGCTCGATCCTGATCCCCGCCATGAAGAAGGAAGGATATTCAGCATCCTACAGTGCCGCGGTGACCACCGCCTCGTCCATTATCGGTCCGATCATTCCGCCGTCCATCATCATGGTCATCTACGGGACGATTACCGGGGAATCGATCGGCGCGCTGTTCATGGCCGGTTTCGTGCCGGGGGTGCTGATCGGTCTCGGGCT
Organism: Desulfofustis sp.; assembly: GCA_022340565.1. GTDB lineage: Bacteria > Desulfobacterota > Desulfobulbia > Desulfobulbales > Desulfocapsaceae > JABDQA01. The sequence goes on from JAJDNR010000152.1 coordinate 16,012, forward strand.
GATGATCCTGGCCCTTTTCTTTGCAATCAAGGACAAGCATCCACGCCGCACCGAGCCGGTATCCCGTGCTGAAATCTTCAAACGCACCAAGGCGGCCATCATCGGCCTGATCATGCCGATCATCATCCTCGGCGGGATTATCAGCGGCAAGTTCACCGCCACCGAAGCGGCGTCGCTGGCCTGCATGTATGCCTTTCTGGTCGGCATCGTGATCTACCGGAGCCTGTCCATCAAAGACATTCTCGACAGCCTGCTGGAATGCGCCGTGGTGTCATCGGTCATCCTGCTGATCATCTCCACCGCCAAGCTGTTCGGCATGGTTCTGACCATCGAGCAGATTCCCGGCCAAATCGCCGAGATCATGCTGTCGATCACCGAAAACAAGATCATGTTCCTGCTGCTGGTCAACCTCTTCCTGCTGTTCATGGGCATGATCATGGAAACCGGCGCCAATATCATCCTGCTGGCACCGATCCTGCTGCCGCTGGCCATCAAATACGGGGTCAACCCGCTGCATTTTGCGCTGATCATGATCGTCAACGTCAACATCGGCCTCACCACCCCGCCGCTCGGGGTCTGCCTGTTTACCGCCGCGCCGATCGCCAAGACCTCGTACGAATCGATTGCGCTGAAGGTGATGCCGTTTGTGGCGATGGAGATTCTGGTGCTGATGGTCATCACCTATGTCCCGGAGATCGTGCTGATCGTGCCGCGGCTTACCGGGTTTCTGTAAAGCCTGACTGGTTATCCACTATCGTGAAGACTGCCACCCAAGGAGACGTATATGAAAGCGCTCGTGCTCGAGGAGTATAACAAACTGGTCTACAAGGAAATGCCCGATCCGGGAATCAAGGACGACGAGGTCCTGATTCAGGTCAAGGCCTGCGGCATCTGCGGCAGCGACGTTCACGGGATGGACGGCAGCAGCGGCAGGAGGCATCCGCCGCTGATCATGGGCCACGAGGCCTCGGGGGTGATCGTCCGCACCGGAAGCGGGGTCACCGGTTTTGCGGCGGGCGACCGGGTCACCTTCGACTCCACCATCTACTGCGGCAAATGCTTTTACTGCAACCAGGGATTGATCAACCTGTGCGACAACCGCCGGGTACTCGGCGTCGCCCCGGCCGAATACCGCCAGCACGGCGCCTTTGCCGAGCTTGTTGCGGTGCCCGAACACATCCTCTACCGGCTGCCGGACAGACTGTCCTTCGAGCAGGCGGCGATGGTCGAGCCGGTATCGATCGCCTTTCATGCCGTCAGGCTGACCCCGGTGTCACTCAACGACACCGCGGTGGTAATCGGTTCCGGCATGGTCGGAATCTTTGTCATCCAGGCCCTGCGGGCAGCCGGCTGCGGCACGATCATCGCGGTCGACCTGGAGCCGGGCAAGCTTGATCTGGCTCTGCAGCTGGGCGCAGATCACGGATTTCTGGCCGACCAGGTCGACGTCCCCGACGAGGTGCGCAGGCTCACCGACGGCCGGGGCGCCAATATCGCCGTCGAGGTGGTCGGCAACACCGCCGCGGTGAACACCGCCATCTCCTCGCTGCGCAAAGGCGGATTCATGACGATTGTCGGCAACCTCGCCGCCACCGTCGATTTTCCGCTGCAGGAAGTGGTCACCAGGCAGATCAGCCTGGCCGGGTCCTGCTCCTCCTGCGGCGAGTACCCTGCCTGCCTGGACATGATCGCCCGGGGAATCATCAAGGTCGATGCGCTGATCAGCGGCGTCGAGCCGCTGGCCGACGGGGCCCAGTGGTTCAAACGGCTGTATGCGCAGGAAAAGGGGCTGATGAAAGTGATCCTGAAACCCTAGCGGGAGACCGTCAATGAGTCTCAATCTCTTCGATTTAACAGGAAAAACGGCAATCGTCACCGGAGCCAGCCGGGGGCTCGGCCACTATCTTGCCAGAGCCCTGGCCAAGGCCGGAGCCGACCTGGTGATCACCAGCCGGACCGCCGGGTCGCTGCAGGAATGTGCCCGGGAAGTGGAAGCAATGGGGCGGCAGGTGCTGCCGCTGGTGCTCGATGTTCGCGACCGTCAGTCCATCGACGACATGGTGGAAGCGGCCTTCGATCATTATGGCAAACTCGACATTCTGGTCAACAACGCCGGCTGCAACGTCAGGAAACCGGCGGTCGACGTCGAATGGGAGGACTGGAACCTGGTGGTCGACACCAACCTGCGCGGCGGATTTTTCGTCGCCCGGGCGGTGGCAAAAAAAATGATCCCGGCCGGCTACGGCAGGATCATCAATATCGGCTCGTTGACCTGTGTGGCCGGGTTTGCCGGCATCACCCCGTACTGCGCGAGCCGCGGCGGCGTCAAACAGATGACCATGAGCCTTGCCGACGACTGGGGACGCTACGGCATCACCGTGAACTGCCTGGCTCCGGGCTGGTTCAAGACCGCCCAGACGAAAGCGCTGTACGACAACCAGAAATGGGTGGATTATCTGATCGACCGGATCCCGCTGGGCCGGGTCGGCCAGCCGAACGACCTCGACGGCACCGTGATTTTTCTCGCCTCGGACGCCAGCGCCTACATGACCGGCCAGACGCTGCTCGTCGACGGGGGCATCAGCACCGGATCGATGAAGGCCACCGTGTAGCCCGAAACAACGCTCAAACAAAGGAAACCCGATGGACAAAGTCAGATCGCTCTTGACACACATCCCCATCCCCCCTATGTACAGGGTTCAACAGAGATTTTACGTGAACCCGCTGGACGACATCGAGACATCCTGCATCGAACAGATCTCAGCGCTGGCGCGGCTGAACAGCCTGAAGCAGGGCGCAACCGTCGCCGTCGCCGTCGGCAGCCGGGGGATCGCCAATATTTCACTGATCACCGCATCGGTTGTCAAAGCCCTTAAACTCAAAGGATTCGCCCCCTTCATCGTGTCCGGCATGGCCAGCCACGGCAAAGCGACCGCTGCCGGGCAGGCGGAGCTGCTCGCCGAACTGGGGGTCAGCGAAGAGACGGTCGGCTGCCCGGTCCGTGCCGGCGTCGACGTCGTTGAGATCGGCGCACTCGACAGCGGATTGAAGGTCTATATGGACAGGATTGCCTCCGAGGCCGACGGCATTGTCGTGATCAACCGCATCAAGACACACACCGCCTTTCATGCCGATTACGAGAGCGGCCTCGTCAAAATGATCGCCATCGGCCTGGGCAACGATATCGGCGCCAAATCGTGTCATCAGCTGGGCTTCGGCAAGATGGCCGAGCATATCGTAGCGATGGCCAGGATCAAGACCGACAGGCTGCCGATCCTCTTCGGGGTGGCGGTCATCGAGGACGGGGCCGAAAACGTCACCAAGATAGAGGTTGTGGATGTCGACGATATCTGGGAGCGCGAGCCTGAGCTGCTCAGGCTCTCCAAGTCCTATATGCCGTCCATCGGCATCGACCGGATCGACGTGCTCGTGGTCGACCGGATGGGCAAGGAGATGTCCGGGGATGGTATGGATCCCAACATTACCGGACGCTACGCGACGCCCTACGCAAAAGGCGGCCCCACCATCTCCAAGCTTGCCATCCTGTCGGTGACCGAAAAATCCCACGGCAACGTGATCGGCGTCGGCCAGGCCGATATCTGCACCCGCCGTCTCTTCGAAGCGGCCGACCTGGAAACCACCTACGTGAACTCGCTGATCGCCACCGTCACGTCGGTCGCGCGGATGCCGATGATCCTGCCGACCGACGTGGATGCGGTCAGGGCAGCGATTCTTACCTGCAACATCCTCGATTTCGACGCGGTGCGGCTGGTACGCATCAGGGATACCCTGCACCTCGGAGAATTGCTGGTGTCGGAAGCGCTGGTCGAAGAGGTATCGGCGAAGGCCAATGTGAGCTCGGTCGAAGGGCCGTTTCCCATGGAATTCGACGATAGCGGGTGCGTGCTGCCGCTCTTTTGATGTATAGTGTCTAAGATACCCCCAACGATATCTATTGATCGAGGTGAGCCATGGCGACTATTACGAGAAAGGGAGTTGAAATCGAAACCTGCGGCGATCTGCCCGAAATCGGCACCAAAGCCCCCGCTTTCACCCTGGTGGATGTCGATTTGAACGATCGCAGCCTGGACGAATTCAGAGGCAAAACGGTGATTCTGAATATCTTTCCCAGCATCGACACGGCGACCTGAGCGCAATCCGTTCGTTGGTTCAACGAAAAGGCTGCACAGATGAGCGATACGGCCGTCCTCTGCATCTCACCCGACCTGCCTTTTGCCAGCAAACGCTTCTGCGATGCCGAAGGCATCGACAACGTGATTCCCCTGTCGACCTTCCGCTCACCGGAATTCGGGGAATCGTACGGGACGACGCTGACCACCACCCAGCACCGGGGCCTGCTCGCCCGGGCCGTGGTCATAATCGACCCGGAGGGCACCGTAACCTATACCGAACTGGTCCCCGAACTCACCCAGGAACCTGACTACCAGCAGGCGCTCGCGGCAATCTCAAACTGATGCTCAAAAAATTCAACATCACCATCCCGCTCGGCATCGAGGACAGCTATATGCTGGTCAAGAAGAGCGGTGATGAAATCGTCAGCTGGCGGGCCAGCAATATCAGCGAAAAAGACCATTACCTGGAGTGGAAGCAGAGTTTCTGGTCGCTGACCGGCACCACGCTGATATCGGTAACCATGCAGGAAAAGCGTTCAGGCCAGACCGAGGTAACCGTGATGATCCACAAGCCGATGCAGCTGTTCGACCCGGTCTCCATCTGCTACCGGGTATTCAGGAAGCTCGAAAAGGCGGTTGAGAGGAATTTCGAAAGATCAGAGGCTGGCGGTTAGCACTGTTCAGCCTTGCGGCTACCAGACCTCCAGATAGCGCAGCAGGTTGACCAGCACATTCATCGACACGATCGATGCGGCGCCCAGCACCACCAGCGTCCCCACCAGAGCGGTAATTCCGAAGCCGGCAGCCAATACCGGGTTGGCTATCCGGTCGGGAAGCGCCGCCCACTGCTCCCGGTAATTCGTCATCACCAAACCCAATGACGACAGAATCAAAATCGCCACATTGATAGAGGCCATCGACTCCATCCTTTTTCCCTCCTCGCGGATCCCTGATGTATCCCGGCTCCAGTATCGCTTCTCTGCGTACTGTGCCTGACACACCTTATTCCTTGCCCGGCGCGCCAAAACTCCATAGTTCACCGTCGGCTGTTCCGTGCAGGGAAAAAAAAAGATCGATTACCATGATCCGGTGTGCATGAAAAGCCTTTTCTTGACGATATGAATTGAATTATTCGGACGGCAACAATGCGGAGGGATCGTCTTTACGACCCGTTTAATTGCCAGGCATC
>JAJDNR010000153.1 GCA_022340565.1 Desulfofustis sp.
CCCCACCGGTCATTCGGGTCGCACCCGTCATCGAACTGGCCAAGCATGCAGGCCAGATTGAGATCGAGCACTTCACTGTCCACCCCGTTATCACGCAACGTTCCGGCCAGTCTGGCAAGTCCGGCCGGAGGTTCGCAGGGCAGGGCGGCAGGCGGATTGACAAGCAGTATGCGTGGCGGTCTGGTCAAAATCAAGGCGCCTCAGCGGTGATCTGTGTTCAACAGCAGTTCGGATTTCCCCGGAAATGATCGTGCAGATTAACAGCAGCCGCGAAATTGGACAAGAATTTGCACTTTCCAACACCTACTGACTGTTGTAAAAATATCGGAACGCCCACTTCAAGAAAGGAGACCCGTGATGAGCGACTGCCTGTTCTGTAAGATCATTAATGGAGACATTCCGGCCGATACGATCTATGAAGACGATGAAGTCCTGGCATTCAGAGACATTGCCCCCCAGGCCCCGACCCATTTTCTGGTGATCCCCAAAAAGCACTACAACGACCTGGGCGAAATCGATGCCGACGATGACCGTCTGATCGGCAAGATCGTGCGCACCGGCGCTGAACTGGCGGCCAAGGAAGGGCTCGACAACGGTTACCGGGTTATTTTCAACAACGGCCCGGACGGCTGCCAGATCGTCTTCCACGTGCATATGCACATCCTCGGCGGCAGGAAGCTGAGAGGTCCCCTGGGATAGCCGGTTAATCAACCTCGGAGCCGCCATGGGCTCTGTTTCAGCTGATCTGAATGAATTTTGGGGATACCCTGCACGCGCTCCTGAAACCGCTGGCCATCAGCCAGTTCCTGCCCCTGCTGTGGGTCGGTCTCGGCATGCTGCTCTGCCTTTTCTTGATGATCCCGGCAGTCATCAGGTGGAAAGGACGCTACCGCGCGTTGCTCGTCGAGCATCGCGCGTACCGGCAGCAGGTTGGGATTGAATCCCGCCTCAGGGAAGAACAGGCCGGTCAGATCCGCAAAGCCGGCGACGAGATGCGGCTGCAGTTCAGACAGCTCGCCCAGGAGATATTCGAGGAAAAAAGTATCAGCCTCACCCGCCAGAACAATGAGACGCTCGATTATCTGCTCGCACCGTACCGGGAGCAGCTGACCTCCTTCAGGAACCGGCTGGATACGATCTTTCTCGAAGAGTCGCGGGATCACTCAGCGCTGAAACAGGAACTCCTGCAGTTGCGGGATCTGAACCAGCGCATCAACGAGGAAGCCGCCCATCTGGCCCGGACCATATCCGGAGACAACAAACTCCAGGGAAGCTGGGGTGAACTGGTGCTGGAGCGGCTGCTCGAGCAGTCCGGTCTGCGCAGGGGGCATGAATACGAGACCCAATCGGGGTTCAGGGACGACCAGAACCGGCTGCTCAAACCGGACGTGATCCTCCATCTTCCCGACCACAAGGACGTGGTGATCGACTCGAAGGTGTCGCTGGTGAGCTGGTCGCGCTACATCGGCGCGGACAATGACGAGCATCGAAGCGAGGCCCTGAGGGAGCATATCCGCTCGATCCGCAGCCACCTCCGGTCGCTGGGAAGAAAGGACTACAGCGCCCTCAGCTCCATCCGCACGCTTGATTTCGTGCTGATGTTCATCCCCATGGATCAGGCCTTTACAGCGGCAATCCAGGAGGAACAGAAGCTGATCGATGAGATGTACGCGCGCAAAGTGATCATCGTTACCCCGACCACCCTGTTGGCAACCCTGAAGATGGTCGCCTATTTCTGGCGCAATGAGAACCAGAGCCGCAACGCATTGGAAATAGCAGAACGCGCCGGCTCGCTCTATGACAAACTGCGCGGTTTCGTCAAGGACATGGAAAAGCTCGGGGCGCAAATCGACAGTTGCAAAGATTCCTACGATAAGGCTATAAACAAGCTCAGCACCGGGCGAGGCAATCTGCTGTCGCAGGCCGCGCGGTTTCCGGAGCTGGGGGTCAAGGTGAGAGAAGAACTCGACAGCCAGATGGTCGAAAAATACGAAGCATAAGGGTAACATTTGTTATGAACGCTCGATTAAAAATCGCTTTATTGTTTTCAGTCCTGGGCCTTTCATTTTTCAGCACAAGCACGGCCATCGCCGAGGAGCCGCAGGAGAACCAGGAGGCCATGGACTTCCGCCTGGTTCATCAGACTTTCAACGGCGACATCGATGAGATGGCAAAAAAACGGCTGATCAGAGTGCTGATCCCCTACTCAAAAACCTTTTTCTTCTTCGACGGAGCCGAGCCTCGCGGCGCCAGCTACGACCTGAGCAGGGAATTCGAGACCTTTATCAACGAGAAGTTCAAGACGAAAACCCTGAAGATCAATGTCCTCGCGATTCCAACCGCGAGAAAGAACCTGTTCCCGTATCTTGAACAGGGCCTGGGCGACATCGCCATCGGCAACCTCACCATTACCGACGAGCGAACCCGCTCTGCCGCCTTCTCGGACCCCATAGCAAAAGATGTGAGCGAAATCCTCGTCAGCTCAGAGGGCGCCGACCCGGTCAACTCGATTTTCGACCTTGCCGGCAAGAAGGTGCACGCCCGCAGATCGAGCAGTTACTATGAGAGCCTCGCCAATCTGAACAAGACCCTGAAGTCGATGAACAAGCCGGAGATCCAGATCATCGAGGCAAACGACAGCCTCGAAGACGAAGACCTTCTCGAGATGGTCAACGCCGGCCTGATCCGGTACATGGTGATCGACAGCCACAAGGGCGAATTCTGGGCCCAGGTACTGGATAAGATCACGCTGCATCCGGACATAAAATTCCGCACCGGCGGCCAGATCGCCTGGGCAATGAGGAAAAACGCCCCGGGTCTGGCCAAATATGTCAACGAATTCGTTGCTCTGCACAAACAGGGAACGCTGCTCGGCAATATCCTGATCAAAAAGTACCTGAAAAACACCTCCTACATCGACGGCTCGATCTACAGCGAGCACCTGGAGCGATTCAAACTCACGGTCAGGATCTTCGAGAAATACGGCGCCCAGTACCGCTTCGATCATCTGATGCTTGCCGCCCTCGCCTACCAGGAGTCGAAACTCGACCAGAGTCTCAAAAGCCGCGTCGGCGCTGTCGGGGTCATGCAGATCCTCCCGTCTACTGCCAAGGACAAGAATGTCGGCATTCCCGACATCAAAGATCTCGACCCCAATATCCACGCCGGAACCAAGTATCTGCGCTTCATGGCGGACAGCTATTTCGCAAACGAACCGGAGCTCGACGACCTCAACCGGACGCTGTTCTCGTTCGCCTCCTATAACGCAGGCCCCGCAAAGGTGGCAAGTCTCCGCAAGGAAGCCGCAGAGATGGGGCTGGACCCCAATGTCTGGTTCGCCAATGTCGAGGTGGTTGCCGCCAAGCGCATTGGCCGGGAAACCGTTCAGTATGTCAGCAATATCATGAAATATTACGTTGCCTACAAGCTGCTGGAAGATAAGATGGAGATCGAAGACCCGGTTCATCTGACCGCTTCCGGGAAAAAGAAAAAATAACGGTTGCCTGAAATATCGGGTTTCCGAGGTACCCGAGATGAGGAGGTCATTGTGCTGCTCCACCATCACTTTATCGACGTCGCCAAAACCTTCGGGGACAAGCTTGCGATCAATGATTTCACCACCAACCGGAAGCTGACCTACCACCGGACGCTGCTCGCATCGATCCTGCTCGCATCGATATTCAAGAAGTTTGACCGCGGTTTCATCGGCATCATGCTGCCCACGTCGGCAGGCTGCATCCTCGCCAAAATAGCAGCCTTGATGTGCGGCCGCACGCCGGTGATGATCAACTATTCCACCGGCGCCGACCAGAATGCCAGATACGCCCAGAAGAAATGCGGTTTCACCACCATCATCACGTCCAAGGCGCTGCTCGAAAAAATCGAGTGCCCGTATGTGGACGGCATGGTCTATCTCGAAGATATCATGGAATCGTTGAGCGGCCTGCAGAAGCTCAAGGCCGCGCTCATCTCGAAACTGCCTGCGGCGGTGATTAAATTCATCGTCCACAAGGGCAGGGAAACGGATGTGGCCGTCATTCTTTTTACCAGCGGCAGCGAGAAAGACCCCAAGGCGGTGCAGCTCAGTCATAAAAATATCATGGCCAATATCGTCTCCTGCTCGCAATGCTTCGCGTTCAGCGCGGACGATGTATTCCTGTCGACGCTGCCGTACTTTCATGTGTTCGGACTGACCGTCAATTTCTGGATACCGATCTACCACGGGGCCCGCATCCTGACCTATGCGAATCCGCTCGATTACCGCAAGATATGCGAAATCTGCAGGGACAACGGTGCCACCCTGCTGATCGGCACTCCAGCGTTTTTCTGGGGCTATCTGCGCAAATCGGAGAAGGGCGACTTTGCTTCCCTGCGCATCGCCCTAGTCGGCGCAGACAAGTGTCCGGAGCCACTGCGCGAGGCCTTTCAGGAGAAGCACGAGATGCCGTTGTACGAGGGCTACGGCGCCACCGAGTGCGCCCCCGTCATCTCCACCAATGTTCCCGAATTCAACCGCCCCGGCAGCGTCGGCAAGCCGATCCCGGGCGTCCAGGTGCGGATCGAGCATTACGCGACCGGTGAAGAATGTCCCCCGGGCGAAGACGGCAGGATTCTCGTCAAGGGCGACAATGTGATGATGGGCTATTACGACGATTTCGAACAGACCTCGCTGCATATGAGGGGCGGCTGGTACGACACCGGGGATATGGGCAACATAGACGATGACGGCTATCTCTGGCATGTCGGCCGGGTGAAGCGGTTCGTGAAGATCGGCGGCGAAATGGTGTCATTGGTCAAAATCGAGTCGATCCTCGAAAAGCTCATTCCCGAGGATGTGCAGTGCTGCGTCGTGGAGATACCGGACTCCACCAAGGGAGCCCGTATCGTCGCAGTGACAACGCAGCAGATCGAAGAGAAACCGGTCCTCAAGAAATTGGCCGAGCAGTTGCCTAAAATCGCCTTGCCGAAGCAGTTCCTGGTCATCGAGGATGTACCGAAAATGGGCAGCGGCAAACTGGATTTCCGCAGTCTGACCAACATCGTCAAGGAAATCTACGCCGACGACAAGAAGAAGAAATGAGTGGTGCGGCCGGTTTGAAACCTGAGAAAACTTCAAACCGGGGGATGCTGCGTTCTCCTCTCGTCGATATCGTCCAGTTTCTGGTTCTGCTGCTGATCATCGGCTATCTCTTTTCACGCGGAGAGGCAAACCTCGGCTACAACTGGCAGTGGTACCAGGTCCCTCCCTTTATCATGAGAAGCGTCGATGGCGGGCTGCAGGCTGGACCGCTGCTGCTCGGCCTCGGCATCACCCTGAAAATTTCCGCAATCAGCCTGCTCTGCGCGTTTCCGATCGGGCTGATCACCGCGGTGCTGCGGCTGTCCGACCTGACCATGGGCAGATTCCTGGCCCGCGGCTACCTGGAGACCGTCCGCAACACCCCGCTGCTGATCCAGATCTTTTTTATCTACTTCGTCCTTGGTCCGGTTCTGGGACTCGATCGTTTCCCCGCGGCGGTTCTGGCCCTGAGCCTCTTCGAAGGAGCTTACGCCTCGGAGATATTCAGGTCCGGTATCCTGTCGGTGGATCAGGGACAGATCGAGGCAGCCGCCAGCCTCGGCCTCAGCAGATTCAATACCTTCAGGCTGATCGTGCTGCCCCAGGCCATTCGCACCATCCTGCCGCCGCTCACCAGCCAGGCGATCTCCCTGATCAAGGACTCGGCCCTGGTGTCGACCATCGCGATCTATGATTTGACCATGCAGGCCCAGGCCCTGATCTCCGAAACCTTTCTGACCTTCGAGATCTGGTTCACCGTTGCGATTCTCTACCTGGTGATTACAATTACTCTGTCTTTGTGCGTGGCATACCTCGAGAAACGGCTCAAACGCTATTGATTTTTCACTCACTACCGGGTGCCAACACCCGCAATTCTTGTACGGGAGGAATAATAATGATTCGCAGAGCTTTTCCCTGGCTGCTGGTTGCAGCTGTTATGTTCACCGCGGTGAGCGGCTTCAGCGCATCGATTCAGCAGGAACTCGCCCAGAACTCGGTCATCGAAACGATCCTGCAGCGCGGTGCGCTGAGGGTCGGCATGGATACCTTTCAGCCCTGGGCGATGAAGGATAAGAACGGCGAATTCATCGGCTTCGAGATCGATGTCGCCCGGCGGCTCGCCGAAGACATGGGGGTCAAGGTCGAGTTCGTACCCACTGCCTGGTCGGGCATCATCCCGGCGCTTCTGACCGGTAAATTCGATGTCATTATCGGCGGCATGGGCATTCTGCCGAAACGGGCACTCAAAGTTAATTTCACCCAGCCGTACGATTACTCGGGCATGTCCATCGTCGCCCACAAGCAACTCGCCGCCGGCTATGCATCGCTCGAGGACTTCAACAAGCCGGACGTCCAGATAGCCGTGAAGTTGGGAACCACGGCGGTCATCGCCGCAAAAAAATATCTGCCGAAGGCTACCCTGCGCATGTTCGAAAACGAGACCCAGACCTATCAGGAACTGAGAAACGGCAAGGTCCATGCGGTGGTCGGCTCAGCGCCACGCCCCGCTTACGAGGCGCTGACATACAAGGACACGCTGTTTCTGCCGCTCAGCGGAACCTTCACCAAGGAACCGATCGGGTTCGCGCTGCGCAAAGGCGACCCGGATGCGCTGGCCTTCTTCAATTCCTGGATAACCGGAGTTTCGCTCGAGGGCTGGCTGCAGGAACGCCACGATTACTGGTTCGAAACCCGCGACTGGGCCGGTCAGGTAGAATAACCCGCCGGCAGGCGCTGCCCTTAGCGGGCGGAGTCTGCCACACCCCGACCATGACCAAGGGATCCCCATACCGGTTCTGGCTGAACCTGCTTCTGGCCGGAACGGCTGCCGGATTCGTCGGCTTTATCATCTACCGGCTGGTTTTCGCGCTCAACTATAACTGGAACTGGTCGGTCATCCCCACCTATCTGGTGCGCTTCGACGAACAGGCCGGACGATGGGTGCCCAACATCCTGCTCGAAGGCCTGTTCACTACCCTCAAGCTGAGCGCATGGGGCATGTTGATGGCTGGCGTCATCGGCCTGATCATGGGCGTGATCCGGGTATCCAGGCGGCTGTTCTTCAGGCTTTCCTCGAGAACCTACGTGGAGCTGATCCGCAACACCCCGCCGCTGGTGCTCATATTCATTTTCTATTTCTTTGTCAGCGACCAGCTGCTGCCGGCACTCGGGGCGGAAGCGCTGGTCCGCAGCCTGCCCGCCGAAAGGTCGACGTGGCTGTCGGTTCTCACCACCACTCCGGATCTTTTCATCGCCTTTCTATCGGGGGTCATAACCATCGGCATCTTCCAGTCCGCCTATATTACCGAGATCGTCAGAGCCGGTATCGAAGCGATCGAAGAAGGACAGTGGGATGCCTCCAAAGCGCTCGGCTTCACCTATTTCCAGCAGCTGCGGCTGGTCATCCTGCCCCAGGCGCTGCGCATCATGCTGCCGCCGCTCGCAAATGAGTTCATCAACACCATAAAGTACTCGTCCATCGTGTCGATCATCTCGATCCAGGAACTGACCTTCCAGGGCCTGCAGGTCATGTCGTCAACCCAGGTCACCATCGAAGTCTGGCTGACGATCACGCTGATGTATCTGATCATCTGCCTGAGCCTCTCATTGTTCGTCAATTACCTTGAACGGCGCTTGAACCCCTTGACGCCGCGACCGGTATGATCTTGCAGAACACATCACCATTCGCCATCCCCAACATCAGGCTGTTCATCGCCTTCAGGGTATTTTTCAACGCCCGGTTCTACTATCCGATTTTCACAATCCTGTTCCTGGACTACGGGCTGACCATCGAACAGTTCTCGATTCTCAATACGGTGTGGGCGATCACCATCGTCTGCGCCGAGGTTCCATCCGGCGCCCTGGCCGATCTGCTCGGCCGCAAGCGGCTGCTGGTGCTGACCTCTGTGCTGATGATCGCCGAGATGTCGATCATCGCGCTGGTGCCGGTCACCGACATGACCGTGGTGTTCTGGGCGTTTCTGATCAACCGGGTGCTGAGCGGCCTCGCCGAGGCCATGGCGAGCGGCGCCGACGAGGCGATCGCCTACGACTCCCTCATTGAGCAGGGAAGTTCTGACTCCTGGCCACAGGTGCTCAGCGTGCAGATGAGAATTTCATCGCTGGCCGGTGTCATTTCGGCGACACTGGGCGCCCTGGTGTATGATCCCGCCATCGTCAACCGCGTCGTATCATGGTTCGGGTTAGACGGCTCCCTGACCCAGCAGGACTGCATGCGTTATCCCGTCTTTCTGACCCTGGTGCTGGCGTTCGCAGCCTTAGGGGCCGCCACCAGGTTTCAGGAAAACCAGAAGAGGCCTGGTTTCGAGGACGAGCCGGTATCTTTGAAAACGATCGGGCATGCCGCCATGCTCACGCTGCATGCCGGCAGATGGATACTGAAAACCCCGTTTGCGCTGGCGATCATTCTGTTCGGCATGCTCTATGACCATATCCTGCGTCTGATCATTACGCTGACCAGCCAGTATTTCAGACAGATAGCACTGCCCGAAGCCTCTTTCGGCATTATCGCCGGTTGTTTCACGATGCTGGGGCTGTTCATCCCCAGGCTCGCCGAACTCATGGTCAACCGGTTCCGGCCGGTCCACAACGCGGCGTGGCTGGCCCTGCTGACCCTGCTGACCCTGCTCAGCCTCATTCCGTTTATCCCCTATGCCGGCGTGCTGCCGATGGCGATGGTCATGGTCGGGCTGCTGCTCACCCGCTTCTTCACCAGCCATTACCTGAACAGGATCACGCCGTCGAATCAGCGAGCCACGGTGTTGAGTTTCAAGGGACTCGCCTACAATCTGGCCTACGGGATAATCGGTATTCTCTTTGCGGCGTTGATCGCCCACCTGCGGCAGGGCCTGGCCGTCGCCAATCCCGACTGGACCGACCAGCTTGTCGGGAACGAGGCGTTCAGGCAGTCATTTCTGTGGATGCCCTGGTATTTCCTGGTGCTGATCGGAGCCATTGCCTTTTTCAGCACCCGCATCATGAGAAAACTGAAAACCGAGCCATAAGACCTATCACTTCGGTTAAACCGTTGCATGATGCCACCATCTCGCCGATCGGCCAGCAACCGCCCTAACCTCAATTTCGGCATAGCTCCCCGCTTCGCAACCGGCCCGCGCTGGAGAGATTACCGCATACGCCGGGCCCACACCGCATAGAGCGGGTCGGAAAAAAGCTCCTGGCCACCGTATCTGTCGTCTGAAGGTCTCGGATACCCCCGAATTGACTCGGACTGAATATCCGCGAAGCCGGGTTCGTTGATAAAGTAGCTGAGCAACAGTCCCTGCCGCTCAAACGGGTGCAGATCAGACCACCTGACGATCTGCTTGCCGGGAAACCACCGTTCCGAAACGACAGCTGCAAACAAGCCGCCGGGCACCAGGACCCTGGCAAGCTCCTTCATGATTTCGCGGGGCCGGCTCAGGTACTCGATGGACACGGTACACACGGCTGCATCGAAACTGCCGTCCTGATATGGCAGCACCGGCTGTCGGTTGAGATCATGCACCTTGAACTCTGTCAAAGCGCTGTTGCTCCGCATTTCCTCTTCGTTGAGCCCAAGTCCCGCGATGCTGCAGGATGAATGCGATGGCGAAATATGAGAGTGCCAGCTGCTCATCAGGTCCAGCACCCGCGCTCCCGGCTCGAGCAGACGTGCATAGAGCGAGCTGACATGAGCGCGGGCCGTGTCATCGAGATGATGCACCATTCTCGGATTCCTGTAGAACAAACGGTCGTCTTCTTCGTTTTCCCTTGGATACGGATAGCTGCCGTCTTCATAGATGCCGGAGGGGTTTAACGGAACCTGCATTCCGGGGCCGTTGCCGGTCAGTATCTCGGCAATATCCTGAACGGTTCCGCCTCGTTGTGGACCGATTTCCCGTGTCTCTTTGATCTCGGCGCCAATGCTCACGGGAACCCCTGCCAGGGGGTGGTTCAAGTCGACCACCACCGTCTCTTCGCTCACTTCCAGGAGTCTCATGGGGGTCAGGTTTTCCGGGAAAGAATTCAGTGGTCTCCAGGCGATACCCCGGGGATAGAACCGACCTGCCTGAAGCTCTACATTGGTTCCGTTAACCTGAGATCGAGGGAACGAAACGATCGAGCGCGGGGAATGCTCCGGGACCAGAGATCCGGCGGCGAACGCCTGCTCGTATGTCTGTCCCGAAGCCATTTGCGGCAGGGCTTTGTCCATGCCGTCAGGCAAGATGTCCCGCCAGAAATCCACTCTGCCGATATAATATCGGTCCCTGTGCCGGGCATAGGCGCTGCTCCAGCTCAAAGAGAACTCAATGGCGGCCAATTTACGGGTATCCATGGCATAATCCGGAAAAGATTGTGGGACGGGCACCGAACCCGGCCCCGGTTGGTCATGGTCGTTCACCTCCTGCATCATGCTGTCTGTGACAATAAGCAGCAATGACGGCCCTGTCTTGATCGGAGGTGCAATGAGCGAGTCCGGAAGAAACCTGGTAACGAACCGATTTGCCGCCCATGGCAGGCTGTGCCGTTGCACTGCACCTCAGGTAATCGATCAGGGTTCCGGTAACCGGTAAATTTTTTATCTGCCGTTCTTTTACCGGTTGATCGTCTCTCTTTCCGTTCGTAAGGTAGTGTATACAGACGATAGAGCAGATAGAGGCGAGTCATTCAACGGGGGTGGGTGAAGACATGCAGAACAAAACACCGTGTGAGGTCGTGATCATCGGTGCCGGAGTTTCCGGCCTGTCATGCGCCAGGGCACTCCACCGCAATGATATCTCTTTCACCATCCTGGAGCGATCCGCTCGACCAGGGGGTAGAATCAAGACCGATCAGATCGATGGCTTTCAGTTGGACCACGGTTTCCAGGTCCTGCAGACAGGATATCCGGGGATCGGCGATTACCTGCGTCTCGATGACCTGCGCCTCAGCCCCTTCCCCGCCGGAGTGCGGATCCGGCATGCCGGCCGATTTCATGTCCTTGCCGACCCGCGCTGCCATTTCAAACATGCGGCCTCGACCATTGTTTCTCCGATCGGCACTTGTCGTGACCGGATTCGAGTGCTCACCCTGGCCCGGGAAGTGAGCGCCAGATCGATGCAGGAAATTTTTGCGGAACCCGAGGAAACGGCCTCTGAATTTCTCCGCAGCCGGGGCTTTTCAGCGGATTTCATTTCGCGCTTCTTTACCCCTTTCTTGGCCGGCGCATGCCTCGACCAGAGCCTCCAGGTGTCATCCAGGGTTTTGAAATACGTGATGCGCCTGTTTACCACCGGCGCTGCGACGCTGCCTGCTGAAGGTATGGCGGCGATTGTAAGCCAGCTGGTTTCAGGCCTACCGGAAGGCTCGATACAGTACCAGCGCGAGGTGACACGCGTCGAGCCGGGGTCGGTGACCCTTGCCGGCGGGGAAATTATCGGGGCCGACAAGATTGTCCTAGCCGTCGCTGAAAGGGAGCTGGGAGCCGTGCTGACAGCCGCCAGCCCCCGTCCATCGGTCGGTGAAGCCTGCCTCTATTTCTCCGCTGACTGGCGGCCGCCTTTTCAAGAGCCATTCCTGATACTGAACGGAGATAACCGTGGTCCGATCAACAACATTGCCTTCCCAAGCCTGGTTTCGCGCACATACGCGCCGCCGGGTAAGACGCTGATCGCCATTGTGGTACTCGGTCAACAGTTCATCGGACGGGATGACCTCGAAGATCTCGTTCGCCTTCAATGCACTGAGTGGTTCGGTTCGGCGGTCTCCCAATGGCAGCATCTCAAGACCTACCGCATTCACCATGCGCTGCCGCTGCAGACCCCGCCGACGGCCAGCCCTTACCAGGCGGTGCTGCCCGGTCAGGCCGGCATCGTGGTATGCGGTGAGCATCACAGCCTGCCGGGGTTGCAGTGGGCGATGATGTCCGGTGCGAGGGCAGCTGAAACCATCATCAGGCCGTCGTCGGGCGACTGATCCGGGCGGCCGA
Organism: Desulfofustis sp.; assembly: GCA_022340565.1. Taxonomy (GTDB): domain Bacteria; phylum Desulfobacterota; class Desulfobulbia; order Desulfobulbales; family Desulfocapsaceae; genus JABDQA01. The sequence continues at coordinate 12,027 of JAJDNR010000153.1, forward strand.
TCTATCAAAGAGGGAGTATGAAGGATACCGATACGGTTCTCCACGAACGAATTAAGGCGCTGCTTTCAAGCCAGCCGCTTGCGGTCCTTTCGACCCAGCGGAACGGGCAGCCCTATTCGAGTCTTATGGCCTTTGCCTTCACCGATGATCTGCGGTCGCTGGTGGTGGCCACCGGAGCATCTACTCGCAAGCATCAGAACATCGTAATGGATTCGAGGGTTTCCCTGCTCGTTGACAACCGGTCGAATCGCGAGGAGGACTTTCATGCCGCCGCGGCGGTCACCATTCTTGGCACTGCTCGGCGGATAGATGCCGGTGAACGCGCCGTTCATGAACAACTCTATCTGAAACGGCATCCGTATCTGCAGCAATTCTGCCGCTCTCCCACCACCAACCTGTTTCAGATCAGTGTCAGTCACTATATCATGGTCACCCGGTTCCAGAGTGTCATGGAATATCATATCGCCGATGACATCGATTTATTCTCCTGAAAACCTTCCGACGGACGGCCCTGCAAGTGTTGGCGGAAAAGGCCATGCCCTTCTTGCCATGCATGCGGGGGGTCTGCCCGTGCCGCCGCCGATCTGCATCAGCACCGGGGTCTACGACCGCTATGTGGATCACAACCGCCTCCGCGAACGCATCGGCCTGGAGTTGTACCGCAAGAATATCGAGGATATGCGCTGGGAAGAGATCTGGGATGCCAGTCTGCGCATACAGCATCTCTTCATGCAGGCAACGCTGCCGAAGCAACTGGAAGAGGAGATTCTCGAGGCCATAAGGCAAGTGTTCGGGAACCAGCCGCTGGCTATCCGATCGTCAGCTCCGGAGGAGGATGGAGCAGGAGGCTCTTTTGCCGGTTTGCACGAATCTTATGTCAACGTCGTGGGCCAGCAGGATATTCTGAAGAAGATCAAGAAGGTGTGGGCTTCCCTTTGGTCGGACAGGGCCATACTGTATCGGCAGGAACTTCGACTCGAGATATTGAGAAGCCGAATGGCGGTTGTCATCCAGCCGTTTGTTGCCGGTGACGTTTCGGGGGTACTCTTCACCCGCAGCCCCTTTGATGAAAGCCAGATGGTGCTCGAAGCGGTGCACGGCATCAATCAGGGCCTGGTCGATGGAGAGGTCGAGCCGGACCGCTGGCTTATCGACCGGAAAACCGGAAAAGTTGCCAAACATACCAGGCCTGAGCAGCGTGATCTCGTGCTGCTCGGCGGGGAGGCCGGCGGAGTCAGGCGAAGCCGGCTGGATCAGGACAGACGCAACAGCCCGCCGCTCGACACTCGCGCCATCGAAGAACTCGTGCAATTGGGAGTGGAGGTAGAACGGGTCTTCGGCGCCGGCCAGGATATCGAATGGACCTTTGTGCAGGGGAGCCCGGTCCTTCTTCAGTCTCGGCCCATTACCGCGGGCCGGGCCGGCGACGCTGCGGATAAGCGCTCCTGGTACCTCAGTCTGACCCGAAGCTATGACAATCTCCTCAGCCTCCGGGAGCGGATTGCCTGCACCCTGATACCGCAGATGGATGACGATGCCGAGCACCTGTCGCAGCTGAACCTCGAGGAATTGAGCGACGCCGAGCTGGCCCTCGAAATCGAGCGGCGCTTCGATCTCAACGAAAAATGGACATCCGTCTACTGGAGCGACTTCATCCCCTTCGCACACGGGGTTCGGCTTTTTGGCGAAGTGTACAATGAAGTCGTCGAACCGCGAGACCCGTTCGAATTCGTTTCTCTGCTGTGCGGGCAGAAGATGCTCAGCACCAGGCGCAACGAATTGCTTCTCAGGTGCGCCCGGATTGCCGCCAAGAGCGACCATATTCTCGAGCACCTCAAGCGCGGTGTGATTGATGGGATCGAGGACAGCGAGTTCCAGGCGAGCATTCACAGCCTCAGGCACCACTTCTCGACCGACGCTGCAGGAATCGGCGTTCCCGGCTCGGTGGGGGAAATCATTGCGGCAATGATCCTCCAATATACCTACCTGGAAAACGGATCAAGCAGGAAGCCCGGCAATGAACGCGAAGCCCTCGAGAAGGCGTTTCTGGACAAGGCGCGGCACACGCTTTCGATGGAACCCGCGGAACTGCTCAGCCTCGCACGGGAGAGTTACCGGCTGCGCGATGACGACAATATCCATCTCGGCAGAATCGGCCAGGAATTGGAGCGTGCCGTGCGGCTCGCCCGGCAGAGGCTCCGCGCGGCGGGAAAAAGCGTTGGTGATACCCTGCCTGCAGCCGATCTCTGTCGTATGCTCCGGGGAAAGCTCGACGTGGTAGAATGGCGCGGCGGCGAACCTGCGACGGCTCAGCCCCCGGGACGGGCCAGGGCACGGCAGCTGCAGGGACAGCCGGCGAGCAGGGGGATGGCGACCGGCAGCGCCCGGGTTATCACTGTACCGGCGGACCTGTCGGCATTCAAGAAGGGAGAGGTACTGGTGATCGACTCGATCGATCCGACCATGACGTTTTTTGCTCCGCTGGCAGCGGCGATCGTCGAGCGCAGGGGCGGGATGCTCATTCACGGCGCGATCATCGCCCGCGAATACGGCATCCCCTGCGTTACCGGCGTGGTTGGCGCCACCGAGCTGATCCGCACCGGGGACCGCATCACCGTCGACGGCTATCTCGGTATCTGCACGCTCCAGAAGAAGAACTACAACAGCTAAACAGACATCTGCAACGGGTGGAGCCTGGCGGTCAGACGCCGCTGGATTGCGCCGGCAGGCCCGCTTCCACGCCGGGCAGACCTGCAGCCCAGAGCGGCTGCAAGCTCAACGATATTGCCTGCCTGCACTTGATTTTGTTTGGTGCGCACCTATTTTTTTCGGTAGTGCCACCCCATACATTTTTCAAGACCAAAGGAGCGGTATCATGACGGATGAAAATTATCAGAATTTAGGCAGTTCGGAAGGCGGATATGAATCCATGGTCTGGGTTCGGGATAAGGACGGCAAGGAGTACGCATGCTACCTTAAGGACATCAAGGGGATAAAAGCAAAAGAGGAACTCACCGAGGAAGAAAAAGCCAAATGCGTTGATGTGAGCACGATCATCGGCACTGAACGCTGGTAAGCGTTTTAAACACATCGATGCCAATCTGCCGGCCGGCCCAGGGTGCTAAAACCGATCGGCCGGCCGGCGTTCCGGCACCTCCAGGTGATCTACCTCACCGGCATTCCAGGCGGGGCTCACATATAACTGACAAAAGCAGGCCCCATACTCCCTGACATCGGGTTCCCGATATACGCACGGACAGATGATATCACGGTCCTTTTCACGATCACCGGAAGCGAGCCGGCAGGGGCAGGACATATACCCGTAACGGTCTTTGTTTGTAAGCAGCGCGCGAAGAAGATCGAAGGTTCTTTCCCTGTCTTTATTGAACGGATAGCCCTTGGCTGTGTGTATTTTTTTAAGCGTTTCGTACAACTCGTCGACCTCGGTACGAATTCCAATTGCCTCTTTTATCTCTTGCGGTTTGAAGCCGACAATGACCGTGTCGTCCACCCGAACGGTCGGAAACGAGCATTGAGGATTGATCTTTTTGAGTTCATCTACCAGGTTCCCGCGCGCGTCATCCTCTAGCAGGTCGGCATCGACCGCCACATGTTTGACGCCGAGATCAGTGAGCATTTTTTTTATCGCCTGGCAATACGTGCAGGTGCTCAGGCTATAGAGCTTAACCGTTTTCATATGACCGCACTCCTCGTTTTGCATGACATACACCGGCCACAGAACGCCGGCGCTCGATCATTTCTGATACCGAATGTATGATGTTTTTCTCGCACAAGCCAGCCAAAACTGCCTGGCCAGCAGCTTCGGTTATGGTCATGCATCGCTGGCACGCAGACCGAAATGATCCATCAGCCGGACTACGGCAAGCTCCTTGGCCTTTGCCTCCACGTCGATCGTAGCGCGCAGCGGCAGCCAGATGCTGGGAACATCGACGGGATCGATATAATCGGCATGGGGGCGGAGGTTGTCTGCGTGCCATCCGTGCCGCGGCGAGCTGATGTGAAAATAGGGTTCCTGACCGCGTCCGACCCAGGTTTCCATGCACGCGGCGGTCGCCGCATCGACCGTCAGGCGGTCGGGCAGGCAGCGGTGGTGATGAACATCGTAGACAAACGGGATTTTCAGTCGGCGGCACAACGGCAGCAGATCGGCCGGGCTGTAGGTGAGGTCGTCGTTTTCCAGGGTCAATCGCTTCCGGACCCGTTTTGAAAGTAGTCTGAAATTCGACGCAAAGCGCTCCAACGCGGCCGTTTTATCTCCATAGGCCCCGCCCCCGTGAATATTGATCACTTCGGCGCCGATCAATTCTGCGAGCATCCCCTGGTACTCGAGCTCTTCGATCGTCTTTTCAACAACCCCGGTGCGGGGCGATGAAAGCACATTAAACTGGTCGGGGTGGAGACTGAGCCTGATGTCGTGTTCCCGCCGGTACCGGTTGATTCGTGACGACAGTGCCGCCACCTGGTCCGCTCCGGGCAGGTCGGCGACGCTATAGCCGACATCCGGATGAGTATATCTCGGAAAAAGAGGGGAAAGCACCCTGAAGGCCCGGATATCTCTCGAATCGATCCATTTCAGTGCAGCCAGCAGACTGTTCAGGTTCTCGGTACAGAGTGCCGAGAGCTTTGCCAGTTGGGCCGGCCGATTCATTGACTCGAGATGTCTGGCGGTGGTCTGCGCGAAAGATACCGGCTGCTCCCTGAACATACAGCAGAGCCCGAATCTGAGCATGTTCTTATTCCTCGACGTGTTGATTCTCTCGGCTCCGCCCCCTGGACATCAGGAAGCGCCAAGCAATTGCTCGATCGACGGGTGATCTCCCGCCTTTCTGCTGCTGAAGCGAAACAGGAAGCGGCCAGCGGTATCGACTACCAAGGCCCCGCCTAGCTGCATGATATCTCCACGCACCGCTCCCGGGCGATAACCCGCCCGCAGTGCCCTGATCGCCCCGGTAAACGGTTGCCAGCCGACGAGGCCCGCAATGCTATTCCCGAACCCGAGAAATGTAAAGGACTCAAGCGCTGGATCGGTAAGCAGCGTGCCGCCGTAGCCGGTTTGTTCCCGCAACCCGGGAAGCGCTGAAGGCTCGCTCGAACCAATAACAACGAGGTGGCGGTTGTTGCGGGCAAAATCGTTTTCGTGTGCGGCAAGCTCAGCAACCTGCTGACGACAGAACATTCATCCGAGATGTCTGACGAAAACGAGTACCGCGGTCTGCCGCTCCCACAGGCGACCCATCACCACCTGTTCACCAGATTCGCTGAAAAGGGTGATGCTTTCAAAACTATCCTTCATCGTTTTTGCCTCTTTGATTGCCTGGTTTTCATGACCGGAATCTGCTCCGCGCTCAAAGATAAGCATTTTTCTCCCAGATTCATGCCGCTGGGCTACAAGACGCATGCCTTTCTGCCGCGTCTCGGCGTGCCGCCTCTACCGTAGTCAGATCGTGGGTGGCTGGAAGCCGAGATAGAGTATCCGCCAGCCGGCGTCGGCGGATGGAACCGCTTCGGCGCTGAAACAATGGGCTTTGTTTCGGGTATCGAACGCAAACAGCATCACCGCTTCCCGCCCGCATTGTTCATGGAACTGACGCGGATCAAGTTTCTGATCGAGAGCAAAGAAGTGGAGCTCGGCTCCTTTTTCCAGCATCTGCAGAAGCATCTGGTAATCGATTCGGTTGCTGAAGAGGGTTTTGCCGAACAGTCGGGACGCACGCCTGAGCCTCCTCTCCGACTGGTTTTTGCCGTTTTCTCGGCGCGAACGAATCGAGTAGACATTGTCACGCTTGAAGACGCGGCGATAGGCAATCGTTGCTTCGATATTTTCATGCTCATCGGCCGAGAGCGCAAGCAGACTTCCGAGCCCATATTCATCAAAATATCCCGCCTCGAATTCCTCGGGCAGCGTTTCCCGGTAGGTTGGTATGTGTTCCTTTTCGGCCTTCAGCCGGCGCCTGCGCGAACGATCCGCAAGCATCACCGCGATATCGGATTCCATAAACGCTCGCGCGATCGCGCGTGAAACGGGATTACTGGAGACAATCAGAAAACCGTCACTGTCCGGCAGAGTCACCTTGAGGGCGCGTGCAATCGGGACGGCGGTGAGACTCTGCACGATGACCGTAAACATAATGACCGTAAACGTGAGCGGGACCAGGATTCTTGCCTCTCCGTAGCCATAAAGTTCCAGTTTGAGGGCAAACAGGGAAGCGATCGCGGCGGCGACGATTCCCCTTGGCGCGATCCATGCCATGAAGAGCCGCTCGGTTCTGCTCAGTGCAGACCCGTGCGTTGCAATCAATACACAGAGCGGTCTGGTCAGCAGTTGTATGACCGCACAGACAAGCACCGCCTTCCAGCCAAGCTGCATGACCTCGCCAATATCGATACGGGCGGCGAGTAGTACAAAAAGTACCGATATCAAGAGGATACTGAGGGTTTCCTTGAAGATGAGGATATGTTTGAGGTCGACGCCCTGCATATTCGCCAGCAGCACGCCGAAAACCGTTACCGTCACCAGGCCTGATTCGGGCTGGAAGAAATCGGCCAGGGCAAACGAGGCAAACACCATTGCGAGGGCACAGACGCTGTGAAGAAATTCAGGAATGAGGAAATGCTTGAGGCACATCCCGAACGCATAGCCGCTGATCAATCCGATGGCTCCCCCGATGACCAGCAGTTCTATAAAGGTCACGAGGGTATGTCCGAGTGCGTCCCTTCCCCCTCCAATAACGATGAATTCGAAGACCAGGATGGCCAGTGATGCGCCAATGGGATCGATGACGATGCTTTCCCATCTGAGGATGTTGCCGATGGTGCTGAGCGGACGCACAGTGCGCAGAATCGGGGCCACCACGGTCGGTCCGGAAACAACCATTATGGCCCCGAACAGCAGCGACACTTCCCAGGAGACATCGAACAGAACCCTGGTCGTTACTGAGATAATCAGCCACGTTATGGCCATGCCAAAGGAGACCAGATTCCTCACGACTGCATGTAAGCCCCTGATTTCCCTTATTCTGAGGTTGAGACTTCCCTCAAAGAGAATGATTGCAACAGATAACGAGACAAACGGTGAGAACAGGTCTCCAAGCAGCGCTTCCGGACGGACAATTCCCAGCAGAGGGCCGACCAGGATACCCGTGAACAGAAGAAAGAGAATAGGCGGGATTCGCAATCGCCAGGCGATCAACTGACAGATGGCACCGAACAGGAAGACGGCGGCGATAAGCGGCACTGGTTCAAAATGCATATCGGACGATCCGGCTGTAAGCCATGACACGGCTCAACCGCAGTTGGAGGCGGCCGTGCTGAAACGGAACAGGTCTCCTGCAACGGTAAAACATAAAAACGATATGGCAATTTACCCCGTTCAAGAATATTCATTGCGCTCAAATCAACGCCGAATCCGATGCATCGCAGCACCGACCCTCATGCTGGGAAACCAAATCCTGCGGCTCAGCGGTGGAATGCACCGGCTCGAGATGCTCGAGTTCGCCGCGGCAGGGAGTCCGCTCTCCATTTTCGGCATCTTCTCTATGACCCTGATCGGGACCAAACTGCTCTCCGGGCAGGGCAGCATGGTGTGTCATGTATCACCGCGACAGAATCGGAAATCGAGGAGTGGATGGACCACGGCATAAACGTTGCCGAATTTTCAGCCTCACCGCGCGCGAACTTCCTTGAGCAATCGCTGATCGATCTCACGATGCATGGAGCCGTCAGATCCTATCAGCGGCAGCAATTCGCGCTGCAGGCAGAGCCATTCGGTCTGGTCTTGCTCAACCCCTGTCCGCCGCAACGAACACCCCGTTGGGCCAGCACGGAGCGTTGATCGGTTCGCCGAGATTGTACTGTATGAGCCTGTTTCTCGCCTCCAGCAGTTGACGCACGATGTCCGGTTCGGCCCGGGCGTAAGCATCATCGTCGGCGACCCGCTTGACGACGATGCCGAGCAGCTCGGTTATCGCATTGCCAACCGAGTTCTGACTGATGGTCACGATCAGCCGCCCGTCGTCGTCGCGGTAGATGAGCTGCTTGTAGGCGGGCTGCCAGCGAATCTCGTTGGCAAACGCCGGATCCTCGATCACCTGAAGGCGCAGCATGCGCGCTGCCTTGTGGAAATCGTCGCTGTACAACAGAATGTTCTCGATCTGGTCGGGATAGGCGGCATTTGCCGGAACCCGGGTGTCCTCCGATGCCACCAGCGAAAAGAAGGCGCGGTAGAAATCGAGAAATCCCCGCAGTACCAGATCGTACTCCTTCCAGAAGCGGCCGTCCTCGAGCGCATCGACCCCTCCCATGATTTCCCAGCTCGGCAGCCCCTGAGGGTAACCGGTTATCTTCAAGCGTCCCGAATCCGAGGTCAGCGGCCGCAGCACTTCGAGATCGAGAACTTTAAAAAAACGCAGGTACACATCGCTCAGATAATCGAGAAAAAGGCCGTTATGCCCGCTGTCGGTCAGGTTCGGGTCGTCGTGGGCAGCCAGCCTGGCTGAAGCGAGAAGGTTATTGTCGAACACCATGAAGTGGTTATGGATCATACGGATGGAAGGCACCCCCGGCTTGTTCAGCGGCCAGGTCGCATCGAGGCTGGCTTCGCCGCAGAACACCAGATGCTTAACGGGATCGGGATACTTCTCGAGCATGTACTGCAACACCACCTTGGTCATTCGGGAAAAGACGATATTTTCCTCGCGGGTGAGCTGGTCCCTGCGCACCGGGCGCCCCATGGGATCGAGCACCCGCTGGGAGGTGTCGAAGATGATGGAGGTGTCGAACAGGTTGGAATGACCGATGGCCTTGCGATAGAGGAGAAACCCCATGGGGTTGCGCAGCAGCCCGTTTTCCCGGGCCAGGTGCCTGAGATTGCACGGACTGTTGAAGAATTCAGTTGGAGCCACCCGGTCGGGGATGTCCAGGGGCAGTTTCCGGTGCGGCATAATCACTTCCCGCGGTGCGCTTGTATTCTGAGCCATGGCTGAATCCCCTCACTGCGTGTCGACCGGCATCCTGGGGGAGCCGGTTGGTTTATTTTTTTGAGAACTGAGCGCATTGCGATCCGGTGCCAACCAGACCCGGCAGATACCGTCAGTCACCCCTCTTCTGGAAATGGATACGGACCCTTTCTGTACCACCCATCAGTTTGTAATCATTTCCGATTTTGAATCAAATATGCTATAGTGCCGGAATGTGGGGACCGGCACAGCCATATCGCGATATATCCGGATAAAAGACCCGGCAGGACATGAAATTTCTCGTTACCCAGCTGCTCTATTTTACGCGGCATAAGACCACCAGGCGCAACTTTTTGACCTTGTGGAAGTTTTTCGCCTTCCTGCTGCTCATCATCTGCCTCTACTCGGTCCTGTTCCACGTACTGATGATGTACGAGAACCGGTATTACTCCTGGGTCACCGGATTTTACTGGACGATGACGGTGATGTCTACCCTCGGCTTCGGTGATATCACCTTCCATACCGACCTGGGCCTGCTCTTCACCATGCTGGTGCTCATCTCGGGCGTGCTGTTCCTGCTGATTATCCTGCCGTTCACCTTCATCCAGTTTTTCTATGCACCGTGGCTCGAAGCCCAGGAAAAAGCGCGGACCCCGCGGAGACTGCCCGATTCTACCCAGGGACACGTGATCATCACCAGCATCGATCCGATCTCGACCCGCCTCATCGAATATCTTACCCGTCAGGGCATCCCGTACTATGTGGTCACCGGCGACCCGCAGGAGGCCAGCAGTCTCCTGGACAAAGGATATCACGTGGTGGTCGGCGAACCGGACCGGCCTGAAACGTATCGCCACATTCAGGCGGACAAGGCGGCCCTGGTGGTGGTCACCAACGACGACCTCAAATCGACCAATATATCCTTTACGATCAGGCAGGTCAGCGAGGACGTGCCGATCGTCACTAATGCCAACCACGAGCACTCGATCGATATTCTCGAATTTTCCGGCAACGTCAGCGTCTACGAATTCATGAAGATGCTCGGCGAATCCCTGAGCCGAAGGGCCTACGGCGTCGACCAGAGCGCCAACATCATCGGCAGGTTCGACGATCTGCTCATTTCCGAACTGCCGGTCAGGTATACCGAGCTGGAAGGCAAGACCCTGGCTGACGCGGGAATCCGTCAATCCACCGGCGTCACCGTCATCGGCATGATGGAATCCGGCAGATTCAGCGCCCCGTCGCCAAGGACCGTCATCACCCCCAGCACCATTCTGATGCTGGCCGGATCCGCCAGCCAGCTGAGCAGATTCGTGGACACCTTTCCGCTCACCTATACCCAGGACCCGGACAAACCGCAGGTTCTGATCCTCGGCGGCGGCCGGGTCGGTCAGGTGGCCGCGCGCACTCTTGAAACATACGGCATCAGCTATCGCATCGTCGAAAAACGCGCCATCAAGGCAAGCGGAAGGGCCGGAGAATATACCACTATCGGTGATGCCGCCGATATCAACACCCTCAAGGATGCAGGGATCGATCATGCGAAATCAGTCATCGTCACGACCCACAGCGACGATATGAATATCTATCTGAGCTTCTACTGCAGACAGTTGCGGCCGGACATTCAGATCATCAGCCGCTCGATTCTGGAGCGCAACGTTAGCAAACTGCACATGGCCGGCGCTGACCAGGTGATGTCCTACTCGTCGCTCGGCGCCGGTACCATTTTCCAGCTGCTCAGGCCCAACGAGGTGTCGCTCTTTACGGAAGGGCTGATCGTTATGAACCGCAGGGCCGGGTCTGACCTTTCGGGCAAGACCATTATGCAGTCGGGAATTAGAGAACAAACCGGGTTCTCGATCATCGCCATCAGACGGCACGGCCGCCTTGCCATCAGTCCCGAGCCAGGCACGGTGATTGGCGAGGACGACGAACTGATCGTCATCGGCACCGCCGAAAACGAAAAATTGTTTGCGTCACTCTAGCCTGTGTGACTTTTTCCGGCAGCAATCGAATACGCCGCCGGGACCTCGGAGGGCCGCCGGAGGGCGATACCGGGAACGCCGGGAGCCTGCGCATCTGACAGATTTATGTGACCTAATAACCGGCTCATCAACAGGTGGCGCGAACGTTGAGGGCACAAACACATCTGTCCCCTCGGTACCGTATCCCCACAGCCTAAGCAATCTGAGAACGGTCCAAGGTGACATCGGAATAGAGTCGGACCGTTATAATTGGTTGCGGATTCATGTCAGAATCTGCAATACTGCGATGCGATTGCAACACATCGCCGCTAACCCCCTAACCAGATGAGGTCGATATGAGAACCGTGCTTCTCGGTATTGTTCTGTTGACGACCACCGTGCTGACCGCGATGCCGGCGACCGGTGCTAAAGTCCCTGCCCATCCCGCCGCCGGTCAGAGCGCAGCGGACGCCGAGGTTGCGGCGGAAGCCGCCGCTCCCCCCCCTGCCATTGCAAAACCGGTGCCCATGGCACGGTGGCTGCATCTGCTCGATGCCGACAAGGAAACCTCCGGCACCAGTATCCTCTCCTATGCACCACAGGTTACCGGCGAGTTCGCCCGGATCCTCGAATCGACAAGTGATGGGCAGAAAGGCATGGGATTTTTGGGCGTTCTGCTGCGTTCGCTCATCGCCATCGGGGCCGGCTGGCTGATCGTAAGGGGACTCCTGTTCATTTTGAGCAAGCGCTTGAGCAGCTTTTCCTCAATGGTGCCGCCTGAACAGGGGCGGTCGAACGCCAGGCTGTGGGCAAAACTTCTGCAGATTTTGCCCCGCCTGATCGGGCTGCTGTTTTTCGGTGCTGCGGCGATCCTGGTATTTCTGCTCCTGGCCGGGAACATCGGGGTCAAGGGGCGAATGTTTTTTCAGATGCTGCTGGGGATCATTGTCATTTTCAGATTCTGCGCGCTGATCGGCCGGGTTGTCCTGTCGCCGGACGACCCCGAGCTCAGAGTGCTGAAACTGGATGAATCTCTGGTCAAACCGCTTTACCGGGCTTTCTATGTCTCCATCTCGGTCCTTCTGTCCGGTAAGCTGATCGTCAAGTTGTTTCAGGAGCTCGGCGCCACTCCGCAATCGGTTGCCTGGGTGGCCATCATCCTCGGGTCGGCGGTTATCATGTTCTACATGTACCTGGTCTATACGCTCAAACAGCCCGTTGCCGACGCGCTGACCAGGCAGCTCAAAGAAACCGGCGGCAGCTGGCTGAAAATGCAGATGAGTGCGCGCTGGCATGGGTTTGCCCTCGGTTATCTGCTGCTGGTCTGGTTTTTCTGGATCGGCCAACTGCTGACCGGAGCAGGAGGCCAGAAAGGCACGTTCATGGGCAGTATGCTGATCATTCCGCTGTTTTTCGCGCTAAAATACAGCGGCAGACTGCTGATAAATGCGACTATCGACGCTCTCAACCTCGGTTTTATCCCCGATGACGAATTCCCCGAAGGAACCGACGAAACGGTCAAAACGAAAGAGCGGGAGCAGATGAAGCGGAACATCGGGAACCGGGTGAGTGCAACGTTCACGATTGTCCTGACCCTGGTTCTGCTCACCTGGTTCCTGTCTCTATGGGGAATTCGGATCCCCTATGCGACCGAAGCGCTGAGAGCGGTCTTCGAGTCGCTGGTGGTGCTGGCCGTGGCGCTGATCGGCTGGCGTTTCGCCGATCGTTACATCAGCAATAAGCTGGCCGAGCTTGAGCCGGAGGCTGAGGCCACGGAGGAGGACTTCGATGATGAATTTGGAGGGGCGGCGCCCCGTGGCCGCAGTCGCACCCTGCTGCCGATGCTGCGCAAGGTGATCGGCACGGTCCTGGTGCTCATGGTGGCACTGACCACCTTGTCGGCCTTCGGCGTCAACATCGCGCCGCTGCTGGCCGGTGCCGGCGTCGTCGGCCTGGCGGTCGGCTTCGGGGCCCAGAAGCTGGTGCATGACATGCTTTCCGGCTTCTTCTTCCTGCTCGACGATGCCTTCAGGGTCGGCGAATATATCCAGGCCGGATCGATTAGAGGAACCGTCGAGGCGATCACGCTCAGAAACGTGATGCTCAGACATCACCTGGGCATGCTGCAGGTCGTCCCGCACAGCGACCTCGGTGCCGTTACCAACTACATGCGCGGCGGCATCGTCATCAAATTCCCGCTCGAATTCCCCTACGACACCGATATCGACAAGGTCCGCAGGATCATCAAGAAAGTCGGCGCCGCGATGATGGAAGACGAGGAATTGGGCGATGACTTCATCCAGCCGCTCAAATCTCAGGGAGTGTATGAGATAGCCAATTCGGTGATGGTCATCCGCGTCAAGTTCACCGCCAAGCCCGGCAAGCAGTTCGTTATCAAGCGGGAGGCGTTCAGGCGTCTCACCGAAGCCCTGAACGCCAAAGGCATCTACTACGCGCACCGCAAAATCATCGTCGATTTCCCGGAAAGCGCAAAACTCGATTCGCTCAGCCCGGAAGCCAGGCAGAAAGTGCTGGAAGCCGGCGGCGCCGCGGCGCTGGCCGCGGATGCCGAGGAGCAGCAGAAAAAGCAGGAGGGCAAAGAGGCCGATCCGATGCAGGGCTGATGTTGGGGGACGGGCCCGGCCGGATGAACCCTTCACCTCGTCGCTGAAGGGTTTCTGAGACCCCACCGAAGATGAGCGGGAACTCCTGCAGATCGCAAAGGCCGGTGCGCTGCACAAGAGCACCCCAGAAAGGTTCGTTCAGATCAGCGTGAACACATCACCCCGGCTGCTTCCAACTCGCCGACGATGGCATCGGCTGCCGCCGGATCGACCGCGCGAGTGCCGCTGAGCAGCACCCTGGTTCGATACCCCAGTGAGGCAGCATCGAGTGCGGTGAATTTGACGCAGTAGTCGAGGGCCAGGCCGACCACATCGACCGCCTCGATTCCGTATGACTGCAGCGCCTTGTGCAGGCCCGTGTCATGTTCCCGGGCATTGTCGAAGAACGCCGAGTAGGAGTCGACGGACTGATGCCGGCCTTTTTTGATGATCAACGTTCTGGAGCCGCGTTCGGTGATCGATACGAGCGTCTCGAGCAGGGTTTCATGCAGTCTGGCGCCATGCTCGCCCTGGACGCAGTGATCAGGCCAGAAGACCTGCTCCAGCCCGTTCAAATCGCCGATATCGAACGGTTTCACGCCCTCGTGCACTGACGCGAATGAACCGTGATCGGGCGGATGCCAGTCCTGGGTCGCAACGATCAGCTCATACCGACCGCCTCCATTGATCAGATCGATCACTACGGGAATGACAGCCTCGCCGTCGGCCACCGCCAGGCTCCCGCCCGGCAGAAAATCGTACTGTACATCCACAACGATCAGCGCCCTGGTCATGGTTCCTCCCCCGCTTCGTGCGGCTTGCCGCCCGGTGTGCCGCTGTTCTGATGAGCGGCTCCGATCCGCTGTTTGATGATTTCGAATTCGTGGCTCCGCATCGTCTCCCGATGCCTGAAGAGTTCCTGGGACAGGCCGGCGGGGTAGGCGTGGGGATTGTCGAACCTGAAAATCGCCCGATCGAAGGCCCTCAGGTTCTCAAACGTCCGCTCACGCATGGCGGCCAGCGCCTCCCGCTTGCCGACCCGCTCGCCGCCGGCAAAAAGCGGCTTCAGTAGCAACTGGATACGGAGGCCCTTGGCGGGGATCAGTTTGCGCTTCCAAGGGTCTTCAGGAGATATGATGGTGATCACCCGGTCCTCTGTCGACGGCGGGTCCTCGATCAGGGTGTCGAAGATAACGTCGCCGACGTTGATGCCTTCCTGCGTCAGCCGGGCAACGTCGAGGCTTCCCGGCAAGGACGTCTTTCCTGACTGCTCAGACAGTTTAATCCGCTCAACGGTCTCCCCGTTCCGGTTTTCGATGGCTGCCAGCTTATATACCCCGCCGAGTGCCGGTTCGTCGAAGGAGGTGGCCAGCTTGGTACCGACCCCCCACACGTTGATCGGCGCACCCTGTGATTTCAGACTGGTGATCAGCCGCTCATCCAGGTCGTTGGACGCCACGATCTTGGTGTCGTGAAACCCGTTCTCGTCGAGCAGTTTTCGGGCCCGGATAGACAGATAGGCGAGATCGCCGGAATCGAGGCGCACGCCCATCAGGTCTTCACCCCGCTCGCGCAGTTTCCGCCCCGCCTCGATTGCGTTTCTCACACCTTCCAGCGTGTCGTAGGTATCGACGAGCAGCACCGAATTATGCGGAAATAGGTCGATATAGGCAGCAAAGGCCTGAGGTTCGCTGTCGAACGCCATGACCCAGCTGTGGGCATGAGTACCCCGGACCGGGATACCGAAGCGGGCTGCCGCAAGCACGTTGGAGGTCGCATCGACACCGCCGATATAGGCCGCCCTGCTGGCGGACAGCCCGCCGTCGAGCCCGTGGGCCCGTCGCAGCCCGAACTCGAGAACTTCGTCTCCACGCGCCGCCAGCCGCACCCGCGATGCCTTGGTGGCGATCAGCGTCTGAAAATTGATCAGGGTGAGCAGCGTCGTTTCGACCAGCTGAGCGTCCAGCAGCGGGGCACGGACCCGCATAATCGGCTCGTGCGGAAACATGATGGTGCCTTCCGGAACCGCCTCGATGGAGCCGCGGAATTTCCAGGTTGTGATATATTCCAGGAAATCCGGCTGAAACAGCGGTCTGCCGTCCCTGCCCGTCAACGACGACAGGAAGGCAATGTCCTCGGAATTGAAACGGTGGTTTTCCAGCCAGTCGCCAAAACTGTTCTGGCCGGCGGCAACCACATACCTGCCCCCGAACGGCGGACTCCGGTAGAACATGTGAAAGACCGCCTGCCGTTCGGTCAGGCCGGCACAATAATAGCCCTGGGCCATGGTCAGCTGATACAGATCGGTCGCCAGCGCCAGCGATGTAAGCGGATGACTGTCGGTGTCTGGTTGGTCGTTCATGGTTCAGTCCCGTCCCCGGGCCCCCGTCTGCAGATGTTTACACCCTAATGCCTCTCAGCCGGTTTGGCAAAACGGGCGGCATCGGCAGCCCTGACCTGACCGTCATGGGTAACATGAGACGGCCTGCGAACCAGGGAGGCCTGGGGGAGGTTATCTGCCGTCTTTGGTGATCGCCAGTATCGTATTCCAGATATTGTCGCTCAGCCAGCGTTTCAAAACAAGCACATCGAGCCTCGCCAGCATGCCCAGAATCGATTCCGCCTCGCGGTTCTGCAGGCCCGACAGCACCAGCCAGCGCTGATGCCTGAGATTCCCCGGCGTGAGGATATCGGCCAGCACCCGGTGGCCGATATTGGCTACTAGCAGGTCCGAAGGAAGCGACGCGAACGCTTCGGCACATCCGCATACCACCAGAACCGATTCGAGCTGGTTGAGTTTGCGGTTGTTTTCTGCGGTTCTGGCGGCCAGCAGGTTGTTGTCGATGGCCACGACCTGGCTGCAGTCAAGCTTGGCCGCTGCCAGGGCCAGCAGCCCGGTGCCGGTACCGAGGTCGATCATACGTTCGATTTTACCTCCGGCACAGGCGATCTCCACGGCGGTCAGGCAGGCCAGCGTGGTCGGGTGGGTGCCGTTGCCGAACACCAGGCCGGGATCGAAACTCAGCGCAATTTCGCCGTCCGCCGGCACCCGTTTGAGCCACGGAGGATTGAGCAGGAATCTGCCGATCCTGACCGGGTCCGCAAAACCGCCCTGCCACTCTCCGTAAGTCATCGCGAATCGTTGTTCGAGTTGGTATTGAGCATGGCATTCAAGGAACCGCCGGATTGAAAAATTGCTCGATCCCCTGAAGAACAGAAAGGCGTATCCGCCGTCCTGCCAGGTGCCGAGAAACCCCTCGGCAGCGATATTCACACCGGACAGATCCCCCTTCAGACAGTAGATCGTGAGTTCGGTGTCGGGCAGCAGTGGTTGGAGGGAAGACATGGTCAGCGGATAATCATCATTTCTCGAATCGACGGCAGGGCTGTTCCGGAGGCCCGCTTTTCCTCGCATTTTTTACCAGTTTATTGCACAATGGACAATGAAATCTTAGTCTTGTCAGAGGCCTCTTTTTCAGTGACTTCAGCACCTTTGATGATGTGGGACCAACGCTACAGCGAACCGGGCTTTGCCTACGGAACGAAACCCAACAATTTCCTCGTGGACGCGTCGACACGACTGCACCCCGCATCACGGATCCTCTGCCTTGCCGAGGGGGAGGGGCGCAACGCGGTCTACCTGGCCGGGCAGGGGCACCATGTCATCGCCGTGGACTCATCCGCGGTCGGCCTGCAGAAGGCGCGATCACTGGCAGCCGGGCACCGGGTTTCGATCGACACGGTGGTGGCCGATCTCAACGATTTCGTCATCGACCCCGGCGCCTACGGGGCAATTATATCGATCTTCTGCCACCTTCCGCCGGCGTTACGAAAAACCGTTCACAGGAACGTGTGCAGCGGCCTGGCGACGGGTGGATATTTTATCCTCGAAGGGTTCGCACAAAAACAGATGGACAACGATACCGGCGGCCCCCGCCATCCGGAGCTGCTGCTTGACCTGGAAGAACTGAAGCGGGAGCTTGCCCCGCTTGACTGTATCCACGCCGTCGAGACCGAGCGGGAGGTTCGCGAAGGCAGCTATCACTGCGGCCTCGGCGCCGTCGTTCAAATCATCGCCATCAAAACGGACAGCGAAGGTCAACACCAACATAGGAGAAATCCGCCATGAGCATAACCATCCTCTGGTATCACTGGCTGATACTGGGACTGCTGCTGATGCTCGGGGAGATGCTGGTCCCCAGCTTCACCCTGTTCTGGTTCGGGTTGGCGGCGCTGGCCGTCTCCGTTCTGCTTCTGGCCGTTCCAGAGCTCGGATTGACCCCGCAGCTGCTGGTCTGGGCAGGGGCGTCAATCGTGTTTACTGTACTGTGGTTCAAATTTTTCAAGCCGACCATGACTGACAAAACCAGGGCCGGCATTTCCAAGGAGGCCGTTGTCGGGGAGACCGGCATCGTGATCAGGGTGCCGCAGGACGAGGTGCGGGGCACCGTCCGCTTCCCGATACCGCTGCTCGGCTCCGACGAGTGGGAATTCATCTGCCGGCAGGAGTGCCGGGTCGGAGACCGGGTCGAGGTGCTCGATGTATCCGGAAATACGCTGATCGTTCAGCCAAGAAACTGATGTAATCACCTTTCCCGTACAGACTGGAGGCAAGACTATCATGGATATCGGCGTGCTCTATGCAACCTTCATTTTCGTTCTGATTGTCGGCGTGACTCTGTTCAAGGGCGTCAAGATCGTTCCGCAGGGCTCCAAATGGGTCATTCAGCGGCTCGGCAAGTACCACTCGACGCTGGCGCCGGGACTCAACTTCATCATCCCCTATTTCGACCGGGTCGCCTACAAGGTGACCACCAAGGACATCGTGCTCGATGTGCCGAGCCAGGAGGTGATCACCAAGGACAACGTGGTGATCATTGCCAACGCGGTGGCCTTCATCAACATCATGCATCCTGAAAAGGCCGTGTATGGCGTTGAAAATTACATCATCGCGATCCAGAACCTGGTGCAGACATCGCTGCGTTCGATCATCGGTGAAATGCAGCTCGACGATGCGCTGTCCAGCCGCGACACCATCAAGGCAACCCTCAAGGCGTCCATCTCGGACGACATCTCCGACTGGGGGATCACGCTTAAGACCGTGGAAATCCAGGATATCAACCCAAGCGATACGATGCAGAAGGCGATGGAGGAGCAGGCCGCCGCCGAACGCCAGCGGCGGGCCACCGTGACCCGCGCCGACGGTGAGAAGCAGGCGGCGATCCTCGAGGCCGACGGACGGTTCGAAGCCTCCAAGCGCGACGCCCAGGCCAAGATCGTGCTGGCCGAGGCCAGTCAGCAGGCCATCGAGAAGGTCGCCCAGGCGATCAAGAACGAGGAGCTGCCGGTAATGTATTTGCTCGGAGAGAAATATATCGAGTCGATCAGGAGCATGGCCGCCGCCGAAAATGCCAAGACCGTCGTGCTGCCGGCCGATATCCCGGCAGCGGTACGCGGCATTATCGGCGGATTGAGCAAATAATCCGGCAGATTCATGAATTTTTGTTATTTCCCCTCAGGGGCGGGCCCAAAAGCCTTGCTGCTCGGACTGCTGCTGTGTTTCGTCCCTTCCGATGCCGCCACCTCCGGCCCGATCATGCTCGGCCAGTCCTGTGCGTTGAGCGGCCCGGCCAAGAACCTGGGTATCGAGATGCGGGCCGGACTGCTCGCCGCCTTTGGTCATATCAACGACCGGGGCGGCATCGGCGGTCGGGAAGTCCGCTTGATCAGCCTCGACGACGGCTATGAGCCGGACAAGGCGGTCAGAAACACCTCCAAGCTGATCACCGAGGACGACGTGTTCCTGCTCATCGGCGAAGTCGGCACCCCGACGTCGAAAGCGGTCATTCCGATCATCGAAGAATATCGGATCCCGTTCTTCGCTCCGTTTACCGGAGCCGAACTGCTGCGGGTGCCGTTCAGAAATTACGTGATCAACGTGCGGGCGAGCTATTTCCAGGAAATGGAGACGATCGCTTCCTATCTGATCGATAGCCTGGGACTCGAGCGCATTTCCTGTTTCTACCAGAACGACAGCTACGGATACGACGGCCTCGAGGGGATCGAACGGGCACTCGCCGGCCGCGGCATGCAGCTGGTCTCGAAAGCCAGCTACGAGCGCAACACCCTGGCGGTCATGGGCAGCCTGCGGCAAATTTACCGGGCGGACCCGCAGGCGGTGGTGCTGGTCGGCGCCTACACGGCCTGCGCCGAATTCATCAAGCTCAGCAAGACCAAGGTGAGTCCCGATCTGACCTTCGGCAATATATCCTTTGTCGGTACCGAGAGCCTCCAGCGGGCGCTCGGTTCCTACGGGGCTGGCGTGATCGTCTCCCAGGTCGTACCGGATCCTCAGGAAGACTCCATCGAACTCATTCATGAATACCGGGAGTCGATGAAGCAGTATCAGCACGACGCACCGCTCAGCTTCACCAGCCTCGAAGGCTACATCGCCGGAAAGCTCTTTGCCGCCATAGCTGAGGCCGTACCGGGGGAACTGAGCAGAGAGGCCTTCATCGATACCATGGAGAAAACCGGCACCTTTGACCTCGGCGGCCTGGTCCTGCAGTTCGGCCCTGATGACCACCAGGGGCTCGACTCGATCATCCTGACCTCCATCTATCCGGAAATCATCGATCTCGATGCCCCGCCCGGAGCGCCAGCCGCAGCTGCAGGAAGTAAATGAGCATGTTGTCGATTCGATACTGGGTCGAGAAGTTCAGGTCGCAGAAGATTTCCCTGTCTGCTGCTCCGTTCTATGCGTCGCTGCTGGTCATTCTAGCGCTTGCCATTTTCATCGGCATCTTCTGGGCGATCAACGAGTATCAGGCCTATCAGGAAAGCATCAAAAACATCGAGACCACCTACAATCATATGTACCAGGACCGGGTCAGGGAGGAGCTGGATAACGTCGTCGATTTCATCGAGTTCACCCGCGACCAGGCGCACTTGGCGGTAGAATCGGAAATCAGGGAGCGAGTTCAGTCCGCCTACACGATCGCTGCTCACCTCTACGCGATGTACCGGGACCAGATGGCAATGGAGACGATCAGGTCCATGGCCGTGGAAGTGCTCAGGCCGATCCGCTGGTACGGCGACCGGGGCTACTATTTCGCCGGCAGGGCCCTGACCGGCGAGATCGACCTGTTCGCCGACGAACCCCATTTCGAGGGTGGAACGACCCTGCCCACCCCGGATCCTTCAAGCAGCGTCGTGCGCGACATGATCGACATCGTCCATGAGAAGGGAGCGGGAATCTACACCTATTCTCTCGTCAAGCCGGCGTTTCCGGATCAGGTCTTTTCGAAAATCTGTTTCGTAAAGTATTTCAAACCGTTCGACTGGTTTCTCGGGGCGGGAATCTACGACAACGACACGGAACGCATGAACCAGGCGGACGCCCTGGCCCGGATCGACCAGATCCGCTTCGGCCAGGGGGGCGAAGTATTCATCTTCAAGGCCGATGGTACAATCATCTCCCACCCCAACCGGCAGCTGGTCGGCCGGTCGATCAGGACGCTTAGCGACGGTGCCGGGCAGCCGGTCGGCAAGAGACTCTTCGAGACCGGCAGCACGGCAGGGAGACAGGGGTTCATTGTCTACAAGGAGCGGGAAAGCGACCATGGCCAGCTGCAACAGAGACTCTGTTTCATCAAGGCTTATGACGAGTGGGGATGGGTCATCGGTGCCTCGATCTCGATGGCCGAAATGGAACAGCTGATCGTCGGCGCCACCAAAACCTATCGGAGAATCTCGTTCAAGAACGTCTCCACCTTTATCTTTCTGTTTTCCATCGCGGTATCGCTGCTGCTCTTCATCGCCTATTACTACACGACCAAGATCAAGCAGGGATTCAGTTTTTTCACCGATTTCTTCCGCCGCGCGGCCGCCGAGAATGTTAAGATCGACCGGCACGACCTGGCCTTCAGCGAGTTCGAAGACCTCGCCCTGCTGGCCAACGACATGGTCGACGACCGTATCCAGCAGGAAGCCCTGCTGCGCCGTGACGAACTGCGTCTCGATACGCTGCTCGAACTCGGACTGATGGACGCTTACTCGCTGAAGGACAAGTATGAATTCACGCTGCGCAGGATCGTCCAGATTACTCGTTCCGAACAGGGGTATCTGGCGCTGGTCAACAAGCCGCAGCGGCACGTGACGATCGTCTCGCACCAGACCGCCGACGGCACCCGGGTCCCCTATCCCAACAAGCGCAAGCTGTCAAGCAGCGTCGCCGGGGGCGGCCTGGCCGGCCAGGCGGTTGCCGCCAGAGAGGCGATCATCTGCAACGACTGCCGGAAGAACAACCGCGAGGAGCTGTACCCGTATCAGCGGCCGATCGCCCGGCATATCGATGTGCCCATCTACAACAGCGGCCAAATCGTGCTGGTGGCTGGCGTCTGCAACAACGCCAGCCGCTACGATCAGACCGATGTGCGGCAGATGACCATGGTCCTGGAAGGCATGTGGCTGCATATCCTGAAAACCCGGTCGGAAAAGAAGATGGGCCGGCTGGAGCGACAGATCATCGCGGTCAGGGAGGCCGAGCGATCCAATATCGGCCGGGTCCTGCACGACGACCTCGGCTCCCATCTGAGCGGCGTCGAACTGCTCAGCAAGGCGCTGAAGCGAAATCTGGAAAAGGAAAATCCGCAGCGCGCTGAGCAGCTCGAGTCGATCAGGGAACTGATCGTCGATGCCACCGAAAAGACCCGACGACTGGCTCGCGGCCTCTATCCCGTTCACATTATCGAAAGCGGTCTGGAAGCTGCAATCGAGGAGCTGGCAGTGGAGATAGAAACCCTGTCCGGGGTCATCTGCGATTTGTCGCTCAACGGCGAAGCCGAATACCTTGACAACAACATCGCCACCCACGTCTACTATATTGTCCGGGAGGCGGTTTTCAACGCTGCCCGGCACGGCCGACCGGACCATATCGGCATCACCCTGCACTCCAGGGACGACCGGCTGTCGGTAAAGATCATTGACAACGGTAGCGGCTTTGATACCCTGTCGACAAGAAAAGGCATGGGACTGCACACCATGGAGTACCGCGCCAAGGCCATCGGGGCTGATCTGGAGATAGAATCGAATCCCCACTCGGGCACGGTAATCTCTGTCACCCGCGACAGAACGAACTGATGAAAAAGATACTGATAGTCGACGACCATCCGATTTTCAGGATGGGCATGCAGGAGCTGCTCAACCAGGAAGACGATCTGACGGTCTGCGGCGTTGCCGAGGATTTCGCCAGCGCCAGGAGATCATTGAGCGAAATGACGCCCGACCTGGCCATTATCGACATCTCGCTGGCCGAGGAAAACGGCCTCGACCTGGTAAAGGAACTTGCCATGAAGTACAGCGGTCTGCCGGTGCTGGTGTTATCGCTGCACGATGAATCGGTGTGGGCCGAACGCGCGATCAGGGCCGGTGCCCGGGGCTACGTGATGAAAAAGGAGGCCTCGGAATCGGTCATTTCGGCGATCAGGAACATCCTCAGCGGCAAGATCCATGTCAGTCCCGACATGATGTCTCACCTGCTCGACAAATTCCAGGGCAACCCTGGCGCCCAGGGAGCACCCACGGTAGACCTGCTCACCGACCGGGAACTCGAGGTGTTCCGGCTGATCGGCTCCGGTCTGTCGACCCGGGAAATCGCCGAGCGGATGAAGCTCGGCATCAAGACCATCGGCACCTACCGCGACCGGATCAGGCAAAAGCTCTGCCTCAAGAGTGGCAGCGAGCTGACCCGGCACGCCGTGCTCTGGAAAGAGAACGAGCATTTCGGCAGGTCCGGCGGGTGAGCGGCGGCTGCTATTTCAGCTTTGCCAGCTGTTCTACCAAATACTCCAGCGGCGGCCGCACGTTTATGTCCGATACGTAGATGTCGCGTATGACGCCGTGCTTGTCGATAAATACCAGTGCCCGTTCGGAGGTGCCGTCGCTTCTGAGCAGGCCGTATGCTTCGGCAGTGGCGCCGTGCGGCCAGAAGTCGGACAATACCTCAAACCAGATGGTACCCATCTGACGGGTCCACGCGTACAATGTGGCGACGTTGTCGACGGTGATGCCGAGCAACACTGCATCGGCGTCGTCAAAATACCGCCGGGTAATCGCGTAACCGGGCCACTGATCCGAACACACCGGTGTCCACGCGGCGGGAACGAAGGAAATCACGACGTTTTTCCTGCCCCTGTATGAACTCAAGCGGATCGATTTCCCCGAGATCGCTTTCAGTTCGAAATCGGGGGCAATGTCTCCGGGCGCTACCTTCAGGACGCTGTCGATCGGCTTGAGGTGGCCGGTATCGTAGATCGATTCGCTGAGATGCCGCTCCGCCGCGTGCAGATCGAAGGGCAGGGCCGACAGAATGAAAAGCGCCAGCAGAATCGTCCAGCCGCTTCCCCTGTTGCTAACGGCGGGCCGCATATTCAATCAACTCCGCAAGAAAATCATCGGTGCTGTAAAATCCGCCCGACTGTCGCAGCACGATCACCCCCTTCTTTCCTTCATCGAAGCGGACGCCTATGAATCCCGGCGTTCCCGCCCCGGACAGGGCCTTGTAGATGGACATGTCCTGGTCCGGGAAAAGCGGAAACTCGATGTCGAAGGTGTTTCTGAAATGGTCGACTTCGAACGGCGAGTTGGATGCCCCGATGCCGACGATCTTGATGTTCGGGCCGGCAGTTCCCAGCGCCTGCATCTTCTGATAGAGCTCATTGACGGCAGGGGCTTCCTCCTGGCAGAACGGGCAGTACATGCTGAACAATTCGATCAGCACGATATCGGCATCGATATCGGTGATCCTGAAGGTCTCGCCTTCGATGTTCTGTACGCCCAGATAATTGGCATGGCCTGGTTCTTCCGGTATCGGCAGTTCGAAATCCGGCAGAAGTTCCATAACCCGGTCGGCGGGGAAGACCGGTCCGGCCGACACCATGCCTAACATAAGAAACCCCAGAATCACCATCACTTTGCTGTGCATATATCCCCCTTAAAGACCTGTCGATTTTGAACAGTTGAATGCGGCCGCAGCGCTGGTCAGTTGCCAAACCTAGCCTACTTGTTCTGCCTGGGCAAATCTAATTATCGGCCTATTCGCGGCCGTCCGTATCCATATCTGTAAGTATGTATGGGCCGTTTTCAATCATAGTAACGGACTGCGCGCTGAATCCATGATCGCGTAAGCAAAATCCCTACATAAACTTGCGCACGCACCTTATCTCCACCCCTTATCCCTGCCTACGCGAAAAAAAGCATTGAGCCGATTTTTTTATGTCACTGCTTCATCTATTCTACAAATCTGGAAAGTCCTATCGGCATTGGCTTTTTGACCCAATGCCGCGGTAATCACCATGTCGGTCGAGCACCTTGCAGACCGTATCATTTTTTAACCACACACCAGGAGGTGGAGGATGGAAAAGGAGAAAAAGGAACGGCGCTCGTTTCTGAAGCACATCCTTGCCGGATCGGCAGTTTTGGCGGGCACGGCGGCCGCTGTCAAACCGGCCCGGGCAGGAACTTCGCAAACGGTCGACCAGAGTGGTGAGATACTCTACCACGAAAGCGAATCGTTCAAGAAGTATTACAAATCGTTACGTTCATAGAGGTAAGGAACCGTTTCAGCAAAGGAGGCATGACAACATGGCCATTAGCAAACACAGAAAACCCGCTCCGGGTAAAACGGTGTCCAGCGGCCGGAGGGTTACGCTCAACCCGAAGGTAGCCAGGAGATCGTTTCTGAAACTATCTGCTGCCACCGCGGCGTTGTCCGGTGCGGCAATGACCACCAAACTGACCGGCAAGGCGGTCGCGGCGGAAGCCACGCCGGCTTACAAAGACTCGGAAACCGTACGGACCATCTGCACGTATTGTGCGGTTGGGTGCGGAATCGAGGCAGAAGTTCAGAACGGCGTATGGGTTCGCCAGGAAGTGGCCGCCGACCACCCGGTTTCCCGCGGTGCGCATTGCTGTAAGGGTGCCGGCGCGATCGACATGGTGATCAGCGAAAAGCGGCTGAAGAACCCGATGAAACGCGTCAACGGCAAATGGACCAACCTGACCTGGGACCAGGCCATCGACGAGATTACCGCCAAGCTCACCGAAATCCGCGATAACAACGGCCCCGACGCCCTGCATTTCAACGGCAGCGCCAAGGTATCCACCGAGATGGCCTATCTGCAGAGGAAATTTGCTGCCTTCTGGGGGTCCAACAACATCGATCACCAGGCCCGAATCTGACACTCCACAACGGTGGCAGGTGTCGCCAATACCTGGGGTTACGGAGCAATGACCAACAGCCTGAACGACATCAGGCATGCCAAATCAATGATTTTCATCGGATCCAACGCAACCGAGGCGCATCCGGTTTCCATGCAGCACATTCTGCATGCGAAAGAGGTGAACAACGCCCCGCTCATCGTTGTCGATCCGCGCTTTACGAAGCTGGCCGCCAAGGCCACAGAATATGTACGGATCCGGCCCGGCACCGACTGTGCCTTCATGATGGGTCTAATCAATGAAATCATCGCCAACGGCTGGGAGGACAAGGAATTCATCCGCACCCGCGTAGCCGGATACGAAGAAATGGTCGAGGTTGCCAAGCACTACACGCCGGAAGTGGTGGAGAACATCACCGGCATTCCTGCCAAGCAGACCAGGCGGGTAGCGGACATTCTGGCCAAAAGCCGGCCCACCTCGCTGACCTGGTGCATGGGCGGCACCCAGCACCATATCGGCTCGTCGATAACTCGGTCCTTCTGTATCCTCCAGCTAGTCCTCGGCAACATGGGCAAATCGGGCGGCGGCACCAACATCTTCCGTGGCCACGACAACGTCCAGGGCGCCACCGACATGTGCGTGCTGGCCGACAACCTGCCGGGCTACTACGGGCTCGCCGAGGGGTCCTGGAAGCACTGGTGCCGGGTCTGGGACGTCGACTACGACTCTATCGCGTCCAGATTCGCCAGCAAGGAGTGGATGGAAAGCAAAGGCTTTTCGCTGGCCCGCTGGTATGAAGGCGTGCTTGGCGAGGAGAAGATTGAGTCGCCGTCGCCGATCAAAGCGATGATCCAGTGGGGCTGCGGTTCCAACTCCAATTCGCAGTACAACCGGGTGGTCAAGGCGCTGAACATGCTCGACCTGCTGGTTGTCATCGATCCGTTCCCGACCATCGTTGCGGCCGTGACCAAGACCGACAATATCTACCTGCTGCCGAGCGCCAGCCAGTACGAGACCTCCGGCTCGGTTACCTCGACCTCCCGCCAGATCCAGTGGCGGTTCAAGGTGGTCGACCCGGTCTATGACTCCAAGGACGACTACGAGATCATGTCCCTGCTGGTCAGCAAGCTCGGGTTCGCCGACGAATTCTACAAGAATATCAAGGAAGTGCCTGAAGACATTACCCGGGAGATCAACAAGGGAACCCTGACCATCGGCTACAACGGTCAGACGCCCGAGCGGATCAAGGCTCACATGGAAAACTGGCATACCTTCGATATCGACGACCTGCAGGCCAAGGGCGGTCCCTGCGACGGCGACTACTATGGTATGCCGTGGCCATGCTGGACCACCGAGCACCCCGGCACCCCGATCCTCTACGACATCTCAAAACCGGTGGCCAAGGGCGGACTGCCGTTCAGGAACCGCTTCGGCGACGTCACCACCTATGTGATGACCGGCCGTGAAGAAGGTCAGCTGGCCGCCAAGGGGGTCTGCAACCCGGGCAGCGAGGTACAGGGAGGCTACTCCGAGTTCAAAGAGGTCGTTCCGGGAACTAACTGGAAGACGGATCTGTCACAGGAAACCATCAAAAACGCTATCAATCGCGGCATGGCGCCGTTCGGCAACGCCCGGGCCCGCTGCGTGGTCTGGAACTTCCCCGATCAGGTGCCGATTCACCGTGAGCCGCTGCATTCGCCGCGGCCCGACCTGGTGGAGAAATACCCGACCTACGAGGACAAGGCCAACCATTTCAGGGTCGAAACCCGCTACAAGAGCGAGCAGAATCCCGACCTGGTCAAGCAGTATCCATACGTCCTCACCACCGGCCGCCAGGTCGAACACATGGGCGGCGGGGCCGAAACCAGGAGTTCCAAGTACCTCTCCGAGCTGCAGCCTGAGATGTACGTCGAAATCAATCCTCGACTGGCCAACGATCTCGGAATCCGCAAGGGCGACATGGTAATCGTCGAGTCTCCCGAGGGGGCAAAGATTACGGTCAAAGCCTTTATCACCCCGCGTGTCGATGAAAAAACCATATTCCTGCCATTCCATTTTGCCGGCACCCTGATGGGCGAGTCCTACCTGAAGGACTACCCGGAAGGTCATGCACCATATGTGCTCGGCGATCCCGGAAACACCGTGACGAACTATGGATATGACATCATCACACAGATCCAGGCCACCAAGGACGGTCTGTGTAAAGTGACCCGTGCGTAAGCGGTCGACTGAGGAGGAATAACAATGGCACGAATGAGATTTTTATGCGACACCGAACGCTGCATCGACTGCAGCGGGTGTGTGGTTGCCTGTAAGGAAGGCAATCATGTTCCGGTCGGCATCAACCGCCGCCGGGTCATAACGATGAAACAGGGCGAACCGGGAGAGAAGTCGCTGTCGATCGCCTGCATGCACTGCTCGGATGCACCGTGCATCGCGGTCTGTCCGGTCGATGCAATTTATCAGCGGGACGACGGCATCGTCCTGGTAGACAAGAAGACCTGCATCGGCTGCGGCTACTGCTTCATGGCCTGCCCCTTCGGTGCACCGCAGTTTCCGAAAGGAAATGTGTTCGGGGCTCGCGGGGCAATGGACAAGTGCACCTTCTGCGCAGGAGGTCCCGAAGAGAACTTCGGCAAGGAAGAGACACAGCTTTACGGCCAGAACCGCATCGCCGAAGGCAAGGTTCCGCTGTGTGCGTCGATGTGCGCAACCAAAGCGCTGCTGGCAGGCGATGGCAGCGTCGTTGCCGATGTCTATCGGGATCGGGTGTTCAAGCGCGGGTCCGGCGTCAATGCGTGGGGCTGGAGCAAGGCCTACGACAAAAGCTGACATACGCATATCCTAAGGGCGGCCGGATCCGCAGTGGTTGATCCGGCTGCCAGATATTCAAGGAGGAACCTATGCGCAGGCTTATAGCGTCCGGGGTTCTGATCATGATTGTATACGCGGTGGTGCTGGTAATTTCAACCGCGATTGCCGCGCCAACCTCGATGGACGGCCTCACCCGGTTATTCTCCCCGGAATACTACGCTGAACTGTACGGGGGAATTACCGGAGACTGGCAGAAATACGGTGGTCCGTTCACGTATCTGACCAGCGACATCTTCTGGAAAATCTATCTCGGGATCATCTGCGTGGTTCCTGCGGTATTCTTTTTGCATTACATCGCGGTCGGACCCAAAGTTTTCAGCCATGAGGGCCCGCAGATCAGGTTTTTCAGCCGTTTTACGATTGTCATCCACTGGCTTGGAGCGATCGCCTTCGTGACCTGCGCGGTCAGCGGTCTGCTGATGATATTCGGCTCGTTCGTGGGCGGCGGCGGGTTCATCCGCTTCGCCCGCTATGCCCACATCGTCGCTGCTCTGGTCTTCGTGATACCGGGTATCATCATGTTTCTAACCTGGGTCAAGGACATGTTTCCAACCCTGTATGATATCAAATGGATCTTCATCCTGGGCGGTTACCTCAGCAAACAGAAAAAGCCCATACCGGCCGGCAAATACAACGCCGGCCAGAAAGCCTGGTTCTGGCTGTCCACGCTGGGAGGGCTGACCATGGCTGCGACCGGATATATCATCTGGGAGATGGGCATGGCGCTTGATACCGTGCGTATCTCGGCGATCATCCACAATATTCTGGGTATTGGTTTGATGGCTTTTTTGCTCACCCACATGTATATGTCGCTTTTTGCCATCAAGGGCGCTATCCAGAGCATGATCACCGGGTATAAATCCAAAGATGAGGTCGATCACTTGCACAGCAGGTACAAATACGAATAAACCACCACACTGCCGGATCTGCCGGCACCTCAGACCAGAAAGGGCGGGGACATAAATCTCCGTCCTTTTCTATTTGCCGCTTGCAAGCAGCATCGATATCTGGGACAGTACAGCCACGCAAACCGGACATCACAAGCTCACCACACGACAGAAACCACGGAGCACAACTATGGTCGATCATGCGGTAGCCGTTATCGGACTCGGATCGATGGGAATGGGAGCCGCCCGCTCGTGCATCAGGGCGGGACTTGAAACCTACGGGGTTGATATCAACCGCGACGCACTCGGTGTCTTGAAAGATGCCGGGGCGGCAGGCGTTTCAGAAAACTGCGGCGATTTTGCGGAACGGCTCGACTCGGTGGTGCTGCTGGTCATAAACGCACACCAGTGCAGGACAATCCTGTTCGACATGGGGCTGGCGGATCGTCTGCGACCGGGGACGGCGGTGATGGTTTCGGCGACGATGGCGGCGGACGACATCAGCGATATCGGTGCCCGGCTTGGGAACCGGCGGCTGATCGTGCTCGACGCACCGGTCTCGGGCGGGGCCGCGAAGGCCGACGCCGGTGACATGACGGTCATGGCGGCCGGATCGGATGATGCCTTCAGCAGTCTTGCACCGGTGCTCGAGGCGGTCGCCGGCAAGGTGTACCGAGTCGGATCGCGGCTGGGCATGGGGGCGATGGTCAAGATCATCCACCAGCTGCTGGCCGGCGTGCACATCGCGGTCGGCGCCGAAGCGATGGCCATGGCCGCCAGAGCCGGGATTCCGCTCGAGGTGATGTACGAGGTGGTCACCAATGCCGCCGGCAACTCGTGGATGTTTGAAAACCGCATGAAGCACGTTGTCGACGGGGACTACGCGCCCAAATCGATGGTCGACATCTTCGTGAAGGATTTGGGACTGGTCACCGACGCGGCCCAGTCGCTGAAGTTTCCGCTCTACCTCGGCTCCACCGCCTATCAGATGTTCACCGCCGCCAGCAACTCCGGGCACGGACAGGAGGACGACAGTGCCGTGATCAAGATCTTCGACGGCATTGATTTACCGGGAAACAGATAGGCAAACAGACCCTTGTCTCTTCGCCCAGAGTCGTTTAACATCATCTGGAATTCTTGATGAAAGCACTCTTCTAACCATCGATCATGGCCACCGGAACATCACCGAAACCAGCATCGCTAACCGGCTTCATCCTGCATCTCCATCCGCGCACGGTGCCGGCCGATACCATTCGCTTCACCCTGAGTTTCGGGCTGGGCGGCATGTCCGCGACCCTGTTCCTGATTCTGTTGTTTACCGGGATTCTTCAGCTTCTGAGTTATTCAGCCGCCGTCGATTCAGCCCATCAATCGATCATCGAGATGTACGCTGCCGGATCCCTGGCCGGCTTTGTCCGAAACATTCATCACTGGGCGGGAAATCTGCTCGTTATCGTCTGTGTGCTGCATCTGCTGCGGGTCTACCTGACCGGTGCGGCCGACCGCACCCGGCGGCTGAACTGGCTGATCGGCATCTGCCTGCTGCTGCTCGTGCTGTTCGCCAATTTCACCGGCTACCTGCTGCCGTGGGATCAACTCGCCTACTGGGCGGTGACCATATTCACCAACATGGCCGGTTACGTGCCGCTGGTTGGAGCCTGGCTGAGCGAGGTGCTGCGCGGCGGCGGCGAGGTCGGCCCGACCACACTGGCCACGTTCTTCGCCATTCACGTGGGACTGGTTCCGTCGCTGATGGTCATTCTGCTGATTTTTCATTTCTGGCTGATCCGCAAGGCGGGAGGCCTCGTCCGCGATCAGGACCTGCCGCTGGAGCGGATCTCCGCCATGCCTGCGCTGATTTCCCGGGAGGCGGCGGTCGGCCTCGGCCTCACCAGCCTGCTGTTGCTGTTCGCTGCCCTGGTCGATGCACCGCTGGCGGACATCGCCAACCCCGGCGAAAGCCCCAACCCGGCCAAGGCGGCCTGGTACTTCCTGGGCCTTCAGGAGCTGCTGCTGCACCTCCACCCGACCTTTGCGATCTGTATCATCCCGCTGCTGATGCTGGCCCTGCTGGCGCTGCTGCCCTTCATCACCGGCACCAATCTGCCCCCCGGCATCTGGTGTGGCGGCGATAACGGCTGGGCCCATGCGGCCGCTGCGTGGGGTATCGGGCTGGGCGCAGCGATTCCCCTGATCATGCTCGATGATCTGGTGTTGAAATCTGCCGATGGACCTGTTCGCGCCGTACCCTGGATCAGCCGTGGCCTGGTGCCGCTGGCGGCGATCGCAGCGGCGCTCTGGCTGGTCTACCGGCTGTTGCGCAGGCGCAGATCCTCCCGGCCGGAATCGGTAATGATACTGGTGATGCTGATTTTCGGGATGCTCTGCGGGCTTACCGCTGCCGGTGTCTGGCTGCGTGGAGCAGGTATGGCGTTGACTCTGCCGCTTTAGCGGATCGAAACGATGACGAGCGAAACCAATAGTGACCATCTGCCGGAAAAACCGCGGCGCCGGACCCTGCTCGGTTGGCTCTGGGCGCTGCTCGGTCTGCTCGCCTGCATAGAACTGGGCTGGCTGACCGGCTCGATACTGAAATCACGAAAACCCATCGCCGCCCGCCGACAGGGCAACCGCCTGATCGATGCAGGCCGTGTCGAGTCCTTCAGTCCGGGTGACGTGAAAGCGATCCCCGAAGCCATGGCCTATCTATCCCGGCTCGAGGACGGTAGTTTCATCGCCCTGTCGAAGACCTGTACGCATCTGGGGTGCACGGTACCCTGGGACCAGGTCAGACAGCGTTTCGTCTGCCCCTGCCATGGTTCGACCTTCGACCGGACCGGCAGCGTTCTCACTGCGCCGGCGATCCGTCCACTGGACTATTACCCGGTGCGCATCGAAAACGGCCTGCTCCGCATCGACATCGCCACTCCGACCAGACGGGAAACCTTCGATGCGTCCCAGACAACCCGGGTCTGAGCGTATGGCCGGAACCGCCCATCAGCACGGCAGGCAGCCTCAGGCCGGCGGCCGCGAACGGTCCCCGGCAACGGTCTGGGAATCGGCGGCCCTGATCGCGCTGGCACTGATCCTTTGTACCCCGTTTCTCTACCTGCTGCGTTCCTCCCACTCTGTTCATCCCGAGCCCGTTTCCGAAAACAGTTTTATCGGCAGCGAAGCATGCGGGGCGTGCCACCAGCCCTCCTTCGACCAGTGGCAGAACTCCCATCACGATCTGGCCATGGACATCGCCAGCGAGGCAACGGTTCTCGGGGATTTTAACGACATCGCGTACACCGATCCTCACAATCAGGTGACCAGCCGCTTCTTCAGACAGGGCGACAAGTTCATGGTGGAAACCGAGGGCCCGGATGGAACCTTGCAAACCTTTGAAATCACCCACACCTTCGGAGTCTACCCGCTTCAGCAGTACCTCATCCCCTTTCCCGGCGGCCGGCTGCAGTGCCTCAACATCGCCTGGAATTCCCGGGACAACCGCTGGTACCGGGTGCCCCCTTACGACGTAAAGGGCACCGACGACTGGCTGCATTGGACAAAAGGCGGACAGACCTGGAACGGGATGTGCGCCGAATGCCACTCCACCGACCTGGCCAAGAATTACGACATGGATACCGATACCTACCAGACTACCTGGTTCGAAATCGATGTCGGCTGCGAGGCCTGTCACGGTCCCGGGTCGAATCATGCCGAGTGGGCAAAAAAGCCGGCCATGGCCAGGAGCAGGATCGACAACGCAGGCCTTGTAGTCGACACGTCCGATATCTCCAGCAGCCGCTTCATCTCCATCTGCGCCCCCTGTCATTCCCGGCGCTACCAGCTCGGCGACAATCGTCACCAGGCCGAAGACGTACTCGACACGATGGTTCCTTCCCTGCTCGAGGAAGGCCTCTACTACCCGGACGGGCAGATTCTCGAGGAAGTGTACGTGTACGGTTCGTATGCCCAGTCGAAGATGTTCAGGCACGACGTGCGCTGCAGCGACTGCCATGACGTGCACAGCCTGAAACTTCACAAGGAAGGTAACGACCTCTGCCTGCAATGCCACCGGGCAGCCGAATACGACCGCTACGAACATCATTTTCACCAACGCCAATTCGAAGGCAAACCGAGCGACGGGCACCTCTGCGTGAAGTGCCATATGCCGGCCCGCACCTACATGGGTGCCGACCACCGTCCCGACCACTCGATCCGCGTGCCCCGGCCCGATCTCAGCGAGTCGCTCGCCACCCCCAACAGCTGTTCGACCGCCGGCTGCCATGCCGACAAGGCGCTTTCCTGGGTGACAGACCACTACAACCGCTGGTATGGCGCCTCCAAGAAACCCCATTACGGTGACCTCATCGCCGCCGCCCGCGCGGCGGACCCGGACGCTGCCGAGGGGTTGCGGACTCTGGCCGGGGACGCGCTGTCGCCGGTGATCGTGCGTGCCACCGCCCTGTCTCTGCTCAGAAACTATCCCGGCCCGGCCACCACCGACGCGATGATCGCAGCCCTCGAGGATGACGACAGCCTGATCCGCCATACCGCCATCCGCGGGCTGCAGAACCTTGATCTACAGACCAGGCTGACCCATATCGCTCCGAAGCTCTACGATCGGGTCAAGGGGGTTCGCATCGAGGCCGCAGCGGCACTCGCATCGGTGCCGAAAACATCGCTGAAGGATGACGACGTCGAGGCTTTCGAAGCGGCGCTGCGGGAGTATCAAGCGGCGATGCGCTACAACGCCGACTTCGCCCCGCAGCGTTACAACCTCGGCAATCTCGCGGCAGCCCAGGGCGATAACGACAAGGCCATAGGTTATTACCAACAGGCGATCAAGATCGACGATCAGTTCTATCCGGCCAAGGTGAACCTGGCAATGCTGTTCAACCGCACCGGCAACAATGAAGCGGCGGCAAACCTGCTGCGCGAGGTGATCGCCGGTAACCCGCAGCTCCATGAGGCAGTCTATTCGCTCGGCCTGCTGCTCGCCGAAATGGGCAAACTTGAGGAGGCCGCAGAGCTGCTCGGCCGGGCCGCCGACTCCATGCCCGAATACACCCGGCCGCGCTACAACCAGGCACTGGCCCTGCTCAAACTAAAACGCTACGAGGAAGGGGAGCAGGCGCTGCTCAAGGCCCTGGAGGTAGAGCCTGCGAATCGCGAATATTTCTCCACACTGGCCAACCTCTATCTGAGTTTCAACCTGATCGACCGCGCCCGAACTTTGGTCGAAACCACGCTTGAAAAGGTTCCTGATCACGCCGAGGCGCTTCAACTCCGTGACCTGATCCGGCAGAACAGGACTCCCCCTTGATCGGGTGGGGCATCCGCGGGGGACCGTTCCCGGCAGCTGCCGCCTGGCCCGCACACCCAGCAGCCATATCCGTGTTGCTGCGGCATGGAGTAAAAGCGGCCGGGTGTTTGCCTCCCCTGCGCTGAGAAATCTGCAAGAAAGATACGGCAATGTCCAATAAAACCGCTTAACATGAGCGGAATGATCGAGGCCGCTTTCTTAGCAAAGAGCAAAACAGGTAAACCCATGATCTCCTGCATCAGAACCTATCGTTTATCGCACCGGCTCGACGAACCCTTCGGCTTCTCGCAGTGGCACTACGATGTCAGAAACGCGTTGCTGGTTGAGGTGATCGACGACTCGGGAGCCACCGGCTGGGGGGAGTGCTATGGTCCCTCGGAAGTCACCCAGAGTGCAGTCAACGCCTATTATGCGCCGCTGCTGATCGGCTGGGATCCACTCCGCAACGAGGCCGCGTGGCAGCACTGCTGGCGGGCCGGCCTCGATTTTTCCCTCAAGGGGGTGATGATGGGGGCCATCTCCGGACTCGATATGGCGCTGCTCGACCTGAAGGGCAAACTGCTGGGGATTTCGGTATCGGAACTGCTGGGCGGCCGTGTCCGCAACCAGATAGACTGCTATGCCACCGGCATGTACTTCAGAGCGGCACCGGACCTGCAGCTGCTCGAGGTGATCGTCGACGAGGCCCGGGGATACGTGGAAAGCGGTTTCAGGGCGCTCAAGATCAAAATCGGCAGGAATATGATTTTCGACAGCCGGCTCATCGAGCTCATGCGAGCGACATTCCCGCAGGTCAAGCTGATGGCCGATTCCAACCATGCCTATGACCTGCCCGAAGCCACCGCAATCGGCCGGCTGCTCGACGAGTATGACTATACATGGTTCGAAGAACCGCTTTCTCCCTGTCATCCCGATAAATTCAGGCAGCTCGCCGACAAGATCGATGTGCCCATCGCCACCGGCGAATGCGAGCAGACCCGCTGGGGATTTCAGGACCTGCTCGCCCCCGGCGGCGTTCAGATCGCCCAGCCGGATCTGGCCTATTGCGGCGGCCCGACAGAAGCGGTCAAGATCAGGGCGATTGCTTCCTCTCTGGGCATCAACGTGATTCCCCATGCCTGGGGCACCATGCTCAACCTGGCCAGCGCTACCCACCTGCTCGCCACTACCTATGTGGAACCGGGGCGGGCGGACGTGACTCCGCCGGTGCTGGAGACCGACCGGTCGGAAAATCCGATGCGGGATGAAATGTATCAACCCGGACTTGAGATCGTCGACGGCCGGGTTGCCGTGCCGACTCTGCCCGGACTCGGTGTCGAGCCCG
Organism: Desulfofustis sp.; assembly: GCA_022340565.1. Lineage (GTDB taxonomy): Bacteria > Desulfobacterota > Desulfobulbia > Desulfobulbales > Desulfocapsaceae > JABDQA01. The sequence continues at coordinate 48,187 of JAJDNR010000153.1, forward strand.
ACAAAAAGGCGATGCAGCGATTCTGCGCACAGCAGACTGAACGCGCCTGGAGGTAAGCAGAGAGAAGCCGAATCCGTCAGCTGAGCCAGATAGGCCAGCACCATTTTGGCAACCTCCCCTGAAAGCGGATCGGCAGATGGGAGACGGTCGGCAGGTTCTGGATCATCGACAGAAACCTGATCGAGGGCGAACGCTGGTCGGCAATCGGGTCCCGGGGCCGCACCGTCGGTAACGCCGCTGGTGAGATGACACGACACTAACGAGGACAGGCTATGCTGCTGGCACTGGACTGGGGCACCACATCATTTCGCGCCTACCTTTTCGATTCAAAGAGAACGCTTGTCGAGACGAGATCGGCTGCCGCCGGTATCATGCAGGACAACGACGGGTTCGAGCAGGTCTATTACCGGCAGGTCGGAGACTGGCTGGGACAGCACCGGTCAATCCCGGTCATCGCTTCAGGTATGATCACCAGCAATCAGGGCTGGGTCGAAACTCCCTACTTGCCTTGCCCGGCAAGCCTGGAGGATCTGTCGAAAAACCTGACCAGGCATGAAACCTCGAAAGGCGATGTGATCTTTTTCGTATCGGGGGTCTGCCAGAACACGCCGACGCCCAACATCATGCGCGGAGAAGAGACGCAGATGGCCGGACTGAGGGGGTGCAGCGAGAGGACTGCAGTGCTGCCGGGCACCCATTCCAAATGGATCCGCATGGAGGGCGACACCATTTGCTATTTCTCAACCTTCATGACCGGCGAGATCTTCGCGGTGCTGACCAGGCACACCATCCTCGGCCGGCTGCTGACCGACGGTTCCGACCCGAAAGGATTCACAAAAGGGGTAGAGGACGGCTTCTCCGGCCTGGATTCCGCCGGCGGAATCATGTCCAAGCTGTTCGGCGCCCGGGCCATGCCGCTGCTGGGTCAGATGAACCCGGACAGTATCAGAGACTATATTTCGGGACTGCTGCTGGGGACAGAAATTCAGGAAGCGGTGAAAAGCGGCTTCGGCAGCAATGTCGTACCGGTGATCTGCGGGTCCCCCGACCTGGTCGATCGATACCAGACCGCCATGTCCATCTGCGGTATTCAAACGAGCCGAGGAGAGGACGAACTGGCTGCCCTCGGCCTTATGCGCATTGCGGCAGCCGCTGGTCTTGTCTGACTGGCTGGGAATCCATCGATGACCATGACCGGTGCACCGCTGGGGGCTTCCTGCTGCTTTGTATCGCCTTCCCTGCCAGACCTGGCGGGGCACGCAGCCCCGCCAGCTGTCTGCAGGTTTTGCCTTTAGCCTGCCTGAATTTTGACGGTTCGGGGCTTTGCAGCCTCCGACTTGGGAAGATGCAGGGCCAGGATCCCGTCTTTCAGTTCAGCGTTGACCTTGTTTACGTCGATACTCTGGGGCACGGAAAAGGCCCGCTGGTATTCGACATCGCCGAACTCTTCCCATTCAGCCGCACCGCCTCGGGTCAGCGATCGCACTCCTGACAGGGTCAGGGTACCGTTATCGATATTGACGGTGATGTGGTCCTTTGTCACCCCAGGCATTTCTGCGTGCAGCAGAATTTCATCGTTGTTCTCGTAGATATCGACCACCGGAACAACCTGGCGCAGGTTTCTGGTCGACTCTACTGCACCTTTATCTTTTTTGGTCAGATCTTTGCCGTCCATGGCGTCCTCCTTTTATCTATTACCTGTTCAATCCATTACATCCGCGTTATTTGATTGAGATCTGCCTCGGTTTGGCCGCTTCCGATTTTGGCAGCGCCAAGGTCAGCAGCCCGTCCCTGAGGGTCGCTGAGACTTTGCCCGAATCTACATCGGCGGGCAGGGTCAGGCTCCGGGTGAACGATTCTGAACCACGTTCGCCGCGGTGCACCCGGTACCCCTCAGGTACCTTGATCTCTCGCTTACCGCTGATTTCCAGGTAATTGCCCTGGATCTTCACGTTCAGATCCTCCTTGGACAATCCGGGAACTTCGGCAACCATCTCGAAATGATCACCCTTGTCATAGAGATTGGTTCGCGGGTAACCGGCAACCGATGACCAGCCCGGAGCATACCCCACCGACCGGTTGAATTCGTCGAAGAGCCTGTCGAAGCGGCCCCTGAACAATCCCATCGCGTCGAACATCCTGTCAATGTCACTTACCCTTGCAATCATGGCTAACCTCCTGTGCTTCTCTGTTCGTTGCATGATAATGAGACAGCGTAACACCGCCTCACACTATTACTTATTATTACTTTACCTGAATAGTAATTACCTTGGGTTTATTGTCAACAATGGGACTAAAAAATATTTTGTACATTAAATTACTATTGATTATTATATTGAAAAAGTAATACTATGGACTTATTATAGCTCCAGGAGGTTCAGCTATGAAATCTGAAGATACCGGAGAATCCGGAACTCTCGAAATAAGCGCCCAGCGGCTCAGAGGCAAGCAGTCAGTTCGGGCAACCTTCCGGCTGTCGGAGCAGATGATCGATCTACTCAAGGTCGCAGCGGCTCACCTGGAGGTCCAGCAGAAATCGCTGATCGACGAGCTGGTGCACAATCGCCGGACCCTGGACCGGGTTGCCGCCGAATCTCGGAATACCGAGCAGCAGGACCAGAAACGACGGCAGAAGACCTTCGTGGTCAGTAGAAATTCGCTGGCATTGCTCGACGATATCTCCGGCAAATACGATCTTTCCCGCGATTATCTGGTGGAACGCTGCATTGCCAGACTGATCCCGTTCGTTGATGCGGAACAGGAGAAACATGAGCAGCGGCGCCAGCTGATCAAGGACATCGATCGGCTTCTCGCCGAAGGCAAGAAGGTGCTGAAGAAGGCCAACGGCATGCTGGGACCCGATGATCGGTTCCGCATAAAACTCGAGACGATGATCAACCAGGCAGAACGCAATATCAAGGAGTTGAAGAAATCTGTAAGGGAACAGAAATCGCTGCTGTATTGAATCTCCGGGATTGTCAATGGTCCCTCACGGGGACGCGGACGGAAGCATGGAATATATCGACTATTATAAAGTACTGGGTGTTCCCAGAAATGCGACGCAGGAGGAAATCCGCCGCGCCTACCGGAAACGTGCGCGCAAATATCACCCGGACGTCAATAAGGACGAAGGAGCCGAAGCCGAGTTCAAGCGCATCAATGAAGCCCACGAGGTGTTGAAGGATCCCCAAAAGAGAAAACGCTACGACGCCTACGGCAAGGACTGGCAGCATGTCGCCAACCACGGCTCCGATGACTGGGAGCAGGTATTCAGGGGGAGCAGCGGCGGTTCCGCACAAACCAGAACCTTCCGGTTCGGCAGAGACGGCTCGTTCGCAGAAACCGGAGGATTCAGCGATTTCTTCAACAACCTGTTCGGCGGCGGTCATGCCCAGCACGGGCAAGATTTCCGCTCATTCAGCCGCAGCGGGCGTTCCCACGAAGCCAACCTCACCGTCACACTGCGCGACATCATCGACGGGGCGACCAAATCGATCTCGCTGCAGGCTCATGACATGGATGGCTCCCGATCCGCCCGTCCGTCCTCGAAAACGCTCCAAGTCAAGCTGCCCAGAGGGGTAACGGAAGGTTCAGTGATCCGGCTGTCCGGCCAGGGCGAGCCGGGGTTCGGCGGCGGAGCACCCGGTGATCTCCACCTGCGCATTCATATAGCCGAAGACCCCAGGTTCACGGTGGACGGATACGATCTGCACACCGTCGTCCATGTCGCACCGTGGGAGGCGGCACTCGGTGCAAAAATCACCGTGCAGACGGTGGACGGCTCGGTATCGCTGACCGTCCCGAAACGATCCCAGAACGGCAGGAAGCTGCGCATCCGGGGAAAAGGACTGCCAGGCAAGAACGGCCAGGCCGGCGACATCATCGTCGAACTGGAAGTCCGCATGCCGACGGTTCTGACTGAAGAGCAGGAGCGGCTGTTCGCAGAACTTTCCGCCAAATCAGACTTCGACCCGCGCCAGAGAGGAGGGCAGCGGGCTGCGGCTTAAGGCGGATTCAAGCAGCCGGCGAGCAGGGTTGGGATCACCGCGAACCCGGAAGGACAAGCGATCGGATCAGACCGGTCAGCCTCCCTCTTTCTCGTGGTCGAGCAGCGCCTGTTTGCGATCGATTCCCCATCGGTAGCCGCTGACCCCGCCATCCTTTGAGAGGATCCTATGGCAGGGGATCACCACCGCCAGTTTATTTGCCGCACAGGCTGAGGCCACCGCCCTGGCAGCGTTGCGGTTACCGATCTTTTCCGCGACCTCGGTGTAGCTCAAGGTTGTCCCCGGGGCAATCGTGCGGAGAACGTTCCAGACCTTCTGCTGGAACGCCGTTCCCTGAATATCGAGCGGCAGGTTGAAAGCGCTTCGAGGAGATTCTATCGATCTGACAACCTCTCCAAGCAGACGGGTAAAGCCGGGCCCGGCAGGTACAATCTGCGCCTTGGGAAACGAATCCTGGAGCTGGCGAGGCAATGATGCCGGGTCGTCACCGAATTCAATCGCGCAGATTCCGCGATCTGTCGCGCCAACGATTGTCCAGCCGAGAAAACCCCGGGCGATTGCATAGGAGACGGTGATACCCGCTGCTCCGGCCCTGAACTCTCCGGGCCTCATCGAAAGTCGATCCTGGTTCCTGTTGTAGGGGCCGCTGCTGGAGGAATAGCCGGCATCATAGATCGCCTCGGTGACCGAATCCTTCGACCTCAGGCTGGCGCTCAGACGGCGGGCGCGAAGACTGGCGCCAAACTGTTTCGGAGTGACGCCGACGTATTTCTTGAACATCCGGTGAAAATGATAGGGGCTCAAACCCAGCGTCTCTGCCAGTTCCTTAAGTTTTGGAATCCGATCACTCTGGGCGATTACCCGGCAGGCACTGATCAGGTTCTTCTCCAGTTCCTCGTCGATGCTGACGCCTCCGGGCCGGCACCTCATGCAGGGCCTGTAGCCCGCCGCCAGGGCCTCTGGACTGCTGGCGAAAAATATCACATGGTCACGGTTCGGGAGTCTGGATGCGCAGCCCGGCCGACAGAATATGCCTGTTGTCTTTACCGCATAATAAAAGGCGCCGTCCGCCGACTTGTCTCTGTCGACTACCGCTTTCCAGCGACGTTCATCGGTGAGATATCGAGTTTGTGCTTTCATGGGAGACCTTTGCCGGTTGAGTGTATCGTCAACATAGAACCTTTTGGCCGACGACACACTCCGATTCTTGCGCTGCAATTCGGATTTTCCCTGACGCTCTCAGGTGACAGACGGCACCCTTTGCCAGAACAGTGATCAAAAGAGACTGAATTTGTTTGCAGGAAACCATAGCTGTCTTATCTTGCAAATGCACCCCAAAAAGCAAAGAATCTGTGAGGCACAGGCAGACAATACCGGGCATGGCGCCGGGTACCGCCTGCTTTTCCTTTCACCACGTCAGGAGGAACACATGAGTAACCTGGTCGTCATAACATTTGAAGATGAATCAACCGCTTTCGAGATGAGAGCAGAACTGGCCAAGCTTCAGAAAGAGTATCTGATCGAGATGGAAGATGCCGTGGTCGTCACCAAAAACGAAGAGGGCAAAATCAAGCTCCACCAGGCCGTCAACCTCACCGCAGCGGGTGCGGCGGGCGGAAGCTTCTGGGGCATGCTTATCGGCTTGATCTTTCTGAATCCGCTGGTCGGCGCGGCCGTGGGGGCGGCCGGCGGTGCCATATCGGGCGCTTTGAGCGATATCGGCATCAACGATAAGATGATGAAGGAAATGGCAGATTCCTTCAAACCGGGATGTTCAGCCTTGTTCGTGCTGGTAAAGAAAGCAACCCCCGACAAGGTGCTCGAGCGGCTCAACAAGTTCGCCGGCAAGGGCAAGGTGTTCAAGACATCCCTCGCCAAGGACAGCGAGGAAGCGCTGCGCAAGGTCATCGAGAAAACCGAAATCGAGTAGACTGCTCACCCCCGCTCAAAGATGGTGCGGTCCGGGTCTTATCGGAAGGTCCCTCACGGCCCGTCGGCTTTGTGATCGGATCTGAACCGCACCGCACAGTCGAGAAGTGTGATCGAGCGCGCCCATACTCGCAGCCCGGCATCACCTAAATATCGGCGGCGGTTGCCCCGTGATTCAGAACCACCAGTCAGTGCCACACTCATGCCCAGTCTGATGTTCAGCTGCCATCTCGATCAAGACCGGCAAGCCTGAAAAGTCCACGAGCATAGGCTCAAAGCAGATCAGAATCGAAAACCCGAAGCCTCTGTCATCGCAGGAACCCCTATGATCTGCCCGCTAACCGTTAACAGGCGGGTATCGCACCTGTCTTAAGCTTCACCACCTGCCAGCATCACCGCACAAGTGATATAGATGCTATAGACCTAACGGATTCCTTCCTGCCTATCCATTGGGATTAACTATTTGACTAATAGGTAGTTATTTGAAAAAGTGCTGGTCGAATGGCGACGCGCTGGTTGAT
>JAJDNR010000154.1 GCA_022340565.1 Desulfofustis sp.
TTCATGGAATGCCAGAAGAACCTGCTGACCGATGACGGGCTCGCGCTGCTGCACACGATAGGGCGCAACAAGACAGGCAAGACCTGCGACAAATGGATCAGCCGCTACATTTTCCCCAATTCGATGCTGCCGTCCATGAAACAGATCAGCTCGGCCGTGGAGGGTGTGTTCATTATCGAGGACTGGCACAATTTCGGTCCCGATTATGACACCACGCTCATGCATTGGTTCAATAATTTCAACAGTAATTTCAAGAGACTGAAGAACGATACCTATAATGACAGATTCTACCGGATGTGGAAGTACTACCTGCTTTCCTGTGCCGGCTCGTTCAGAGCCCGCAGGAATCATGTCTGGCAGCTCGTGCTTTCCCCGAGAGGCTGTATCGGCGGCTACATCGCGATACGCTAAGAACATGGGGTCAGATCTTGAATTATCACATTTTACGGTAAAATGTGATAATTCAAGATCTGACCCCACTGCTTCGCTCGCTATTTTTCCTCCTCCGGGTCGCTGCCGCTCACCGTCACACTCTTCTCACCGGAGACCGTCACCCCCCTCGACTTGAATAGAATATTCAGCGCCAGGAATTCGTCATCCACCTGTTCTTCGACTGTCTCCGGCTTTTTGTCCGGCTCGCTGTACCATTCTTCCCTGAGTTCGGCAAGTTTGTCCCGTCCCATCATGACCTCGCTCAATCATTAATCTCCAAGAGTTCGAAGCGCTTTACCTGCCTTGCAGAGTAATCATTTATACCCGGTAATGCACCTGATCAGAAGAGCAGGACCGGACAGCTGACATTGTGGAGCACATAGCTCGCCACCGATCCGAACAGGACATTGCGAATCTGTCCGCCCCGTTCGTGCCTGCCGATCACGATCAGGTCGAATGTGTCTCGGTCGGCTATATCCGAGATGACTCGCTGCGGAGTTCCGAAATCGATCATGGTGTCCAGTTCGAATCCGGCTTCCCTGAGTTTCACGCAGTGTTTTTCGAGCAGCGTCATCCCAGCCTTCTGGGCATTGTCCCGCAACATCTCCAGTTGAATGTCCGGAATCATTTTGTAAGTCAGTAGACCCTTGTCGATGACATAGAGCAACGTCAACTTCCTCGGAAACCGATCTCTGAACCGTATGATCGAATCAACGGTGGAGTGGGCTGTGGGAGAGTCATTAACCGGTACGAGAATTTTCGGATCCATGAATTCCTATCTCCTGTTCTCTATGGCTCTGGGCTCCTGCTATCCGTAGACCAGCCTGGGCAGCAGCAACACCAGCCCCGGCCAGTATGTCATGATCAGCAGGATTCCTATCTGTATTAGCAAAAAGGGCAGCACCGCTTTGGATACGTAGACGAGATCCTTGTTCACCGTTGCCCCGCTAATGTAGAGGCTGACGCCCAGCGGCGGCGTACAATAGCCGATGCCGAGGTTGATCGTCATCAGCAGCCCGAAATGCATCGTATCGATGCCGAATTTGGCAAGCAGCGGCAGGAAAATCGGGGTCAGAATCAGCGTTGCCGAAATGATGTCCATGAACATGCCGACGATCAGCAGAAGGATATTGACCGACAGCAGAAACACCCACGGAGATGCGATATTTTCGATCACCATCGTGGCGATTTTTCCCGGAATCTGCTCAAACGTCAGATATTCGCCGAACACCGAGGCGCCGGCGACGATAACCAGCAGGGTCGCCGAGGTTATCGCCGACTGAACCACCACCCGTTTCAGGGAACGGAACTTCATGGACCGGTGAATGCAGGTTTCCACGAAGAACGCATAGAAGCATGCGACTACAGCCGCCTCATTGGCGGTGAACAGGCCGGAATAGATGCCGCCAAAGATCAGCACCGGCAGAAACAGCGCCCAGATGCTTTCCCTGAGCGTGGCGGCCACCTCGGAAACGGTCGGTTTGGGCCGCCGGGTCATGCCCATTCTCCTGCAGAAAACATAGGCGTAGAGGCTCATCGCCAGCATGATCAGGAGCCCCGGGATGAAGCCGGTGAGAAACAGCGCCTCAAGCTGATCATTGCTGACCATCGCATAGAGAATCATGGCGATCGAAGGCGGGATGATGACGCCGAGGATCGGGGCGGTGGTCATCAGACCGACCGAGAATTTTTCATCGTAGTTATTTTCGATCAGGGCCGGGATCATGAAGCTGCCGATGGCGACGACGGTAGCCACCGTCGACCCCGAGATGGCCCCGAAAAACCCGCAGGCGATAACCCCTGCCATAGCCAGACCGCCGGGCAGGAAGCCGACCATCACATCGGCCGTCTTGATAAGTTTTTCGACGATTGAACCAGTGGTCATGATATTGCCGCAGAGCACAAAAAAGAGCACCACGATCAGGGCGAATTTGTCCATGCTGCGGTACAGGACCTCGATGACAATCTGGGGATCGAGGCCGACCAGAAAGACGAGTCCGATGAGCCCGGTGAAAAACAACGCGATAAATACCGGAATAGTCGAACCAAGACAGCCAATCAGAATCACCAGGATGAGGAGGTAACCGCTTTCCATCTATCAGTTTTTCCCCATGATATCGACGCCCGTTGCATCCTCCCAGATGGTGATCAGGGTGCGCACGAACATCATCACGCCCATCACCGGGAGCACCGCATAAAAGGGCCATTCGGGTAATCTCAATGTAGCGGTGCGGGCATATTCGTCGGCATACATCATCAAGGTCATCTGGGTGCCGAAATAGATCATGATCGCGGCAAAAACCAGCACCCCGGCATGAGAAAACAGCACCAGCGCCTTGCGCAGAAACGGGAACAGCTGCGGCAACGCATCGATCCGGATCAGAGAACGGCTCCTGATCGCCGCGACGCAGCCGATATAGGTCGAGAAATAGATGACCTTGCGCACAACTTCGTCGGACCAGTAGAGACTGTAATCGTCGGTGACCTTCCTCAAGATCACGTTGGCCATGGCCGTCAGCAGGGCAAGGCTGACCGTGATGAACAGCGACCACTCTTCGATGAAGAGAAAAGCGCGGTCGATGTGTGCGAGTACCTTTCGTACCATATGGTGGGTTCCAGTACCGGAATTCCTCGATTAAACGGTCTGAGCTTCAGCGTGAATCGCTACCGGTTGTTAATGGCATTTTGGCGAAAAGATCAAGGGTACAGTTGGTGTCAGCCAAAAAAAAGGTCGGAGAAGCTGGCTTCTCCGACCGCGGTTCAGGTTTGCAGCCACGGAGTCTCACGAGACTCCATCGATGTTATGAGCCCAGCTTTTCCCTCACTTTGGCAAGATAGTCGGGCCCGATCTTCTCTCCCCATTCCTTCAGAACAGGCTCGGCAAGCTTCTTCAGCTCGTCGATCTCCGCTTCAGGCAGCTGGATGAACTCAACACCGGCTTCCTTGGCCGCCGCCACCTGGTCGTCATGCTGTTTTCTGGTCGCATCGCGGGACACCGCGCTTTCCTCGGCCACGACCTGGAGGAAGGTGGTGCGAAGGTCCTCGGGCAGTTTATCCAGCCAGCGCTTGTTGATCAGATGGACGAACAGTCCCTGGGCGTAATTGAGTTCGGTGAAATATTTAGCAATAGTGAATTTCTTGGTGATGTTGCAGACAATGGCGGTATGGTCGAGGCCGGTGATCACGCCGGTCTGCAGCGCCTGCGGGACATCGGGCCAGGGCATGACGGTGAACTTCAGGCCCCACGCCTTGTAGGAATCGGTGTTCACCGGCGCTTCGGCAATACGGAAATTGACCCCCTTGGCGTCGGCGATGGACCTGACCGGGGTGGTCGTTGCCCAGCCATAAAGGCCGTAGTCGGTGATGTCCGCAACCACGATGCCGCTCTGCAGCGCTGCCTCGGCGAACGGTGTCCACAGTTCCGGATCGTTTCTGAACATGTCGAGCTTGTCGAAGGTGTCGACCACGTAAGGCAGGTTCACAATCCCCAGCCGGTCGGCCACATTGGCGGCGGCAACCGACGAACTGAGCATGCCCTGAACGGCACCCAGCTTCAGTTTGGAAATGACATCCTTTTCCCCCCCCAGTTGGGCGAGCGGACGGTAGTCCACATAGAGGCGGCCGTTGGTTTTCTCCCAGACTTTGTCACGGATGCGGTATCCGGCACCAACACCCTCGATGACCGGATGCGAAATATTGGACAAAATGTAGGTGAACTCCGCGCCGCTGGGATCGAATTTCGGTTTCCAGGCAGCCAGCGGATCTTGCTTCTCCTCCGCGGTCACGAGCGCCGGCAGGCACAGCAGCGATACTAGTAACAGGATCAGATGCTTCTTCATGGTGTGTGCTCCTCTCATCAGAACGTTGGACGGTGGAAGGGTTACAGCCTCTGGTAACGCAGGAAGATAACCAGTGTAGACGCGAAACGTCTTCCGCTGTGAATTACCACAAAAGATGGACCTGCGCAATCGCTTTGACCCGGATTGACAAAGAATTAACGGATTCCGCAACCAAACCGGATTTTTTTACCATTATCTCAAATAACATCCCAAAATAACATTTATTATTGAGCTACGATTCCCTCAAAGGTGGCAAATTTTCAGCTCAGGCTTGCCCACCCCTTTCGTTTTTGAGAATCGCGCCTATTGTATGATCAGGAAAATAACACCACATTGTGGCATATAGAATTGCCATGGAGCATCAACTACACGGAAACTAATCGACCATGATTACCATCACCCCAAAAGCCCGCACGGTACTCGAGCGCCGGAGCGGTGCAGATAACAGGTACCTTCGCATTACCGTCAAATCCGGCGGTTGTGCCGGCATGACCTATGATGCCGAACTCGATTCGCTCAAATACGACCATGAGCGAGTCATTCAGATCGACGGGGACATCACGGTCCTGTCCACCGACGACAGTCTGCAGTTTCTCGACGGACTGGTCATCGATTACTCCGATGACCTGATATCGGCAGGATTCCGGTTCCGCAACGCCAGCAACGATTCGTCGTGCGGCTGCGGCGCCAGCTTCGCGCTGGCCTCGTTTCCTCAAATCAACCGGGAGGCGCTGAGCTGTGGCACCTGAACCGATCCCACTGCTCGGCGGTAAATCCGTTCACTGCATCAATGAGCAGCAGATGTCAGAAGCTTTGATGCTGGCCGAGCAAGAACCCGGCTCATCGGAAAAGATTCAGGCAGTGCTTGCTGACGCAGAAGCGAAGCTGAGCAGAAACGAACAGGCGGCGCTGGCCTTCGTGCTCATCCATCGTCTCAAACAGACGGCGGCCGCATAGCCTTTGCCGGAATCTCCGGCCATGGCGAGGCTACGGCAATGTCAGACCGGGCGGCGGAAAATCTCTGCAGAAGACCGCGATGTCCTCGGCGATTTCACTGATCAAATGATCGTTTTGCGGTTCAGATATGACCGCATTGATCCACTCGCCGACCTGGCGCATCTCTTTTTCCTGGAAACCGCGTGAGGTCACCGCGGCGGTGCCGATTCTGATGCCGCTTGGGTCGGTCGGTTTTCGCGGGTCGAACGGGACGGCGTTGTAGTTCACCACGATACCGGCCCGGTCGAGGGTCTGGGCCGCCGGTTTACCGCCGATATCCTTGCTGGTCAGATCGACCAGCAGCAGGTGGTTGTCGCTGCCTCCGGTAATCAGTGTGAACCCGTGTCCGATCAGGGTCTCCGCGAGGATCCTGCTGTTTTCCACCACCTGACTTGCATAGTGTTTAAATTCATCGGTGGCCGCCTCTTTGAAAGCGACCGCCATGGCCGCCGTGCTGTTGTTGTGCGGCCCGCCCTGAATACCGGGGAAGACCGCCTTGTCGATCGCGGCCGCATAGCGCTCCTTGCAGAGGATCATCGCCCCCCTGGGTCCGCGCAGCGATTTATGGGTGGTTGTCGTAACCACATCGGCACTGTCAACCGGCGACGGATGCGCGCCGCCGGCGACCAGGCCGGCGAAATGGGCCATGTCCGCCATCAGCAGCGCGCCGCACTCGTCGGCGATTGCCCTGAAGCGCTCGAAATCGATGATGCGGGGATAAGCGGAATGTCCGGCGATGATGATTTTCGGCCGACAGGCAAGAGCCTTCGCTCTGATTTCTTCATAGTCGATCAGGCCGGTCTCTCTGCTCAGGGAATAGGAATGGGCGTTGAAATATTTCCCGGAAATGGAGACTTTGGCGCCGTGGGTCAGGTGGCCGCCGTGGGGCAGCGCCATGCCGAGGATCGTGTCGCCGGGGTTCAGGAAGGCGAAATAGACGGCCACATTGGCCGGAGATCCGGAGTACGGCTGAACGTTGACATGCTCGGCGCCGAACAGATCCTTGGCTCGCTCGATTGCCAGCCGCTCCACCTGGTCGATGACCTGCTGCCCCTCGTAGTAGCGTTTCCCGGCATACCCTTCTGAATACTTGTTAGTGAGTACCGAGCCGGTGGCCTGCAGTACGGCCGACGAGACGTAGTTCTCCGATGCGATAAGCCTGATTTTATCGAATTGCCGCTTTTCCTCGAGCTTGATCAGCTCGTAGATTTCCCTGTCGGTTGAGCGTAGCTGTTCCAAGTCTGTCCCTCGCCTCTTGCCCTAATCAGGCCTTCACCTTTCCGTCTCTATCGAGCCGCACTATCCAGTCGGCCGCTTCCTGATCGCCCGGCTGATTCCGCTTCCTGAGAAACGATGCCAGCCGCAGCTTGTCCTCGTCGCTTTTTTTCTGCGCGAATTCCCGTTTGCCGGTGACCGATTCGATACGCACCGCCACCACCTCGCACTGCGCCACCGCCTTGGTGTCAGCCGTTATCCGCTGAAATTTCCGTCCCTCCGGTTCATGGCTGATCACCAGCGCGTTCAAGGCATCGACCTTCTCTTCGATACCTTCGACAATCTCGGCCCGGCCCCGCAACACGACACACTGATAGAACTGGGAGACTCCGCATCCGTCGGGGTTTTCACCATAATAGTCGAGATCGAGATACGCAAGCGGAATGTCCACCTCGAAGCAGACCCTGCCATCCCGCCTGATATTGTCGAGTTTCTCACCGACCCGTGAACAGTGAAAATAGATCGAACCCCGATGATACACATAGTTGACCGGCGTGATATAGGGGTAGCCGTCAGCACCTGCGGTCGCCATCCTGCCGATCCTCGCCCGCGTCAGTATCGCGTCGATCTCGTTTCTATCCGTAATTTCACAGCGCTTCCGCTTCATCCCCGCTCCTATCTGTCAAGTCCGCTCTCGCTGAGCAGTTCCAGCCCGGCCACCGCCTTCACCGACTCCTTCCACCGGATCAGCGGATGATCCTTCAATGCCTCATACAGCAATCGGATCCGGAAATCGGTCTGCTCATCCCTGATCCGTTGGATTTCGGCTGCTGTACGGGCGCTGTCGATCTCCACCCGCTCGTCGATCCGGTTCATCTTGCCGATCCAGATCGAGTGACTGACCAGCGGTGTCAGTTCCGCGATCAGCCCCTCGATGTCGTCAGCGTCGAGCATCGGCTCGATACTGACCGATGTCGCGAACCCTCGCCTAAACGCCAGCTCCAGAGCCTGCAGGCGCTCTCGGTAAGGAGGTGCGCCCGGTTCCCAGAAGGACAGGAGGTCATCGTTCCGCGCGGTGATGGAAAAGCGGAACAGCAGGCGCTCCCGGTCTTCGTCGAAACGGTCACAGAGTTTCCCGATGCAGTCGGCCTTGGGTTTCGATACCACCAGAACCCGGTTACCGCTGTCGAGAAGCTTGGCCATCACCTGCAGCACCGCGTCGAGATTGTCGTCGATGATGTCGTGGGAGGTCGGAAACATCACCTGGCCGGGATAGCATGGATGCTCAGCCTCGACCAGCTCCTCGATGATCCGGCTTTGCGACCATTGCCCGGGATCTGCGATCGCTCCGGATTTCAGCGCAGCGACACGCGCATAACAGTACCGGCAGTTGTGGGGGCAGCCGATACCACAGTTGATCTCGGCAACCGCCCATTCCCTTGTGCCGCTGATCTTGCCAGCCATCGGTGCTAGCTCGAGCCCGTCCAGAGCGTCGATAATTCGGCAATGCCTTTGCGGGCCAGACGCTGCATCTCCGCAAAGTGCTCATCGCTCAAAGCACGCCCTTCCGCAGTTACTTGAATCTCCACCCAGTCGCCTCCGGCCATCACGAAATTGCCGTCGCCGTCGGCCCTCGAGTCTTCCCGGTAATCGAGATCGAGCAGCACTGCACCGTCTACCACGCCGACCGAAACCGCCGCCACAGGCGCCAGGCGGGGCTGTCGCGGCAACCGGCCTTCCCGGGCCATCCGGTTAATCGTGTTTTTCACCGCCAGCGCCGCACCGGTAATCGACGCGGTCCGGGTTCCGCCGTCGGCGTTGAGCACATCGCAGTCCACCCGCAGCGTGCAGCCGTCCAGCTCGCGAAGATCAACCATCATGCGCAGGCTTCTGCCGATCAACCGCTGGATCTCCATGCTCCTTCCTGACTGCCCCCTGGTTTCACGTTTGTAACGCGACGAGGTGGCGCCGGGCAGGATCGAATATTCGGCAGTGATCCATCCCTGGGCACGTCCCTCGAGAAACGGCGGCACCTGTTCCTCGAGGCTGACCGCGCAGATCACGTGGGTATTGCCGGTTTTCATCAGCAGCGAGGCATAGGCCTGCGGCTGGATGTCATAGTCCACCGAGAAGGCTCTCAGTTCGTCCGGGAGGCGGCTTCCGCTGCGCATGGCTGGAGTCGGATTTCAGAGCTGGCGTTTATCGATTACCCGGGCGCCCTTGCCGTTGAAGCGCTCGAGACTGCGTTCCTCGACCAGCTTGACACGAACCCCGACCCCCAGTTCGGAGGCGAGCCGTTTCTTGATCAGATCGACCATGGTCCGCTGCTTCTTCATCTCATCGAAAAATATCGACTCGACGACTTCGATCATCACCGTCAACTTATCCTCGTTGTTCTCCCGCTCGATGACGAGGTTATAGTGCGGCTGGGTTCCCTCGATATCGAAGAGAATCGACTCGATCTGGGTCGGGAAGACGTTGACGCCCTTGATGATCAGCATATCGTCGGTGCGCCCGGTGATTCGTTCGATACGTCTGAAGGTGCGGCCGCACGGGCACGGTTCGGGGAGCAGCCGGGTGAGGTCCCGGGTTCGGTAGCGGATTACCGGAAAGGCCTCTTTGGTCAGCGTGGTGATAACCAGTTCGCCGATCTCTCCGGGCTCAACCGGTTCCAGGCTCTGGGGATCGAGAATCTCGATCAGGAAGTGATCCTCGTTTACATGCAGCCCGTTACACTCCTGACATTCACCGGCGACGCCCGGTCCCATCACCTCTGAAAGGCCGTAGTTGTCGGTGGCGATGATGCCGAGCCGCTCGCTGATCTCCCGTCGCATTTTCTCCGACCATGGCTCCGCCCCGAACAGTCCGTAGCGCAGCGACAGACCGTTGGGGTTGATCCCCAGATCCATCATCACATCGGCGATTTTCAGCGCGTACGACGGGGTGCAGACCAACGCCGTCGTCTTGAAATCCTGCATGATCTGAATCTGCCGCCGGGTGTTTCCCGAGGAGATCGGGATGACCGACGCACCGAGCCGCTCCGCCCCGTAGTGCAGGCCGAAGCCGCCGGTGAACAGCCCGTAGCCGAAAGCGATCTGGACCACATCGTTGGGACCGACACCGGCCATGGTCAGGATGCGGGCGATCAGGTTCGACCAGGTGACGATGTCGTTCTGCGTGTAGCCCACCACCGTCGCCATGCCGGTGGTCCCGGACGAGGAGTGAATTCTGACCACATCCCGGAGCGGTACGGCGAACATCCCATACGGATAGTTGTTGCGCAAGTCCTGCTTGGTGGTAAACGGCAGTCTCCTGATATCATTGAGACCGGCGAACGACTCCAGGTCTACCCCGGCCTGCTTGAAGGTGTTGCGGTAGAACGGTACCTGCCTGGCCACCCGGTGCAGAGTGAATCGCAGCCGCTCCAGCTGGAGGTCGGCCAGCGCGCCGGTCGCCATCTGCTCATGTTTATCCCAAACCATCGTCACCACCAGTTCCTGCCCCGATGCTGCGCCGGGGCACTTCAGAGGAGCACCGTCCACACCCCACACACCTGATCGGCAACCCGGGCGCAGCGTGATGCGCTTCGGCAACGCCGTTCCGGGTCAGACCGGGCGGACGGTTCTCGATATCTGTTCTACAGATTGTACACCTGGCTGCTTTGAAGGATCGTAAATCCCTCCTGCTGAAGCAGGTCGATTGCCCGGCTCATGTCGTCGAAGCGGAAGATCAGCACCGCATTCTCTCCTGTCTTGTTTACGAATGCGTACATATACTCAACGTTGATTCCAATCTTCTGAATGCAGTCGAGCACCGCTGCGAGCCCTCCGGTGCGGTCCGGAACTTCGACGGCGATCACCGAGGTTTTGCCGACGGTAAAACCCTTCTCCTTGAGCGCCCGCTCCGCCTCGTTGACTTTGTCGACGATCAGTCTCAAAATTCCGAAATCCGCCGTGTCGGCAACGGAGAGGGCACGGATATTGATGTTGTTCTCGGCCAGGATCGCGGTGATTTCCGCCAGCCGTCCCGACTTGTTTTCAAGAAATACTGCAATCTGTTCTACCCGCATGGTTCTCTCCAGATCTCAAATTTTACGCCTGTCAATAACCCGCTGCGCCTTGCCTTCACTTCGCTGTATTGCCCTGGGATTAACCAGCTTGATCCGGCAGGTGACGCCGAGCATGTCTTTTATATCCCTGGTGATACGGCTGGCGAGCTGTTCGAGCCCCCGTATCTCATCGGTGAACAGGGAGTCGCTTACCTCGACTTCGACCGTCATCGTATCCATGGTTCCCTCACGCTCGACGATGATCTGATAATGCGGCTCCACACCTTCGATACCCATCAGCACGTGCTCCACCTGCGACGGAAAGACGTTGACGCCCCTGATGATCAGCATGTCGTCGCTGCGACCGGTGACCTTATCCATGCGCACCAAGGTGCGCCCGCAGTTGCAGGTTTCGTAGTGGAGGCTGGTGATATCCTTGGTCCGGTAGCGGATGACCGGGAAAGCCTCTTTTGTCAGGGTGGTGAACACCAGTTCGCCCTGCACCCCGGGACCGAGCACATTCCCGGTGTCCGGGTCTATGATTTCAGGCAGAAAATGATCTTCGAAGATGTGCATGCCGCCCGAGGACTGGAGGCACTCCTGGGCAACCCCGGGGCCGATCACCTCGGACAGCCCGTAGATATCGGTCGCCTTCAGGTTCAACTTTTTCTCGACTTCCTCACGCATATTCTCGCTCCACGGTTCGGCGCCGAAAATGCCTACCCTCAGCGACAGCGACGCCGGATCGATATTCATCTGCTGCATCGCCTCGGCGAGGTTGAGCGCGTAGGACGGGGTAGACATCAGGATCGTGGAGCCGAAATCCTTCATGATCGTGATCTGCCGCTTGGAATTGCCCCCCGATACCGGAATTACCGTGGCCCCAAGCTTCTCCGCCCCATAGTGAGCCCCGAGACCTCCGGTAAACAGTCCATACCCATAAGCATTATGGACCATATCGCCTCGGGTAGCCCCGGCGCAGGCCAGCGCCCGGGCCATCATGTTGGCCCAGGTGTCGATGTCCTTTTTCGTGTAGCCGACCACCGTGGGCTTGCCGGTGGTGCCGGAAGATGCGTGAACCCGTACGACATCATCGAGCCCCATCGTAAACATGCCGAAGGGATAATTCTCGCGGAGGTCATCTTTAGTGGTGAACGGGAGTTTCCGCAGATCACCCAGCTCCCTGATATCTTCCGGTCTGACGCCGGCCGCATCCATCTTCGCCCGGTACGGCGCGACCGTTCTATAGACCCTGGCGATCAGCGACTGCAGCCGTTTCAGCTGAATCGACTCCAGGCCGACGCGCGGCAGGGTTTCCATCTCTTCATCCCAGTAAATCGTCGCCATGATCTTTCCTCTCCTAACGGCCGTGGTTCGCCTACCTGGCACCGGCTTCCCTGCCGGCTGTGAAGGCTTTCAAATTTTCTTTCAAAAATCGCTCGGGGACCCGGGTTTCGATCACCGACTCAAAGATATCCCCGGCAACATCGAGATGAACCGAAAGCGCACCGACCAGTGCCACGTTCGCGGTTCTCACTTCGCCGGCCTGCTTGGCGATCGTAAACGCATCAACGTCGATCACCCTGATGCCTCGTGTTGTCAGTTCGTCCAGCACCTTCTCGGGGTATGCGGCCCTGCCCGTGGCCACCGACGGCGGCAGAATCATCTGGGTGTTCACGATAACGGTGCTGCCGGCGTGCAGGTATGGCAGGTAGCGCACCGCCTCCATCATCTCGAACGCCATCTGGATGTCGGCCGCCCCGGGTTCGATCAGCGGTGAATAGACCCGTGCCCCGTAGCGAAGCTGGGCGGTGACGGAACCGCCGCGCTGCGCCATGCCGTGGACTTCGCTTTTTTTCACATCGTATCCGGCCTGAAGCAGAGCCTCGGCAGTCAACTCACTGGCCAGCAGAATACCCTGGCCCCCGACACCGGAAAACAAAATATTTCTGATCGCATCCATTATTTCGGCTCCCCCCGGGTGATCGCATTGAATTTGCACAACGAAGCACATTGTCCGCAGTCGTTGCAGAGCACCTCGTCTATTCTGGAGTAGCCTTTCTGACTCTTTTTGTAGCCCCGCGCTTCGGCTTCGCCTTCCGCAAAAGGATTCCAGCTGATCGCCGGACAGCCGAGCCTGATGCATGACGTGCAGCCGACGCAGTTGTCTATATTGGTGTAGTAGGATACCGGTTTGCGCAGCTTCAACTCAGGCAGCAGCACGCACGGGGCCTGGGCGATAATCACCGACATCTCGTCGCGCTCGACTTCCTCCCGAATCACCTTCCGGCATTCCGGAACATCGTGCGGGTTGAGGACCCGGACGTGCTTCACGCCGACGGCGCGGCACAGCGCCTCGAGGTCGAGTGCCTGGACCGCCTCACCCCTGATCGTGTTGCCTGAGGCCGGGTTGGGCTGCTGGCCGGTCATCGCGGTGATCCGGTTGTCGAGTATGATCAGCGTTGCCGCCGAACCGTTGTAGACCGAATTGATCAACCCGGTGATGCCGGAATGCACGAAGGTCGAATCGCCGATCACCGAGACCACCTTGTCATGACTGCCCGGTCCCGCCGCCTTGACCATGCCGTGGGCCATCGGAATCGAGGCCCCCATGCAGACCGTCGAATCGAGCGCGTTGAGCGGCGGCAGAAAACCCAGGGTATAGCAGCCGATATCACCCGATACGAAGACCTTCATGCGTGACAGCGTAAAGAAGATGCCGCGGTGCGGACAGCCGGCGCACATGTTCGGCGGGCGCGGAGGCAGATCCACCGGTTCGAACAGATTCTGCGGCGCCCGTTGGGGATCGATGGCGTTCCTCACGATTGCGGTGTTCAGTTCGCCGATGGCGGGGATCAGGTCCTTGCCGCGGCAGGCGATGCCCATCGCCTTGATCTGCGTCTCCAGGAACGGATCAAGTTCCTCGACCACGAAAAGCTCCTCGACGGAGGACGCAAATGCCCTGATCTTCCGTTCGGGAAGCGGCCAGCACATACCGAGTTTCAGCACGGCCGCCTCCGGAAATGCCTCCTTTACATAGAGATACGACACACCGGAAGTGATGAAGCCGCGTCTCCGGTCGCCGTCCTCGACGACGTTGAAGGGCGTCTTTTCGGCCAGTTCCCGGCACTGTCTCATGCGCTCCTCGACCTGAACGCGCCGCGTTCTCGCCATGGCCGGCAGCATCACGAATTTTTCCGGATGCTTTTCGATCCCCCGCTCGACCGTTGTCTCCGCAACCTGGCCTTGCCCGACAACCCCCTTCACGTGGGCGATGCGGGTGGTAATCCTGAACAGCACCGGTGAGTCGAGTTCCTCGCTCAGCACGAAAGCCTGCTTCAGAAACTCCTTGGCCTCGGCCGGGTCGGACGGCTCGAGCATCGGGATTTTTGCTGCCAGTGCATAGTTTCGGTTGTCCTGTTCGTTCTGAGACGAGTGCATGGACGGGTCGTCCGCGGTCAGGACCACGAGCCCGCCCCTGCCGCCGGTATACGACGCGGTGAACAGCGGATCGGCAGCGACATTGAGGCCGACGTGCTTCATCGTCGCCAGCGCCCTGCCGCCGGCAAAAGACGCACCGATCGCAACCTCGAGCCCGACTTTTTCGTTGGGAGCCCACTCGGTATAGACCGAATCGTAGGCGGACAAATACTCCATGATTTCCGTTGACGGCGTTCCCGGGTACCCGGAAGCCACCGCCACGCCCGCTTCCCAAGCGCCGCGGGCGATTGCTTCGTTACCGGACATCCATGCCGTGCTGTTCTGTTTGGTTGTCATCGTCAGAGTTCGTTGCACTCCTGAAAATTCCGGCTCGTTTGAAAAATCGCGATGCAGGTTCGAAGTCGAGGCACGCACCACCATGCTTCCTGACTCATATGGCTGATATGTCTAGATAACACGATCATGTGTGACCCTGCATTCGGGACAGGCGACAATTTTTCAAGCTGGCCTTCACGGTTGGTCGATCCCGGAGCGCTTTCAGCTCAAGCGCATCCGGCGTTTAAGGCAACCTAGGAAACTACTCCGAAATCCGAGTTTCCGGCAAGGTTTTTTTCATTACAGCAACAGAAGTCGCGGCTGCCCGGGATGCCGCTTCCAAACCGGTGCACTGAATCGGATAAATGGATTGTTTCGTTATCCACATGGACTTATAATGGGTCTGGGAAATAAGGCGCATCCACACTATTCGTTCACTGGAGGGACATCATGTATATCGGCAGGATCATGCACACCAACCTGATTACCGTTGCACCCAGCGCAACCCTGGTCGAGGCGCAGGCCCTGATCGACAAGTGGGAGATCGATCACCTGCTGGTGGTAGACAAGGACGGCAACCTCAAAGGCATCGTATCCGACCGCGACCTGAAACAGAACTGGGCCTCGCCGGCAACCACGCTGAGCAACCACGAACTGAGCTATCTGCTGGAGAAAATCCAGGTCAAGATGATCATGGCCAAGACGGTGGTCACGGTGACCACCGAAACCACCATCGAGCGTGCCGCACTGATCATGCAGACCCACAACATCAATGCACTGCCGGTCATGGAAAACGACAAGCTGGTCGGCATCATCACCAGCACCGACGTGATGGGAGTGCTCCTCGAGGCCATCGGCATGAACGAGGATTCGGTGCGCCTCAGCGTTCTGGTTGATGACCGCATCGGCAAAATCGCAGAGGTTACGACGATCCTGCGCGACCTCAACATCAACATCCAGAGCCTGATCACCTGGCCGCTGCGCTCATTCCCCGGCATCCATCAGATCATCCTGCGCCTGCACGGAGACGATGGAGCCCGTGCGGTGGCCGCACTGAACCGAAAGGGGTTCAAGGTGATGACCCGGTATGTCAAAGACCTCTCCGCCTATCTGCCGAAAACGGAGCCGTAGCACCGCCGCTGCTGCTCCCCGTTCAACTCCGGTTGGCAGCCTGTGCCGCGGCCAGGCCGGCCAGGAAACCGTCATCGGCCTCCAGCAGGCTGGTCAGACGGGCGTCGGCCCTGCTGAGATCGTGGTACTTCGACATCGACTGGGGTACGGCGACGACCGTCAGACCAGCCTGCTTGGCAGATTCCACACCCGCTTGCGAATCCTCGAAGGCGAGGCAATCCTGCGGCGCCAACCCGAGCATTCGGGAAACCATGAGGTAAATCTCCGGATCGGGCTTCTTCCGCGCTACCATATCACCGCCGACAACCTGTTCGAAGAGCGGTTCAAGTCGATGGTGCTCCAGAATCCGCATCAGTTCGCTGACCGGCGACGAGGACGCTACCGCCAGTCTGTAGAAGGGCCGGCTGCGCTTCAACAGCGCCAGAACACCACCCAGCAGCGGAATCTGAGGAACCAGAGTCAGATAGCGCTGGCGTTTCTCGCCGATCAGTCGGGCCCGTTCGATTTCCAGCGCTGCGCAAGCGATAAAATCGTCGGCCGTCTGTTCGTCGCTGAGACCCACGTATTTTCCGAAAGCGTCGGACCCGGGGATCTCGACACCGTACGCCGACAGCGTCTCCGACCATGCCCGCCAGTGCATCTGCTCCGAACCCACCAGGGTGCCATCCATATCGAAAATCAGGGCTTTGAACATACCCGTCCCCCTCACCAGTGTCAGTCATAAGGCCTTGCAGTTAACCGCCGGGTGATCAGCCACCTGTACCACGGCAGCTGCCGAGGGCAAATATTTTTTTGAGTCCGGTCATAAATTCGATCGTCAAATCTGCCGTTGAGGTTGACTTTGCCGTTACCTGCCTCATTATCTCTGAATTCTATTTTTATCAACCATCCGCCACCTGGAGGAAACCATGTGGAAATCAGTGAAGGCTGCTCCGCCCGACGCCATTCTCGGGCTTACCGACGCATTCAAGAACGACCCCAATCCCGATAAAGTCAATCTCGGTGCCGGCGTCTACAAAGACGACCGGGGTATCACCCCGGTCCTCGCCAGTGTCAAGGAAGCGGAACGGATCCTGCTCGACGGCGAGCAGACCAAGAGCTACCTGCCGATTTCAGGAGACCCGGTCTACGCCGAATGCGTGCAGAAACTGCTGTTCGGCGAGCATAGCGACATCCTCACCTCTCGGCGGGCGGTCACCGCCCACGCCCCGGGCGGTACCGGCGCGCTCAGGATCGGAGCGGAACTGATCAAAAAATTCAACCCCGACGGTGCCGTGTGGGTCAGTGCGCCGACCTGGGCCAACCACAAAGGTATATTCGCTGCCGCCGGTTTCGCGATCAAGGAGTATCCATACTATGACAGCGACACCAAAGGGCTGAAATACGCAGCTCTGATCGACACGCTCAAGCAGGTTCCGGCCGGCGACGTGGTCCTGCTTCATGCCTGCTGTCACAACCCCAGCGGGGTTGACCTGACCAGCAACCAATGGTCTGAAATTGCAGCCATTGCGGCCGACAAGGGCTGGATCGGTTTTCTCGATTTTGCCTACCAGGGTTTCGGCGACAGTGTCGAGGCGGACCGGACAAGCGTCGAAGCTTTCGCAGCCGCCGGCATCGATTTTTTCATCTCCAGCTCGTTTTCCAAGAACTTCGGGCTGTACAACGAGCGCGCCGGGGCAATCACGGTCGTCAGTGCCAACGCGGACGAGGCGGCGGTTGCCAAGAGCCATCTTGATGTCACGGTAAGGGTCTGCTACTCGAACCCGCCGGCCCACGGCGGACTGATCGTCAAGACCGTGCTGTCGGACGCGGCCCTTACCGAAACATGGCGAAATGAGTTGTCCGAGATGTGCCGCCGCATCGTCGCAATGCGCTCGGCACTGGTCGACGGCCTCGCCGCACGCGGCGTCGATCAGGATTTTTCCTATATCAAGCAGCAGCGCGGCATGTTCTCGTTCAGCGGTCTGACCGACGATACGGTGGCCTGGCTCCGGGAGCACAAGTCCATCTACGTGGTCGGAGGCGGGCGGATCAACGTCGCCGGGCTGACTCCGGAAAACATCGATTACGTCTGCGATTCCATAGCCGAAGCATTGAAGCGCTGAGCGCGGGCACTACCAGACAAACAACAGAGCCGATTCCCGGGGCGGGAACCGGCTCTGTTGTTTGAATATTGGGGAAATTCAGGCTATTTCCGGGCACCGAAGACCAGTTTGCCGCCCATGTGCCCGGCCAGTCCCGCACCAGCCACCGAAACCAGGCAGATCACCAGGTAGGTCCAGCGCCCCGGCGACGAGGCTACGGAAGGATCCACCAGCCGCCAGACCACCAGCGCCAGCAACGTCGAACAGACGACGATGGTTGCACCGATCTTCACACCGAAGATCCTGGTCATCGCCCCCTTATACCGTTCCTGCCAGGCTATGACCCCGGTGACGATCACAAACGGCATGGCAAGCAGCACCAGAACCAGGTTGAAGAAGGCCGCCATCTCGAAACCGCTCGACCCGAAGACCATGGCCAGCACCAGAAAAACCAGGGCCGCCGGCAGCACGCCATTGGGGGTGTGCACGGCGATCGGGTGGAGATGATGCTTCATGACCTGGGCCCTCAGAAAGCTCGGACGAGGTGCCGGTTTGGCATCTTCAGGAGCCAGTGCGGCGCCGGTCAGGGTTTCGATCTCCTTCTCGACAATCTCCCTGAAGTATTCAGGTCCCACACCGCATACCGGACATTGTTTGGGTGGTTCATCCCCTTCATGGATGTACCCGCACACCGTGCATTCCCACTTTCTCATGCCGGTGGTTTGCGGCTGTGCGTCGACGGCAGGTGTGTTCTCCGGCTGTTCCTTTACAGGCTCAGTCTGTCCGGGTTCCTCCGCGGCGGTGATTTCCTTGAAATATTCAGCCCCCGCGCCGCAAAGCGGGCACGTTTCCGGCGGCTCATCCCCTTCATGGATATACCCGCACACCGTACATTCCCATTTTTTCATGCCTGCCTCCGAATTTTCAGTGTTATATCAAAGCAATCGTGCGTCGTCTCATTCTGATCTGTTTGTACCCCAGCCGCCCGGAGATGTCAATTTCAGCGATGTGAGGTACCCCCTTTCGGGTGATTCCCGGATCCGGCCATATCCTCCCTGCCGGGATCAGCTGAAACCATGCTCTGCATCGATCTCATCGATCCTCGCCTGAGATTCCTCCCACCTCCCCATCCATCTCTCGAGCCTGCGCATACAGTCGCCGTACTGCCGGTTCGCCTCCGACCATGCCCGCGGATCCTGGTAAAGATCCGGATCGGCCAGCTGCGCCTCGAGCTCGCCCTTGAGCAGCTCCAGTTCCTCCACCCTGGTTTCAGCTTCGCTCAGTCTCTTCAACCAGGGCCCGGCAAGCTGATTACGTCTCTGCCGTTTCTGGGCATCCTTACGCCGTCTATCCTTCCTGCTTTCGGCTCTGCACGCAGCGCCCGTTTCAGCTTGTTCTTCTACGGCTGCTCCCAGTGCCACCTTCAGGGTCAGCCGTTCCTGTCTAGCCAGGTACTCCTCGACCGTCCCGTCGTACAGCGCCGCCGCTCCGTTTTTTAATTCCAGAACCTTGTTCACGAAGCAGTCAGCGAAATAGCGGTTGTGGGAGACCACCACGATGGTACCGTCATACTGGCGCATCGCCTCCTGCAGCACTTCCTGGGAAAGCATGTCGAGATGGTTGGTCGGCTCGTCGAGGAGCATGCAGTTGGCCGGTACCGCGATCATCCGGGCCAGCGCCAGCCGGCTCTTCTCGCCCCCTGACAGTATCGAGACCTTCTTGTCGACATCCTCGCCTCGGAAGAGAAAGGCCCCGAGCAAAGAACGCATGCGGGTAACCGTCATATCTCCGGCGACATGGGACAGGCTTTCCAGCACCGTAAATTCGGGTGCCAGCTCCTGGGCCTGATGCTGACCGAAGTAGGTGATCTGTACCCCGCTGCCAAGCCGGAACCTGCCTTCGTCGGGCTGCAGGCTGCCGGCCAGGATCTTGAGCATGGTCGATTTACCGGCACCGTTTACCCCGACGACAGCAACCTTGTCACCCCGCTGCAGATGCAGATCGAGGCCTGAAAAAACCTTCCTGCCGCCGTAGGACTTGGAAATTCCCTCAACCATCAGGACATCGCGCCCTGAATGAGGTGCAGGAGGGAAGGTGAACCTGATCGAATGCTCCTCTTCGGCAAGCTCGACCAGTTCCATCCTGTCCAATTGCTTCAGCCTTGACTGGACCTGCTTGGCCTTGGTCGACTTGGCCCGGAATCGCTCGACGAATCGCCTGGTTTGACGGATCTGGGCCTGCTGGTTGTCATAGGATGCCTTTTCGATACGCCGCCGCTCCTCTTTGTCCGTGACGTACTGGGAGTAATTGCCTTTGTAGGTGGTCAGGCGGCCGAGACTGAGTTCCCAGGTCTGGCTGGTGGTCCGGTCGAGAAAGGTGCGGTCGTGAGAGATTACGACAAGCGCACCGTGATAACTCTGCAGGAACGACTCCAGCCAGGTCAGCGAGTCCAGGTCGAGATGGTTGGTAGGTTCATCCAGCAGCAGCAGCGACGGCGACTCCAGCAGCATTTTGGCGAGCAGCAAGCGCATGATCCATCCTCCGGAAAACGTCAACACCGGGGCCTGCAGATCGGTTTCGCTGAAACCCAGGCCGAACAGGATCTTTTCGGTCTGCGCCCTGATTGCATAGATGTCGCTGTTTTCAAGGATGTGCTGAATCTCACCCTGCCGTGCGAGGAGCGGTTCAAGCGCCTCGTCATCGGCCCCGGCGCCGATATCGGCCAGCTGCTCATGCAACTCCTCGGCCTCACGCTGCAACTCCAGCAGCGACGAGAACGACTGCACCGCTTCGTCGTAGAGCGTTCTCCCCGAACTGACAAGGGACGGCTCCTGCGGCAGGTATGCCACGGAAAAATGCTTTGACTTGTTCAAGACCCCGTCGTCGGTGGCCATAACCGAGGCCATGATCTTCATCAGCGTCGACTTGCCGGTACCGTTCACGCCGACCAGGCCGATCCGGTCGCCGGGATGAATCACCGCCGAGATATCCCTGAAGAGATGCTTGTCGCCGTAGCGGATATCGAGATGATTAACAGACAGCATACCGATAATGTCCCCGCTCGATCCGACGGTCGATCACGAGCTTCAGCGCTGCTGCCCCGGCCAGCTGCTCGAACCGTTTGATATTGTGTCTTCTGTCGCCCGTCACGGCTGAACAATCCCTGGCCGATATTCTCAGTTGAACCGTCTTCCCCCGCCCGGCTTGGACGAGCAGCCCCCTGACGATTCGGTACCAGCTCCTTGAGATCACCAGTTCGCCGAAGGCCGGGTGATACGGCCCGGCGATGAGCTGCTGCTCCAGGTTCGCCGACGGTTGCAGCCCCATGCGAATCACCTTGATGCCGCCGGCGATCAAGCGCTCACGGGCGGTGGCGGCAAGGCTCACCGCCCGTTCCAGGCTGAGGGGCCGCCAGCAGGCCTGCTCATGGGCGTCCGCAAGTGCAGTCTGTTTGAGTACCAGTGTCGGGTAGATCCGCACCAGGTCGGGAGCCAGCACGAGCACCCTGCCCACCCCGTCCAGAAACGAACGGGTGGTTTCACCGGGCAGCCCGATCATCAGCTGCACCCCGGTTTCAAATCCCTTCGCTTTCAGCAGCCGCACACTGAACTCGATATCGGCGACGGAGTGTCCCCGGGATACCCGCTCAAGAACCCCATCATGCAGCGACTGGGCCCCGATCTCGACGGTTTTCACACCATATGATGCGAGAAAATCGCACTGCTCCTCCGACAGGCAGTCCGGCCGGGTCGACAGCCTGATCGAATCGACCCGTCCGGTCTTTATATACGGTGCCGCCGCTTCGAGCAATCGTTTCTGCGCGCCTTCCCCGATGCAGGTGAACGAACCTCCGAAAAAGGCAACCTGCACCGAGTCACGTCCCGGCGACCGGAACAGCCAGGTCTCGATAGTCCGTCGCAGGTCATCAGCATGATCGTCCGATTCATGGGTGTTGGGTCCGGCGATGCCAGCCTGGTTGCAGAACAGGCAGCGATGAGGACAGCCCCGGTGATGGATGAAATAGGGAATAATCAGAGACATCTGCAGATTGTAGCGTTATTGACACGCCCTCGTATACACCAGGCCGCTGCGGCGGAGGTTCAGCCCCCGTTCGGCGACGCCAGGTACTCGCGAAACGCGGCCAGGCCGGCCTCGATGTTTGCACGGCCGAAGCCGATGCGGAACCGGTCTTGTGGGGTGTCGATAAGTTCTGACCGGTAGATCTTCGGCGGCAGCAGCAGGATGCCGGTCTGCTCGACCAGATCCTCGCAGAACCGGTCGGTGTCGCCGCCCTTGTACCGCGGAAAGCCTACACAACCGCCGTCCGGCCTTCGCCACTCGAAATGTTCAGGGAATTCCCCGAAGAATACGTCGAGCTGCTCTGCGTTGTGATTGACCAGATTTCTGTTGCGCGCCAGTATCTGCTCACGCGCCCTCAGGGCAATGATAGCAAGCCGTTCGCTCGGGGCAGCATTGCAGATTGACAAGTAATGCTTGTAAGCCTCCAACCGCGCCAGCAGCGTCTCGTCGCTGCAGGCAATCCATCCGATTCTCAGACCGGGCAACCCGTAAGCCTTGGAGATCACGTTGAGCGACAGTCCCTTCTCGTAGACGTCGGCGGCCTGGGGAAGCCGGACATCCTGATTCCGTTCCACCAGCCGATAGACTTCGTCGCTGAACAAATATACCCCTTTTTCGCGGCATAGATCAATCAGCGCATCGAAGCGGCTCCGATCGACGACCGCCCCAGTCGGGTTGTTGGGAAAATTGATCGAGACCAGCCTGGTGTTCGGACGGATCTCCCGACGGACCCGGTCGATATCGAGCGACCAGTTGTCATGTTCATCCAGCGGCACGCCGGTCACCTCGCAGATATCCAGCGGCACCGTCTCGGCGGCCTGGTAGTTGGGGACCACCACGATGGCGTGATCATCGCGGCAGAGCAACACCCGCATCGCTGTATAGATGCCCTCCTCGGCCCCGGCGAAACAAAGCACCTGGGAAGCTCTCATGTTTTCATAGGTGCGGGCGATCTCCTCCCGCAGTTCGATGTGCCCGCAGGTCTCGGTATACCCGAGCCACTGCCTGTCGAAGGCGGCACGATCGTCAGCGCATGCCAGCGCCAGCAGATCCGAAAGCTTCATGCTCTCGATGTCCGATGCGGTCAGATGATACCTGGCCGTAAATTCCCATTTCGACAGATACTGTTCCAGGGCAAAATTTCTCACGTATTCACCATCAGAAGCGCTTCATATCGATTCATCGGCCCTCCGGCGCCGGCACGCGCATCCCCATGAGGGACCAAGCCGAAAGGCAGGCGCCCATCATAGACCATATCAAGCTGGAGCGCCAAGAAATTGTGATCACCGTTGGATGACAAGCGTCGCATACCGTGGAGAAATTCACCTATCGTGCATACCGTACATGAAAGGAATCGGTCAAGCTGCGACCGGGCCAAACCTGTTGAATAAGGTCTACCTAAACCCTGCCAACGGAGGACCGCATGAAAATCCTGATTATCGGCGCAAGCAGAGGCATCGGCAAGGCGCTGATGGAAGAAGCTCTCGGCGACGGCGTTAGCGTGTCCGTCCTCGCCCGCTATCCGGAAAAAATAACCATGTCTCATCCCGCCTTGAGCATTCATCGGGGCGATGCCCGCGAACTTGGATCGTTGATGGAATTGAGCAAAGGCTGCGATGTGATCTGTTCGTGCATCGGAGTTCCGATCACCTTCAAACCCGTCGATCTCTTTTCAACCGCGGCGGCGAATTACGTTTCAGCGGTTGCAGCCAATCATGGCCAGAAACTCATCGTGATCACCGGCATCGGAGCCGGCGACAGCAAGGGGCACGGCGGCTTTCTCTACGACCGGATCTTCAATCCGCTGCTGCTCAGCGCCATCTATGCAGACAAGGACCGGGAGGAATCGATCATCAAAGCAAGCTCTATCGACTGGCTGATCGTGCGGCCGGCAGGCCTGACAAACGGGCCGCGCACCGGCTCCTACCGGGTTCTGACCGACCTGACAGGCGCCGCGTCGAGGCGAATATCCCGCCGAGATGTGGCCGATTTCATCCTCGCGCAGAGTGCAGATCCGACCATGTTCGGAAAGACCCCGCTGATAACCTACTGAACCAACCGGCCCGAGAAGCAATGATCAGCATCAAGGAGTGCCGGACACTCGGGGTAAACGAGAAACGTCTGACCGAACAGGCGGCAGAAGCCGGATACAACAGCGATTCCGATTAATCTCTTAGCTGAGGGAGGCTCCATGACTCTAAATCCCGTCATCAACATGCTCGGCCGCAGGCTGCGCCTGGCCCTGGTCGGCGGCGGCCCGGGTTCCTTCATCGGCTCGACACACCGGCAAGCCGCCCGCCTTGACGACCGGTACGAAGTAGTCTGTGCGGTCCTCTCATCCGACCCCGCCAGGTGCGCGGACGGAGGCCGTGAACTCGGCCTCGATCCTGACCGGACGCATACCGACGTTTCAGCCATGCTCAGGGACGAAGCATCTCGCCGGGACGGGGCGGAGGTGGCGGCGATCATGACCCCCAACGATTCGCATTTTCCTTTCGCCAGGGCTGCCCTTCAATGTGGTCTGGATGTAATCTGCGACAAGCCGATGACCAACAGCGTCGTTGAAGCCGAGGAACTGGTGCGCCTGGTACGGGAAACCGGTCAGGTCTTCTGCCTCACCCACAACTACACCGGCTATCCGCTGGTGCGCCAGGCCCGGGCCATGGTCAGCGAAGGTCAGTTGGGCGACATCCGCCTCGTGCAAGTCGAGTACGTCCAGGGCGGCAAGGCCAGGGAAAACGACCCCGACCCGTCTGCGGGGCCGGTTCCCTGGCGATTCGACCCTGCCAGGAGCGGGCCGTCGCTGGTACTCGGCGATATCGGCAGCCATGCCCATAACCTGGTCAGATTCGTCACCGGTCTCGAGGTCACCGAGGTGGCAGGGGAGGTTGGCGCCATTGTACCCAATCGCCAGGTTCACGATTTCGCCGGCGCCCTGCTCCGGCTCGAAGGCGGCGCCCGTGGCTCGTTCTGGGTGACGCAGGCTGCTGCCGGAGTCGAGAACTGCCTGCGCATCCGGGTCAGCGGCACCCGAGGCACCCTGGAATGGATGCAAGAGCACCCCCAAGTTCTTCACTTCCGGCCGCTGGACGGTCCGGCCCAGATCAGAACCCCGAACGGCCCCGGCACGCTGCCGCTGGCCGCGCGCTCGAGCCGCATTGTTGCGGGCCACCCGGAGGGCTTTCCCGACGGCTTTGCAAATATCTACAGCGACGCCGCCGAAGTCATCGCCGCCCGCCGCAGCGGCCAGCAAGCGAACCCGCTGGCTTTCCATTTTCCGACCGCCAACGACGGCCTGCTCGGGGTCCGCTTCATCGATCGGGTCCTGGCCTCGAGCGCCAACAACAGTGCCTGGACCGCCTGCTGAGCTGGCCGGCCGGCATTGCGGCCGTTGACTCAAACCTCAGCTATCGATACCATCTGCCTGCCCGCAGATGAACAGGATGCTTGAACAAGAACCCAGACGACAGAGAAATCCCTTTGCTGCGGAAAGGATAACGAAGAATGCACCCTTAGCCTCGAGCTGTTGGTATTAAAGGCTGTCCCGGTGT
The DNA here is from genome assembly GCA_022340565.1 of Desulfofustis sp. Taxonomy (GTDB): domain Bacteria; phylum Desulfobacterota; class Desulfobulbia; order Desulfobulbales; family Desulfocapsaceae; genus JABDQA01. Next base: position 25,133 of record JAJDNR010000154.1, read on the forward strand.
TTTATTCATTCACACGCTTGCCAAAGATGGATAGACTGTAGGCTGTGCCATCCATTTCAGCGACATCCGGAAGCTTACCCCATTCTTCAAAACCCAACGACTTGAACAGGTTTATGCTCGGGACATTATGGGAAAAAATAAAGCCAACCACGGTTTTTATGTTCAACTGCCTTGTCAGTTCCAGGGCTTCTTTCAACAGCGATCGTCCCAATCCCTTCCCTCTTTGTTGTGGAGACAGGTAAATACTGATTTCAGCGGTATGGTCGTAGGCCGGCCTGCCATAAAACGACTGAAAACTGACCCAGCCTGCGACTTTATCTCCTTCATCGTGTACCAGTAACGGCCTTGTTCGGGGATCGTGTCCCCTGAACCACGTCAATCTTGATTCAACAGAGACTTCCGAGATATCTGCAGTCGATTGCCTGGTCGATACAGTCGTGTTATAGATGGCAACGATGTCGTCTAAATCCTTCTCCGTGGCAATTCTCATTGTCTTCCCACCAATCTACTGACAGTTCAAGGTGACCAGCGAACCAACATTCCGTTGACCGGGAGTGCTTGGATCAAGAGAAATCAATCGGGCATCCGTTCCCTGCTTCTTGTCGTTACACGCCATTTTGCCTGTGTGCTTTTTCTGCATTGATCCGGTTCAACACCACCACACTGCCGATAACCAGCAATCCACCCGTCCAGAAACGCCAGGATGCCGGATCATTCAGGAACACGATGCCGATGATCGCGGTAAAAATCACCTCGCTGGACATGAACACCCCGCCTTCCCAGCCCCGGCAGTAAAAGAAGCCTTGATTCATTAGCAACTGCGCGGATAAGGAGGTAAACACGATACCGATCACCATGACCCACTCCATGGCGGAGGATGGGAATACCGGATGACTTAAAAACATTGGTGCCGCCACCAATGACCCCATGATACAGAAGTACAGATAGATTATCACCGGGCCGTTGTTTTTGCGCAGCGACCTGATCAGGGTGACGGTCAATCCGGCAAAGGCGCCGCCAAACACAGCCATGAAATGACCGGTCATGCTGCCGGATAGCTGCACGTCAAACAAAACGGCAACCCCCAGCATAACCGCGGCGATGCAGATCATCTCGGACCAGCTGATACGTTCCCCATAGATGAAAAAGGAAGCCACCGCAGAAAAAGCAGGATACGAATAGAATAACACCAGCGCAGTCGAGACCGGCAGAAAGCGGATGGCGGTAACCAGTGAAATAAAAGCTACCGACCCGACGCATCCCCTGATGATCAGCAGGCGGATATTATTGCCTTTGGTTGGATTGGCCTTTTTTCCAAAAATCAGAAAAATAATCAATATGCCGCCGAAAAATCGAAAAAATCCGATATGCCACACCGTAAAGGCCGGGTTTAACAGCTTGATGGTCAGGTTCATTGCCGTAAACAGCAGGGCCGCCGATATCATGAACAGCGGTCCTGCCACACCGGCATCGAGTCTTATCCTATGTTCCATAGCGTACACTCACCACTTCCCTTTAACCTTCCGCAGATGATACCCCCTGTGCTGGTCTATCCCTATCAATTTGTGGATAAACAGGATAGATCTTAGTATACAAGAGTCCAGGCTACCCTATTAACCAATTACTGGAGTTCGGCATGGAATCTGACAGCACCCTACTTGTTACGGTAATATTGCGGCATGACCAATCGAAGAATCTGGATGAAATCATGACATATTTGAAAAAAACAGGATTTTATCGGGATTTTCCACCCGAGGGGTGCGAACTTGTGTCGTGGGTGGTCGCCATGTCATATGGGTTTATTATTCAGCTCACGTTGAAACCCTCCGCACTTCGAACCTTGAACCGGTACATGGAACAAAAAGCGTGGGGAGCCTTCAGGTACGAGATTTATCCGGCCTATGATTTCGAGCCGATTGCAAAAAAATTCAAAGAAGAATGGCTACCTTGAATTTCCCAGCACCCATTGTTTCTCGTCGTAGAATAAGTATTTTTAACGTATGAGACTGCTCATGTACAACATACGCTACGCGACGGGACACAAGAATGGTTACCATGTGCCCGTTCCGTTTGCTGGATATTTCAAGAAAACCAATTTAAATCTTCAGCGTATTATCAATTTTATCAGCTCGATTAATCCCGATATTGTTGCTCTTGTGGAAGTGGATTCGGGTTCTTACAGATCAAATAATTCCTGTCAGGCGCAGATTATTGCCGATAGCCTTGGCTACAATCACGTCGTTGAAAGCAAATATGGAACCCACTCGATCGCTCAGAAAGTTCCCGTGCTTAAGCAACAGGCAAATGCGATACTTACGCGACAGGGTATCGAGAATTACCAATGCCACTATTTTGAACAGGGTGTAAAACGGCTGGTAATCCAAACAGATATTCGAGCGGTAGCCATCTTTATTGTTCACTTGTCCCTCAAATATCGACACCGACAAAACCAACTTGAATACCTCCATAGCCTCATTCAGGCAACAGATAAAGAAGTTATTCTTGCAGGGGATTTCAATACGTTCTGGGGAAGCAGGGAACTCAATTTATTCCTTGCTGCAACCGGCCTCAAGAACGCAAATACCGCAAATATGCCATCACACCCAAGTGATGCGCCCCGCAGACAAATAGATTTCATCCTGCACAGTTCCGGACTTCGAATTGACAACTTTTATATACCTGATGTACGGCTGTCAGATCACGCTCCGCTGATCTGTGACTTTTCCTGTATCCTCACGTAATGAAACGAATACCGACCTAAAGCTGCTTTTACCTGGTTCCCTCCTGAATTGTACCGGACAGCTGACAAGCACCACCTGACAGGTTCGCCACCATATTGAATCAGGCCGCAGATGCTCACCAGCAGTCTTCATCCCCCGCCCTCCCCATTCCAATAGAGACAGGGTTTTAAGACTTTGCAGGAAGAAAATACCATTTATTTTTTATCTAATAATTTAGATTTACATGAGATTATCAAATGTAGAGGAGATCGCTTGACACCTACATTG
>JAJDNR010000155.1 GCA_022340565.1 Desulfofustis sp.
CAGTCCAATGCCATCGTCACCAATATGATGGTCGAACGGATGGCGGCGCCGAACGGCCCGACCGGCGGCAAGATCGTCGTTCCCGGTTCCGACAAGGAAATCACCTCGATCGGTTTCGTTCAGTGCGCCGGTTCCCGTGACGAAAATCACCTCGAGTACTGTTCGTACATCTGCTGCACGGCTACCTTCAAACAGATGAGATACGTCAGGGAGCAGTATCCGGAAGCGAAAATCTATGTGTTCTATATCGACCTGAGAACCCCCGGCAAATATGAAAAATTCCGTGAAGAGATGATGGCCGATGCAAACGCCTCCTTCATCAAGGGCAAGGTTGCCGACATCAAGGTCGAGGGCGACGGAGTTGTCGTGGTTGCCGAAGATGCGGTGAGCGGCAAGAAGATCGAGCAGAAGGTCGATCTCGCCGTCCTGGCCACCGGCATGCAGCCGAGTTTGGCCGAGGGCGGGGCGCCGGCCGGCGTAATGCTGGATGCCAACGGTTTCGTACTGTCCGACTATGACAAGGGGATGATTGGTGCCGGCTGCGCGAAGCAAGCCGCCGACGTCGTAACCACCACGCAGTCATCAACTGCCGCTGCCTTGAAGGCAATTCAGGTTTCCAGGAGGTAATGAACAATGGATAAAAAATATTGCACCTATTTGTGTTCTGGTTGCGGCATCGGTGATGCGCTCGATATGGAGGCACTGGCCGAGATTGTGACCGGTGAGATGTCCATGGAATGTAAGACCGCCGACTGCCTGTGCAGCGCCGATGGACGGGCATTGATCGAGCAGGACATCGCTGGAGGGGTCAACACCGTTGTGATCGGTGCCTGTTCGCCTCGGGTGATGCAGAACGAGTTCGATTTCGGCGACGACAAGATCACGGTCAGGGCCAATCTGCGTGAGCAGGTAGTGTGGACCCAAGTCAAGCCGGCAGAAGGTGAGGAGCCGCATGCCGAAGCCGCCGAGTTTCTGATGGAAACCGCCGGCGACTACATGCGCATGGCCTGTACCCGGGCCAAGAAAACTGCGCTGCCTGAGCCGTACATGCTTGAAACCATGTCCAAGAAAATTCTGGTCATGGGCGGCGGCATCGCCGGTCTGACCGCCGCCAAGGAAGCTGCAGCGGCCGGTTATGAAGTCACCCTGGTGGAGAAGGAAGGAACGCTGGGCGGCAAGGCGGCCGACTGGAGAAAATCCTTTCCGACCCGGTCACCGTGGTCCGAGCTCGAGGAAAACCCGGTTGCAGATCTGATCGGCGCGGTCGAGGGCAATGCCAAGATCACCGTCAAAACCTCCACCGAGGTTGCCCGGATTGCCGGTGCTCCGGGGGCGTTCCGAGTGTCGCTGAAAGCGGCCGGCTCCAAGACCGAGTGGGATGCGCCCGACAAGTTAACCGTCGAGGAGCGCGAGCAGATCGAGAAGGGCGAACTGGAAGATCCCAACACCGGCCTCAAGGATTACATGGCCGAGGACCCCGATGCCGAAATGCACGGCGCCGTCGTCGTTGCCACCGGCTGGGTTCCGGCGGATGTTTCCGAATACAAGCATCTCGGCTACGGGGCGATCGACAAGGTGGTGACCAACGTCGAATTTGAAAAAATGGCCAAGGAGGGCAAGGTTCCCGCAAACGTCGCGTTTATCCAGAGCCCGGGCGGCAAAGACAACGACAAAGACTTCCCTTACTGCAACTCGGTCACCTCGATGGTTGCCCTCAAGCAGGCGCAGTATGTATGCGAGGACAATGCCGAGGGCAAGGCCTATATACTCTACCAGCATATGCGAACCCCGGGAAGCCAGGAACTTTACTACAAAAGCGCCCAGCAGACCGACGGAATTTTCCTTACCAAGGCGGCGGTAACCAAGGTCGAGGAAAACGGGGGCAAGGTCAGGGTCACCGCCGAGGATACCCTGCTCGGTGACAACCTCGAACTCGATGTGGACATGGTCGTTCTCGCCGCCGGCATGGTACCGACCACAAAGGACAATGATACCGTCAACCTGGCCTATCGCCAGGGACCGGCATTCTCCGATCTGGACCTATTCGACGGTTATGCGGATTCCCACTTCATCTGCTTCCCCTACGAAACCCGCAGAACCGGTGTTTACACCTGCGGCGGCGTGCGCAAGGCCGAAACCATAGAGGAAACCACAGACGATGCCACCGGCGCAGCCCTCAAGGCGATCCAGTGTCTCGAATCGGTTGACCGCGGCGTCTCCGTGCATCCCCGGTCCGGCGACAAGACCTGGCCGGATTTCTTCATGCAGCGCTGTACCCAGTGCAAACGGTGCACCGAGGAATGTCCCTTCGGTGCTCTCGATGACGACGCCAAAGGCACCCCGCTGCCCAACAATACCCGCTGCCGACGGTGCGGAACCTGCATGGGATCCTGTCCGGAACGCATCATCGGCTTCAAGGATTACAATATCGATCTGATCGGATCCATGATCAAGTCGGTGGAAGTTCCCGAAGATGACGACGACCGTCTCAGGGTCTTGATTTTCGTCTGTGAAAACGATGCCTACCCGGCGCTCGATATGGCCGGCATGAAGCGTAACGGCATAAACCATATGATTCGGTTCATTCCGGTACGCTGTCTCGGTTCGGTCAATATGGCATGGATACGCGACGCGCTGTCGGCCGGTATGGACGGCGCCATGCTGCTCGGCTGCACCTATGGCGACAACTACCAGTGTCACTTCGTCAAAGGTTCTGAAATTGCCAACAAGCGCATGGAAAATATCGGCGACACGCTTTCTACCCTCGGACTCGAGTCGGAACGCTGTGCCGCGGAGCAGGTGGCCATTACTGATTACGACAAGATCCCGCAGATCGTCAATGATTTCGTCGACGAAATCGTTGAGATGGGACCAAATCCGTTCAAAGGCTTCTAACCTGTGTTTTGTCAGGCCGGGCTGTCTGGAAAGGTGGCCCGGCGATGCGTTTGAGACACTTCAGGTGAAATGATAAGGTAACAGGAGGCAAACAATGAACGTTCAACCTGACTTGAGTTTTATTAAATATCTGAAAGGAGCAGGAGGCGATACGCTGAAGCAGTGTTATCAGTGCGCCACCTGTTCCGTTACGTGTCCGCTTTCGTCCGACGAAAAGCCCTTTCCGCGCAAGGAAATGATCTGGTCCCAGTGGGGTATGAAAGACAACCTCATCGCCGACCCCGATGTGTTCCTTTGCCATCAGTGCGGTGACTGTACCACCTACTGTCCGCGAGGCGCCAAGCCGTCTGAGGTGCTCGGTGCGATCAGGTCTTATGCCTACACGTTCTATGGCTGGCCGGCAGGGCTTGCGAAACTCGCAACCTCGGCAAAGAACCTGCCGATTCTTATCGGCATCCCCGTGATCGTGGTCTTCGTGATGTGGCTGATCTCCGGCGCCATGCATATCCCCTCCAAAGAGGTTTTCGCAGAGCATGGATATCATGAGTTTTTCGGCCACTGGGGCTTCAAGTGGTATGCGAAGAATATCTTTTTCATCGTGCTGATCATGCTCACTTCTGCTGCGATTGCCTGTTTCTCTCTCTACAGGGGATTGACAAAGCTGTGGGCCTCGATGTCTGAAAACGCCGGCATCAGTTCAACCTACCGGCCCTCGGCTCCCCAGTTCATTTCAAGGTTTCTGTGGCCGTCGCTTGTAGAAATCGTCAAGCACAGCCGTTTCCGGGAGTGCGGCACCAACACCAACCGTGTTACCGGCCATCTGCCGTTGATGCTTGCGTTCATCGCGCTGTTCATCGTGACCACCTGGTCGCTGCTGAAAAACGATATCATCGGACTTTTCGCTCCGTCGTGGATCGGTCCGATGCATATCTGGGATCCGTTCAAGATCCTCGCCAACGTTGCCGCCATCGCACTGCTGTTCGGTATTTATGTGCTGTGGACCAACAGAACGAAATCCGAACAGGCCGGCGACAGCAGCAAGACCTTTTATGACTGGTTCCTGATCTGGGAAATCGCCGCGGTCGGCATTACCGGGCTTGGTGCAGAGATCCTGCGCTGGCTGAACATCCCGACTCTCGGCTACATCGTCTATTTCTGCCATCTGGTAGCGGTCATGATGCTGTTTCTGTATCTGCCGTACACCAAGTTTGCACACATTGCCTACCGAACCACGGCGATGGCCTTCGAAAAATTTCGCGAGAGCGCATTCGGCAAAACGGCTGTAGAGGGATAAACCAGATACCCGTTCGTTCCCGATACAAACAGACACAAGGCCGGCTCCATATCTGGACCGGCCTTTTTGTTATGTGTGCAGCCGTCCTTCGGTTTTCAATAAAGAGGCAGATATTGATAAGACAGGTTCGGGGAAGGAAGCGGTGGTGAATTGTTTGCGGCTGCTGCTCTCCGGCCTTATCGCCGTATCAGTGAAACGTCGATCCGGATGTCGGCCTGCGGCCGCCTGGGCGGTCGACAGGCGGTTTCACTGATACGGCGGGCCTCCGCGATGCATCCGCAACCAACCCACCCCCGCTTCCGCCATCGCTGTTCGTTTGATCAACCTCGCCTGTCCATAGATTTTTCATGAGCGGGGACGGGGTGAAACTCGTCCCCTTCAGTTTTTTTGTACCGGAGAATATGGAAGATGCGGACCAGGGTGTCAGCAGTAGCGCCGTGTTTCAGCCTGCTTCTCTCCGGCCTGTTCGCCGTGACGGTGAACATTGCTCCGGAATACGGCAGCTTCGCTGCCTATGCCTCCGGCCCGCAGCAAATCATGTTCACCGCCCCGGCTGGCCTCCGCGATGCAGTCTGAAACACGGCGCCACTGCGTTTCCCGGATTTGAATCATTGATCTGCCTATTGATGGTAATTGGCTCATTTAGGATTGAGTAATCGCTATCGAAGCGGTTGCTGTTCTTGAGACTATCCCAAGCAGAGTTAGCCTATCCCAATCCAAGAATCTGCCGTGCTGAAGATGGATTGTTATCGATGCTGCATTATTGTCGACTGCCTGCGTTTGCCATACCGCAGGCGGGGAAATATGATCAAACTTTTGGGAATTTGAAAAAAGACATTGACTAAAAAATATATTGATTAAACGTGTCAGTGGATGTATATTAAGCGGCTTCGTATGCTGGCGTAGCTCAATGGCAGAGCAGCTGATTTGTAATCAGCAGGTTGCGGGTTCAAGTCCCATCGCCAGCTCCAGTTGCGGATGATACTTTTGTTAAGTATTGGATTAGAGTGGAAAGATTCAGAGCATTGCGAGCTCAGTGGAGGGGTTCCCGAGCGGTCAAAGGGAACAGACTGTAAATCTGTCGGCGGAGCCTTCGGAGGTTCGAATCCTCCCCCCTCCACCATCTTTTTCTCTTATAGATATACGCAGTACCATGAGGTTGCGGGAATAGCTCAATTGGTAGAGCATCAGCCTTCCAAGCTGAGGGTTGCGAGTTCGAGTCTCGTTTCCCGCTCCAGGTGAACAAGAACGTGCTCACGTAGCTCAGGTGGTAGAGCGCATCCTTGGTAAGGATGAGGTCACCGGTTCAAATCCGGTCGTGAGCTCCATGGACAAGAAATAAGATACTGAAAACTTATTCGGCCTGAGGAGACTGGAAGATGTCAAAGGAGAAATTCGAGCGGACAAAGCCGCATGTGAATGTAGGTACGATTGGTCATATCGATCATGGCAAGACGACCTTGACGGCAGCGATAACGAGAGTCCTGTCTTTGAAAGGCCAGGCGAAGTTCACCG
>JAJDNR010000176.1 GCA_022340565.1 Desulfofustis sp.
TGCACGGCATAGGCGTCCGTTCGTATGTTCAGTACGAAATCCGGGTTGAGTGCGTCCCGCGTCTCGACCGCCGCCCGTATCTTGGCGACCATTTCAGCAACCGGAATGACCTCTTTTCCCTGCATATGGCCGCACCGTTTCGGAACCTTCTGGTCTTCCAGGTTCATGCCGGCACACCCCATCAGGATAATGCGCTCCGTTGTAACCGCCACATTCAGCGGGCCTCCCCCGCCGGTGTCGGCATCGGCCATCACCGGAATATCGACAGCCCTGGCTATGCGTTCCGTGGCTTCCAGAGAGCGCTCCAGAGGCATGATGTCGATATCGGGAAGGCCGTAGAGTGAGCCGGCAAGACCGTAGCCGGAAATCTGCAGCCCCTCGAAACCAGCAGCCTCGATCAATTTGGCGCTGAGCGTATCATAGGCGCCGGGAAACCTGACGGCACGGCGCTCCGCGAACATCGCGCGCATCTGCCTGGCTTTGCCTCCATCAATGTTTACATGACTCATCGTTTTATCTCCTTTCCGTCATTCAAGTTTGTCAGCAAACCGGCACAATCGGAGCAGGCAGCCTGACCGGCTGCCTGCTCCGAGTTCCGGTCGGTATCTGTCAACGCCATGTCAGTCACCGTCTCCGTCCAGCATCCAGGGCACCTCATGTTCTCTGGCGATCGCCCTGATCTTTGCGAGCAGTCCCGGGCCGATCGGTATACCCGTGCGCATGCGTTCCCGGGCCTTTTTGCGCTCAGGGTCACCGGCGATCATCACCGGTCGTGCCGGATCCACCGGCGCCGTTGCCCGCAGCGCCCCGCACAGGCTCGCTACATCCGCACGGAACTCACCCACGTCCCTGAACAGGCCGGGGTCTATGGCCAGGAAAAAATGGCTGATGTCCTGCCCGTACGGTTGCTTCAGATGCATCGGCGAAGTCATCAGGGTCGAACCCGACAGGCAGGAACTGAGGATGTCCACCATGACGGCCAAGCCGTAGCCTTTGTGATAGCTGCCCTCGGGTGTGCCGCCGAGCGGGGTCAGTGACCCGCCTTTCTGGGCGGCCTCGAGCGGATTGGTGCTGGGCTGTCCCTCGCTGGTGACCAGCCAGCCGACCGGCACCGGCAAGCCTTCGTTGAACCGGTTTCTGATTTTGCCGGAGGCCGCCGTCGTAGTGGCCATATCCAGCAGAAAGGGCTCGCCATCGAGGCCGGGTGCGGAAAAAGAGATCGGCTCGGTGCCGAGTCGGGCCTCCCTGCCCCCCGCCGGGGCAACCTGTATATGGGAGGTACTCGTGGTTACCAGGCCGATCAGATCGGCGTTTGCCGCCATTTCGGTATAGAATCCGCAGGCTCCGAAATGAGTCGAATTGCGTACCGACGAAATTGCCATACCGCTGTTCTTCGCCTTGGCGATAGCAATCTCCATCGCCCACCTCGAGGTCGGATGGCCCAGCCCCCCATCGCCGTCTATCAAGGTGGAAACCGGCGATTCACGGACGATTCGGGGGGTGGCCGCCATATTGATGCGGCCGTTCTTCCAGCGCTGGTGGTAGACCGTCAAGGTCGACAGGCCGTGGCTGTCGATGCCGTGCAGGTCAGCCCATGCCATCACCTCGGCGGCGCGCTCTGCCGCCTCGGCGCCTGTTCCCCAGCTGATGAGAATCGCCTCGATCTGGGCTCGATGATTCTGATAAGATCCTGCCACGTTGCTTTCTGTTGCCTTTTCTTTTAGTGTCTGCGATTGATTTCGCAGGAGATCCTTTTGAACCCTCCAGGCTCCTCGTCACACCTTAAGAGCCGCTGCCGCCCGCTCGAATAGGGTTCGTTGCGGATTTGCCTGGCCGTACCGCATGACCTCTGTAATCAGGCGATAGAGGTCGACTCCTTCGGTCTCGGCTACCGCCCGGGCCAGCCCCAGGTTCCGGGAATGAAAGCCGGCATAGCCGAAAATGATGTCAACGGGCGGAACATGGTAAACGTCGGGCGCCAGTTCTGCCATTCTCGAATCGATGAAACCGAGCAGCCCAAAGAAATCGACCCCGGTCTGGATACCCAGCTTCTCCATGACGGCACACAGCATCTCGGTCGGGGCATTGCCGGCACTCCGAGCCAGCCCCCCAAGTGCACCGTCGACCGACGAAGCCCCGGCTTCGATCGCCGCCATCGCGTTGGCCACCGAAAGCCCGAGGTTGTTGTGACCGTGAAAGCCGATCGGCACGTCAACGGCGGCGGTTAGGGATGTCACGTATTGTTTCACCTGGGCCGGGACCATGGTCCCGGTCGAGTCCATGATGGTTATGCTCTGGGCGCCGTATCCGGCAACCTTCCGGGCGTTTTCTGCCAACTGGCCGGGGGCAACCGTGTGGGCCTGCACCAGGCTGTAGCGGACCTTGATGCCGAGATCGCGGATTTTCCCAATCACCGCCTCGGATGGCTCGACCGTGCCGGCACCGGTGCCGACCCTCAAGAACCCGAGGCGATAGGTCCGGAGGAGTTCGATCTGCTCGGTCCCGAAACAATCGGGCAGGCAGAACATTCCCAGTTCGCCCCGCTCCATAAACGGCTGCACGGCTATCAGGTAATCCTCGTCGCTTACGCTCCCCTTTGGCGAACCGATGCCCGAAGGCCTGCCCAGTTCGATCACCGGAATCCCCGCACCCAGCAGCGCCTCGACGATTTCCGCCGCAGCGTTTACCGAGAAGGAATTTTCCAGCGCGTGCCCCCCGTCCCGAAGGGTACAATCCACAATTTCCACTGCTTTCTTCTGGTTATTCATTCCCCTCTTCTTATTCTCAAACCATGCCGTCCCACCTTCTGCCTGCTTCGTAGCCGGGAACTCCAGGACGAAGCCGGGCTCTCACGGCCGAATAGAGCAATCCCTGAGGCGCCCCCAGACCCGACACCCGCCGCTCCCGGCTCATAACCGGCTGCCCCGGCTCAACGATCCACCGCCGAGCGCCAGGGTAGCCCGATCGGCTGCCGAGAGCACGACCGGTTCCATCGACCGGGCCCACGCTGCATCCCTTCTGCTGGTCGGCGCCGACAGGGAAACGACCCCCACCAGTCCCCCGGCGGAATCGAACACCGCAGCGGAAACGCCGAGCACATCCGGGTCCCTGAGGCCGAAGCTGGAAAAAACCCGCGCCGCGCGTATGGCTTCATCGCCGGAATGGCCGGAAAATAGAAAGGCCCGCATCAGGCGCCCGGTGGTACCGAGAGCATCGTCAGGGCACCCGGCAAGAGGCATGGTATCGCCGATCCGAAAATGGTGGGTCACCTCGTACGGTGACTCCAGCCTCAAAAAACAGAGGCGCAGCGGTGGTCGCGAGTTGAGCAGCGGTATCCAGAAGGCCACCGTCTCGCTGGTGTGGGAGGCGAGTTCGCTTAAAAACGGCAGTACCCGGTCTTCGATTCGCAGTTCGCGCTGAAAGAGCACGCCGAGCCGCCAGGCGGCGGGGCCGATCCGGTATCTGCCGTCTGCACCTTTGAATATGTACGCAAAGTTTTCCAGAGAACGAAGAAGACGAAGGATGGTGCTCTTGTAGTACCCCGTTCGGCTGGCGATCTCGGTCAGTGACAGGGAGACGTCGCCGTCCCTGAAGGCCTGGAGGATCAACAAGGCACGGTCGACCGCTTCCACGCCGCCCTCGGTGAAGGGCCTTTCCGGGCTGGCGGCGGCACCGGCCCGCCGTCTTTCAAATGATTGTGAATTCGATCTTTTCATCGCCCTCGTGGGTGCCACTTCCCGTTCATTGGTCTGCCCCGGTGCCATACACCCCCTCACCCAGAAGGCCTTCGGCATTAATCGCGGCTTCTTCGCCGAAACTCATGAACCTGCGCTTGATCATAGGGGCTCTGATCTTCTTAAAAGGCTGACATCCGGAAACGATTTTAAAGACAAATGAACCGAGCACTGGTAAATATTCTGCCTTGCAGAACAGGGTTTTGTCTGGCACTATAGTGGACAGTTGTTTTTCTGTCAACGACTTTCTGGCAGCAGCAGTCAGGGCTTTACTAACTGTAATAAATAGATTTTTTCAAATTAAGAGCAAAGATGCCGGAACATCGTGGAAACCGTCAGTATTGATGCATGCTGTCTTGCATTTGTCACAGAGAAAAAATGCATAAAAACAGTTCAGTAGAGCAATGTGCAATGCAAGAACTGAACTCGACCCCTGCATTTGTTTCTCAAATCTATGCAGACATGCGCCACTCACTTCGGATTGTGCGCCAGCGACTGAAGCGGCGGCTGAGCCTGGCCGACAAGGCTCTCCTCTGCCGCCTGACGAATCCGGATCAACAGGAATTGACCGTTGGCCGCAGTTACCTGCAGGTACGACCAGATCGTCTCGTTCTGCAGGATGTGCTGGGGCAGCTGGCCATGCTTCCATTCATCCAGACCGGGAAGACGCGCCTCGATCTGCTCGATCTGGCGGCTCTCCGGGCCGGTGAACCGATCACCTGCGTCGTCCGCCACGCCAATGGGACCCAGGAAATTGTGCAGCTTGACCATACCTACAGCGCTGCCCAGATTGCCTGGTTCAGGGCTGGATCGGCATTGAATCTGGTGATCTGAGCCGCAGAACCATGGCTGAAACGCTTTTCTCACGACCGGACCGCACTCGACTCAGAATCCTGCTGCAGACCCTGGCCATCGGCTTTTTCGGGGCGGCCCTGGCAACCTGGGCCGGACTGCCGGCAGCTCCCCTGGTCGGTGCCAGCATCGCCGTATCGCTCGCTGCGCTGTCCAGGCAGAGCGTCGAAATCCCGGTGTTCCTGGGAAACATCGCGTTTACGATTATCGGCTGTTCGCTGGGCAGCAGCATTACCAGACAGAGTCTGGCGCAGTCGGTGCAGTGGCCGATCAGCCTGATCTTTCTGGGGCTGTCGGTGGCCTTGATCATGTGGGTCTGCAGCTGGTACCTCTCTCGCTTCTACCGGCTCACCCCTGAGACAGCGGTGCTTTCCACCGCCCCGGGAACAATTTCATATGTGCTGGCCTTCGCCGCCAGCGGCATTGGCGACATTCGCTCCATCCTGGTAATCCAGAATATCCGTCTGGTACTGGTAACCACCCTGCTGCCCTTCATTCTCGACCATCTCGGCCTCAGAGCGACGCCTCT
>JAJDNR010000199.1 GCA_022340565.1 Desulfofustis sp.
ACGCTGCAGGTTCCCTGGGGCTGCAGGGGGGCTTCTGGAATGTTAAAAGTCTCCGGCTTTGAAAAAGAATTCTTCCCATCGGACTGTGTTTGTCGTATATGAATCGGTCGTGGATAAAAACGATCATAGCAATTCGCAGCGCTGATCGTTTGCCGGTGATCCGCAGTGCCGGCTGAACAGAATCTTCAATGTAGAACCACCCAAAACCACTTCGATGGCAGCAACGTACAAGAACCACCGCGCCCAGATCGAGGCCATCCTGACCGGCTGGGGGATGCCCGAGGATACCGCCGGCCGTACCGCGGAGGTGATCGCCTGGGCGGATCTGCATGGCATAGACAGCCATGGTCTATCGACCATGACGATGTACCACGAACGCTGGAAAAACGGCCGGATCAACATGTCGGCACAGCCTCGGATCGTCCGGGAAACCCCGGTTTCGACGTTGATCGACGGCGACGCCGGGCTGGGACATGCGACCTCGATATTGGCGATGGAGACGGCTATCGCCAAGGCCAGGAATATCGGGATGGCCGTCTCGTCGGTACGCAACTCCGCTCATTTCGGGGCCTGCGGGTATTATACCGAGATGGCGGCGAAGGCCGATCTGATCGGTCTGGTGAGCAGCACCACCTCGATCATTCAGGTCGCCCCTTCCGGCGGAAAGGATGCCAAACTGGGGACCGATCCGATTTCATTCTCGGCTCCCGGCATCGAAGGACAGCCGTTTCTTCTGGATATGGCTACCACCACCGCGGCATTTGGAAAGGTCAGAAACAAATACAATGAAGGCGTGCCGACTCCCCCCGGATGGCTGGTCACCAGAGAGGGCGTTCCGAGTACCGATCCGCTGGATGTGATCGAGCGGGGGGGATCGCTGACCCCGCTCGGCGGTACACCGGAAGGAAGCGACCACAAAGGCTACGGACTGGCCGTCATGGCCAATATCCTCAGTGCCTGCCTGTCCGGATCAACCCTGATTACCTCGCCCATGCATATGAAGCAGCCGTATGGGCAGGATATCAGCCATTTCTTCATGGTCATAGACCCCGGGCTGTTTCGGGATATCGAGGATTTTCGCGGCGATGTGGCAAACTTGTGCGAAGCGCTGCGGTCCACCTCTCCCAGAGATCCCTCCAAGCCGGTCATGATCGCCGGAGACCCCGAGCGGATCAAGGCACGGGAGCGCCTGGAGAAGGGAATTCCGGTCGGCCGGGGACTGCTTGAAAAAATCCGCGCAATCACGCTGGAACATGACATTCCATGGATGTTGGATTGAGTCTCCCCTTATCCTCATGAGACGTTGCAATGTAACGGGCATTGGTGGGAATCTGCTTCAGCTATGTTTTGACTTTGAGGGTTTGGCCGTCCCGCCAGGGCTTGCCGGTGCGTTTGCCTAACGACCAGTAATCCAGTTTCATCATATCGAAGAGGATCGGATCGATCTTTTCCAGGTCGGGCTTGTTGTCGGTGAGGCAGGTATCGTGAATGTAAGTGTTGACGATCTCGCCGATGAAGATTTCGTGATGGCCGAGTATCACCGTATCTTTGAGTCTGAGCTCCATCGAAAGGGGACAGTGCAGGATCATCGGGGCATGCTGGAGTTCCCCTCGCTCTATCTCGAACAGGTCAGCCTTGCTCACCTTGCTTCCGGATACGAGTCCCGCATAATCGGTAATGGCTCTCATGGTCTGCGACGGTATGTTGATGCTGAACTCTCCGTGCCCATGAATCCCCTTGTTCGAGTAGTGGGAGCGATGCAGCCCTATGGAGAGATACTGCGGGATATCGCCTGAGGCGTGATTGAGAATTCCCACATGGGCGATGGTTATCCAGTTTGGTTTACCGTCCACTTCGGTTCCGACGATGGTCGTCAGCGAAGGATAGAGTGCGTTTACGGGGCCGAGATTGATACGTTTCATAATACAATCCTCCACTATGGGGCTGCACAGGTCTTACCCGGGCTCAATGGTTCTTGATCAAGAGCTTTGAGGATTTCGCCGTGTGTTTGATGTACCATCTGTTCAAACGGAGACGCTCTGTTTTCCAGTGAATGTTGAGTTTGTTCGATAATCATCAACGCTTCCCAGTAACATCCCTGCCGGGCCAGTGTTTCTGCGAGGTTGTTTGAAGCAGCGATAGCTTCGGGGTACAGTGATACAAGCTCTCTGAAGGTCGATTCCGCCTGCTGGTATTTTCCTTGCGACAGATAATTGTTGCCCAGGGCCAACAGTACTGTCTGATCTTCGGGCCACAGAACCCGGGCTGCTTCGTAGCTTTGTTGGGCCTCGTGCAGGTGGCCGCTGGCTTCGAATGCGCTGACAGCTTTCAAGTAGCGAATCCTGTCGGGAGAATCAGGGAGTTCTCCCGGCTTCAAGGCGATCACCCCCCATGCACCGGCACGATTCCAGGTAGACAAGAATCTATCGATGTCCATCGTCAATCGTTCGCTCATTCCCGAATGCAGAACAATCGTGTCGGGCGGACGGATCCCGATCACCACCGCATAATGATATATGGGGAGGCTCTTTAATCCGAGATTCTGCAGTATCAATACCGGCCTGCCTGCTCGTATGTGAGAGGATAATGCCGGGATGCCGGGATCAATCACATAGGGGATGCGATCATAATGTCTGCCTGCGGCCAACAGCTCGAGTTGAAAACTCCCCTTTCGTTCAGGGATGTAGGTGTATGGGACGAGGTCGTCGGGATCAACCGTCACCCCGGAGGCATTGAGCAGCATCGCCAGGGATGCCGGGCCGCATTGATATGCTTTCTGCGGATAGAAAGGGGTGTTCTCGAGAACCAGAGCCTGTTCAGATTCAAGGTCGAAACGCGGTTTGTCCGCTGCACATCCGCCAAGGGCTGCGAGCCCCAGAAAAATCGCGAGCGCAACTCCGAGATGGTTGAACAAGGTTACAGCTTACTGAAAACGTTTGTCACCCCGACCAGTTCCAGCACGATAAGAACGAGGAACACCGCACCCAGAATCGCGAGCACACTGGAGCCGCCGGCGGGGAGTTCTCCGATTTTCTGCTGGATCTGATAGAGTTCGTCGTCGGTCAAGGCGGCGATGCGGCGGTCCACATATTCCGGATCAACGCCCAGCCTCACAAGCTCCTTTCTGACCTCGGCACGGGCGAGAAGATTCTGGAGGTCGTGTTGCGTTGATTGGGCCTGCTGGTCAAGCATGGTTTCCGTGCTTATGGCCACGGCTCTGGCGACGGGGGTGAATGTGCTCACAGCGGAGAAGGTAACGAGAAGCAGCACAACGGCAAGCTTTTTCATGGTGTGGATCATATCTTTGCGGCTGGTTTGAGTGACCTTGACAGGAATCTGCCGATCCCTGCGTTTACAGCTAGGATAACGCCATTGAGATTGCCAGGTCAAGCTGAAAGAGATCGGTGGGGCACCGGTAAAACGCTATGGATCCCTCGGTGCTGATTTTGGGGGTGATAGGTGGCCCGCCTGTCCTGCTCACACGAGTTCTTCGCAGATGATCTGCATCGGGAGCCATGCGGGTGCATGGCTCCCGATGCAGGCGGGCCAGAAGTGGCGGACCGGATATGGATCGGAATCTGGCTGTTCAGTCGAGCTGCTTGAGCACGGCGCCGAGGCTTTCCCGCGCGTCGCCGAACAGCATCCGGGTATTCTCCTTGTAGAACAGGGGATTGGCGACGCCTGCGTAGCCGGTGGCCATGGAGCGCTTCAAAACGATGGTGGTTTTGCCCTTCCAGCACTCGAGCACCGGCATGCCGGCGATCGGGCTGTTCGGCACCTCCTGGGCGGCGGGGTTGACGATGTCGTTGGCGCCGACCACCACGGATACGTCGACATTGGGAAAATCGTCATTGATTTCATCGAGCTCGAAGACGATGTCGTAGGGGACTTTGGCCTCGGCCAGCAGCACGTTCATATGGCCGGGCATGCGCCCGGCGACGGGATGGATGCCGAAGCGCACGTTGATCTTCCTGTCCCTGAGTTTCCTGGTGATGTCGTTGACCACGTGCTGGGCCTGGGCGACCGCCATGCCGTAGCCCGGGATGATCATCACCTCTTTGGCCTGGAGCAGCATATCGGCTACCTCCGCGGCCTCCACCGGCACCACCTCGCCGGTCTCCTCGCCTTCACCCGGTGCGGCCGTCTGCCCCTCGGCGGTGCCGAACCCGCCGGCGATGACCGAGATAAAATTGCGGTTCATCGCCCGGCACATGATATAGCTGAGTATCGCACCGCTGCTTCCGACCAGCGCCCCGACCACGATCAGCAGGTCGTTGCTGAGCATGAACCCGGTGGCCGCCGCCGCCCACCCTGAATAGCTGTTGAGCATCGAGATCACGACCGGCATGTCCGCCCCGCCGATGGCCATGACCATGTGCACCCCGAAGAGCAGCGCGATGACGGTCATCGCCAGCAGGGGGAAGGTGCCGCCGCCGGTCGCACTCTGGCCGATGAAGGTGAAGCATAACCAGACGGCTAGAACCAGCATGCCGAGATTGAGCCAGTGCCTGAACGGCAGCAGCATCGGTTTGCCGCTGATCCGCGCGCTGAGTTTCAGAAAAGCGACCACGGAGCCGGAAAAGGTCAGGGCGCCGATCAGAATGCCGAGATAGGTCTCCACATCATGGATGGTCTTTTCCACCCCGCTCAGCATGATGGAATGATCCATGAAATTTGCGAATCCGACCAGGACCGCAGCCAGTCCTACGAGGCTGTGCAGGATGGCGACCAGTTCGGGCATCTGGGTCATCTGGACCTTTTTGGCGAGCATCAGGCCGATGGCGCCGCCGATGATCACCCCCACGAAGAGCAGCACGTAGTTGTCGGAGACGATGCCGAACAGGGTGGCCAGCAGTGCGATGGCCATCCCCGTCATTCCGTAAAGGTTGCCGCGCCGCGATGTCTCCTGGGTGCTGAGACCGCCGAGGGCGAGGATGAACAGGATGGTGGCGCCGATGTAAGCTACCGTGACAATACCGTGTGACATGGCTCCCCTCCTATTTCCTGAACATCGACAGCATCCGCTGGGTCACCGCGAATCCGCCGAAGATGTTGACGCTGGTGATCAGGATCGAGATCGCCGCGAGCAGCACGATCACGCCCCGTTCGGACGAGATCTCCAGCAGCGCGCCGATGATGATGATCGAGCTGATCGCGTTGGTGACGCTCATCAGCGGCGTGTGCAGCGACGGCGTCACGTTCCAGATGACCATGTAGCCGACGAAGCAGGCCAGCACGAAAACGGTGAAATGGGACATGAAGGCTGGCGGGGCGACGCTGCCGATGGCGAGCATCACGATGGCTGCAAGACCAATCACCAGAGGGCCCACCCACGGCCGCCTTTTTTTCGGCTGCGGTGGAGCAATCGGCTCGACGGCGGGCTTGGCGGGTGCCGCCGAGAGCTTTGGAGGTGGCGGCGGCCAGGTGATTTCGCCGTCCTTGATCACCGTTGCCCCGCGGATGATTTCATCCTCCATGTCGACCACGATGGTGCCGTTTTTTTCCGGGGTCAGATCGCTGAGCAGATGGCGCAGGTTGGTGGCATAGAGCTGGCTCGACTGGGTCGGCAGCCGTGACGGCAGATCGGTGTAGCCGATGATCGTGACCCCATGCTTGACGACTACCTTGTCCGCTTCGGTGAGCTTGCAGTTGCCGCCCATCTCGGCGGCCAGATCAACGATCACACTGCCTTCCTGCATGGTTTTCACCATGTCCTCGGTGATCAGCTCGGGAGCCGGCCGCCCGGGGATAAGCGCAGTGGTTATGATGATGTCGACCTCCCGGGCCTGCTCGGCGAAAAGCGCCATTTCCGCCTTGATGAATTCGTCGCTCATGACCTTCGCGTAGCCGCCCTCGCCGCTGCCGTCCTCGTCGGCGAAGTCGAGCATCAGGAATTCAGCGTCCATGCTCTCGACCTGCTCCTTGACTTCGGGACGGGTGTCGAAGGCCCGCACGATCGCCCCCATGGACTTGGCGGCGCCAATCGCCGACAGTCCGGCGACCCCGGCGCCGATGACCAGCACTTTGGCCGGTGGAATCTTGCCGGCGGCGGTGATCTGCCCGGTGAAGAACCGGCCGAAGTTCTGGGCCGCTTCGATCACCGCCCGGTAGCCGGCGATATTGGCCATCGAGCTGAGCGCATCCATTTTCTGGGCCCGCGAGATTCTCGGGATCGAGTCCATCGCCAGGACCGTGAGTTTGCGCGACGCCAGCTCCTTCATCAGCGGTTCGTTCTGGCCGGGCTGAATGAAACTGATCAGCGTCTGCCCCTCGCGCAGCAGGTCGTAT
Organism: Desulfofustis sp.; assembly: GCA_022340565.1. Classification (GTDB taxonomy): domain Bacteria; phylum Desulfobacterota; class Desulfobulbia; order Desulfobulbales; family Desulfocapsaceae; genus JABDQA01. Next base: position 6,289 of record JAJDNR010000199.1, read on the forward strand.
TCGTTTATGCCGGTCTCCTCGTCGTTTTCGGGTGCGCGCACCTTGAGGATGATATCCGACTGTTCATAGAGATCCGCAACCTGCTCGACGACTGCCGCCCCTGCCTCGGCATAGGCGGCGTCGGTGAATTTCGCCGCCTGGCCGGCCTGCGACTCGACCATCACCTTAAAACCGAGTTTCTGAAGAAGCGCGGCGACCTCCGGGGTGGTCGCGACGCGGCGCTCTCCTTTGTGAATTTCCCTTGGTACGCCAATGTTCATTGATGTGCTCCCTGCCCGCTGGGCATGATTGCTGGTGGTTGTTAGTGAAGTTTTCGTAATTCGTCGTCGATCAGGGCTTGGAAACCGGCCAGTGATCGTTGATTGAGCTTTCGGCCGTTCACGTAGATGGTTGGTGTTCCGGTAACTCCCAGCCGGCCGGCATCCGCGATATCGGCGGCGACGATCTGCTGGATACGGGCCGAGTTCCTGTCGCTGTTGAACCGTTCCATGTCCAGACCGAGATCTGCGGCGATCCTGTCGATCGATGCCGGTACGATGGTCTTCTCGGCGAACAGCTGGTCGTGGTATTCCCAGAATTTGCCCTGCTCGTTCGCGGCGAGCGAGGCGAGGGCTGCGGGTTGAGCCATATTGTGGGATCTCAACGGCAGGTGTTTATAGGCAATCTTGACGGTTTCACGGTTTTTCTCGAACACCTGTTCGAGCAGAGGCACCAGCCTCTTGCAGTAGGGTCATTGAAAGTCGGAAAAGACCACGATGGTCACCGGGGCATCGTCAGCACCCTTGAAAGCGGAGCTGGCAACATCGATAGTGACGATGAAATCTATCGCCAGCGTCGAGGTGATGTTTTTTTCGGTGTCGATCAGATAGAGCAGCTGCCCCTGCGGCGCCAGATCAATCGCCGAGACTCCCGAATCAACCGGAATGCTTCCGAGCAGACTGCCTCGTGCGTCGTAGACGAGTACCCGCTGATCCTCGGTGAGGATAAAGGCATATCTGCCGTCAAGCGAATAGACGAAGTCACGGGCCGAGGCCGGCACCGGGAAGCTGTTCACCTGCTTCCACTCCACACTGCCGTCGCTTCCGCCCGGAGGCGTGGCAGCGGCCGACAGCAATGGGGCAAGCAGCAGTAAGGCTGCGGTGATGAGGCATTGAACGGTGTTTTTCATGGTATACTCCTCTGTCGTGCGGTTGTCCCAATCACGGCCGGGCAGTTTCCCGAGTTACCCTGGGAACTGTCTCATGGTTGAGTGCAGATGTAATCGCTACAAAAGTGCAGCATGATTATCCGATACCTGTAATGCCGAATGTTTATTATTTCAAACGGCCAGAATAAGTAAAGCCTTGTGGATCCCCTCGAGCACGTTCCATGCCGAGCCCGGCTTTTTACTGTCATGGTCCTTCGCTCTCACGTCTTTTTGAGGGCATATTTTCACGAGTCGGAAATTAATAATCAAAATCATTGCCGGCATCGTTCCGCTGGGCTGTCAAATAACTGGGCAGTTCAATCGGGAATGTATTCTTGTTTTTGTCTTGTTTATTTGCAGATTACATCTTCTTGCCGATCCGAAGAATTGATTCAGACAATAAACAATAATCTAAATTCAGAAGGTTATGCTCTTCACCTCGGAGTTGTTACGTCCTGGCACAAACCTTGCTTTTAAGAGGTAAACATCATCTGGAATATATCAGTATGGTAAGAGAATGGATATTCAGAACTCAACAAAAACTAACGGGCAGATGCAACTCATCGAGCCCGGGGAAACCTAAAACACGGAGGTGGACCAATGGGCGAGAAAGCGCTGAAAAGCAACGCCAGTGAAGTTGTGATTACGGTATCGGTCCCTGCCGATATCGGGAGGGACCTGGAAGAGATTGCATTGTCCAACGGAGTCACCGTCGAGAGCCTCGTCTATTCTTACGTGGTGGAAGGGATCTCAGGTGATTCCCGAATATTGAAACGGGCCGAGTTCAAACGCCATGCGGATGAATCTCTCAACAAAGACGATTTCCGCTCAAAGTCGGCAAGAGAGATTGTCAACGAGTTTAACCTCCTCTATTGACCAATAATTCAGCCTTCCCGACATCTCGATTCGGTGCCGGGGAGACTGCGCTTCAAAATCAACTCCTCATCCCCGCGGCCACAGGAAAATATCACAACGAGCAGAACCACAGCCACCTTGATGACGGAGCCGGGCTTGATCACCCGCGTCCTGGTGCTGGCGGTCGGGATTTCGGAAATAACCGCCGTATACCAGGTGATTAAGCCGGATGAAGTGTTCTTTCACCTCGTGTTGAGAAAGCTGCATGGCTTCAAACGCGATCGAGGCGTTGCCTCCCGGTGGCAGGTATGTGGTATATCGTTACAGGTGTGACTATAATGGGGCATATCTCTTCGATAATGAAGATATTCACAAGATAATTTGGACAAGAGACCCGGCAGAGGTCATTCAAGGAGGGAATTATGTCTTACTATTTCAGTAAGTACAGCAGCTTGAATTTTGACGAGACCATCGACAAGACCATCGCGGAACTGAAAGAGGAAGGATTCGGCGTGCTCACCGAGATCGACGTAACCCAAACGCTCAAGAAAAAGCTGAATGCGGATTTTCGCCCCTATCGAATCCTCGGTGCGTGCAACCCGCCCTATGCGTACAAGGCCTTGCAGTCAGAAGATAAAATCGGAACGATGCTGCCCTGCAATGTGATCGTCCAGCAGACGGAGGACGGGAGAATCGAGGTCGCGGCGATCGATCCCATCGCGTCCATGAGTGCGGTGGATAATCCGGAGCTGCAGGAAATCGCGGAACAGATCCGGGAGAAACTGAAAACGGTGATAGACAGCATTTAGCAGCTTGCTCACAGATGGAAAAAAAGAGCCCCGCTGGAACTCTGATCCGATCGTTATTGATAACGTGCGGAATCCTGGCCATTAATTCACCTGTAAGCGTCGCGCGGGCCGGTGAATTGCTTGTCGGTGCATTTTCGGACTCAGATCTGAGCGGCTGGAAAGAAAAGGTCTTCGACGGTGCCACCGTTTACTCCCTGGAAGAGGAAGGTGGCCGGGTCGTGCTGCAGGCGCGAAGCGAAGACAGCGCCTCGGCTCTGGCCAAAAAGCAACGCATAAACCTGGCGGACTTTCCCTATCTCAACTGGAGTTGGCGAATCGATGCAGCGCTGGACAGCGGGGATGAGCGGACGAAATCAGGAGATGATTACGCCGCCAGAGTCTACGTAATCTTCGACGCGGGGATATTTCCATGGCAGCTCAAGGCGGTAAACTATGTCTGGGCCGGCCGCATGGAAAGAGGGGCCGTGTGGGAGAATGCCTTTGCCGGCAAAAATGCGATGATGGTCGCGGTGCGCAATCGTCTCGACCGCCCATCGGTGTGGCTGGCTGAAAAGCGCAATATAAAAGAGGATCTGAAGACCTTGTTCGGAGCTGATGTCGACTGGATAGACGGGGTGGCGATTATGACCGACACCGACAACAGTGACGGATTCGCGGAGGCCTGGTACGGGGACATTTTCTTTTCGGCCCAATAAATGTAGTTCTTATCTGCAGGCATTGATCAGCCGCGGGGCAATCGGGGAAAACTATCAGCAGTGGGTTTGTGAAACGTGTGCAGCGATTACTTGCCGTAACTTCGGTAAGCCGGCCGGACATCATGGGGACGACTCCGGCCGGTTTGTTGATAAAAGTGATCAGCAGGCGGGGTTCTGATTTGGAGTAAATCCCGTCGATTGGGCTCAGATTCCGCCTGCCGGTCACCAGGGAGGGAGGGGAAAGGAGGGGCTGCATACCCAATCGACGCTGGTGTGCACCTGTTATTTCTTATACGCCTGCTCAGCTTTTTCCTGCAGTTTCGTGCGGATATCGATTACCTGCTTCTCGATGGCGGCAAGCTGCTCCTGGGTCGTGTTGGGGTTTCGCTGGGCTTCCGAATATTCGAACCATTTGTCGTTCAACTCCTTACGCAGGCCGACGGTGTCCTCCAGAAACTTCTGCTGGGATTCGCGGTTCCAGCCGTCCGGTCCGAAATAGGAAGCTCCGGGGCAGTCACCATAGCTTCCGCCGTAGCCCATCATTCCGGGGCCCATCATGCCGTAACCGCCCATCATGCCGTAACCGCCCATCATGCCATATCCGCCCGACATATGGCCACCCCAGCCGCGTCCACCCCAGCCGCCGCCGTGTGAGTAGGCAAGACCCGCGGTGGACAGCCCGACTATCAGTATCGATGCAATAAGTGTTTTTTTCATGACGTTCTCCTCGTTGCTTTACTTTTTGGTTTTTATCACATGTGGAAGTGATCGCTCTTAGCCACATGTTATTTGGTTTACATACCTTATAGCACAGTTCGTGCCAGCCAGGATTAGTTTAGTGACATTTATGTAAGATATTGATTTTAAATGTTTAATATGAAGAATTTGCTGTTATGAACAGTTTGCAGGATCATGTTGTGTCTAATTTTAAGGCAGAGGCGGCCATTTGAATCGAAGCTCGCTGCGCAAATTTTTTACATACCCATTCAATGGATGTGAATCTGCAGCGATGGTGGGGAACATCAGAAGAGGGAACCACGAAAGCCGCGGATAAGAGACCCCCAAAACCGGATATCCTGTGGACGTTCCTTCAGGAGTCTTGATTAGAGGGTTATCGGATAGTGAATAAGCTTTTTAGAAATACCGTTCTCAAGGGTTTCGTCACAACCCGTATTCCTTGATCTTGTTGAGCAGTGTCTGCCGTGCCACGCCGAGTTGTTTGGCCGCCTGGCTCTTGTTGTTGCCGGTTTTCTCCAGAGTCGATCTGATCACCTCGCGCTCCATGTCCCTGAGGGTAAATCCGTCCTGAGCGGTGCTGTGCCTGAGCTCTCGCACCTCTTTGGACAGCAGGTGGGGCGGCAGGTCATGCGGGGTGAGCTGTTCGCCGAGGCACAGGATGACCGCCCGCTCGACGGAGTTCTCCAGTTCCCGGATGTTGCCCGGCCAGTCGTACTGCATCAGCAGATTGAGTGCCTCCGGATGAAAGTCTTTGATGTCCTTTCTGTTCTTTTCGGCGAAGCGGCGCAGGAAATGGTTTGCCAGTTCGGGAATGTCGGTGGCGCGCTCGCGCAGCGGCGGCAGCTTGACGGGCACCACCGACAAGCGAAAGTAGAGATCCTGCCTGAATGCTCCGTCTTCGATCATCCGCTCCAGGTTTTTATGGGTTGCCGCCAGCAGCCGTACATCCACCCTGATTGTTTGCGCCCCGCCCAGCCGTTCGAACTCGCCCTCCTGCAAAACCCGAAGGATCTTGGCCTGGGTCTGCAGGCTCATGTCGCCGATCTCGTCGAGAAACAGGGTCCCCTTATCGGCCAGTTCGAACCGTCCCTTGCGGCGCCCGGACGCCCCGGTGAAGGCGCCGGCCTCGTGGCCGAACAGCTCGCTCTCGAGCAGGTTCTCGTGCAGCGCCGCGCAGTTGAGCTTGATGAACGGCCGGTCGCGGCGCAGGCTGTTCTGGTGCAGCGCATTGGCGACCAGCTCCTTGCCG
>JAJDNR010000208.1 GCA_022340565.1 Desulfofustis sp.
AAGTAGGTACCCAAATATCCGGACGAGTCCCGGTCTCCCTGCCGTATGAGCCGCTGGGCATCGTATTCCTTATATCCCCGTTGCTCGATCAGGCGGGCCACCCGCAGTGTGAAGGGGGCAATGATTCTGATGTGCAGGGCGCCAGGGATGTCTTTCAGTATCACCTGGCCGCCGCGCCCGACGATGACAACGTTTTTTCGAGCAGCGAGCTCATACATGGCCGCCCTGATGAGATGCGAGAACCGCTCTTTCTGGATGGTGAGGGTCCGCCAGATCGATGGTTTCTTTTCATCGTAGAGATCGATATCGGAAATGGAAAGGCCCGACCGTGAGAGAATTTCGCTGATCTGGACTTTTTCAATGAACAGGTAATCGAGTGCCTCGGCCGCCGCTCTGGCGATTTCGTCGCCGAAGCTTCCCATTTGCCTAGAGACCGTAACAATAGCCATGGGTGTATCCTCCCCTGTAGTCACCGTTTGAAAAATACCTTACTCTTGTATTATACGGCAGCGATCGGCACAGACACAAATTGCACGTGCAGGCGGTCTTCCCGTCAGCTTATTCCCGGTGGGTATCGAGGCCGGCTTCCCCGGCGATCAACGCGGGTCAACCGGACTCCGGCAGGACTCCGCTCAGACCGGTGCCTGGCGGGCGAAGAGGATACGGGCGACGGTGCGGCCCCCCGCAGTCAGCAGCCGGTGAGAGGCGAATTGTTCGAATTCTTCGGCGCTGACCGGTTCGAGCTTGTTTGTGTCTTCCAGCCCGGCCAGTGATTCCGCGTCTTTAAGTACAGCCGCCTCCCGTGACAAAAACTCCTGGGGTCCGCCGAGCGAGCCGATCAGATCGCAGACGTCCCGGCACATCTCGTCCGTGGCACCAAGGCCTTTGAGGATGGACTCGGCGGTCGGGCCAGTACCCGCCGCGTTGGAGTCGATATCTTTGAGGTAGGCGCTGCAGAGTACCAGGGCAAGGTTGGCGCCTTCCTCTTTGCCAATTTTCTCGGCATGATTGGCAAGCCTGGAGACCGAGCCGATGCGCCTGAAATCGGCTTTGTAAAAGCGTTTCATCTCCACTGCGACCTTGTCCTTGAGAAGATTGTCCCGGGCCCCGACGAACTCCTCGGGCAGCGTGCCGATGCATTGTTCGGCGAATGTGCAGTAGGCGGCACAGCCGAAGTCCATCTTCGGATTGACGAACCGGTGCCCGCAACCGGAGCAGACACGGGTGGTATCGTCTTTGTAGAATTCAACCGACGTTCCGCACTCCGGGCAGGCAACCTCGAAAATGGCCTCTGCCGTCCAATACTGCATATCTTGGCCTGGGCATTTCATACGCTTCCTCGTATCACGTGTAAGGGTGGGTCGATGCCAGATTAAGGCTGCCTTGAAAATTGTTTTCTGGCCCAAACGCAGCGTTGCGCAAGAAAATATTTACTCTGAATATCAAATACATGACTAAAAGAAAATGTTTTCGGGAGTCTTGTTTTCGAACCACAATCCTTATTTTTCAAGGCGGTTTTCAGTCATAGAATAATGCTCCTGCTAATAAATGGTTTGATCTAGGTCAAAAAATGGTAATTTCATAGTCTGCGTCAGGTCTGGGGATGGATGAAGCGGCTTCCCCGGAGCCCATGGTCAACCAGTTGCGGACGATGAAATTACAGAAAAAAAGCGCATTTCAACAATTGACAAAGTGATCGTGTTGCCGTTAATATAAAATCGATTTAATAAACCGTTAAAAAACTTTGATTTATTGTTCCTGTCTCGACTTTTTGACATTGTCGGCTGCCGGTGTTCATGAAGGCACACCCCGATACAAAGCACGGCCTGCGGTATCTCGTAGGGTTAGCGTAGGTATGGGGTTGACCTTAAACATTGCGCAGCCTTTGTTGTATCTCCAGTGATTTCAGGACCTTTGTCCGTATCAGGAAAGCTGCAGGCAGACGGTCTTGAACTGCTTCGACCGCCAAATTCATGTGAGCAAGAGGAGGTTCAATGGAAGCCACAACGACGCAGGTCCACCAATCACCCCGCCTGATTGCAGAGATCGATCCGCCCAAGGGCACCAATCTACAGAGGTTCCTCGACAATGCCCTGAAAATCCGTGGCCGGGTCGACCGTATCAGGGTTACCGACAACGAACATGCCATTTTGCGCATGTCTCCGCTGGCGCCGAGCTGGGCCCTGAAGGAAAAGGGGATTGAACCGTCCATGGTGATAAACGGCCGCGATCGGAACCGGCTCTCCTTCCAGGGTGATCTGCTCTGTGCCGCGGCGATGGGCATCCGGGATGTGGTTATCAAGCAGGGGCATGATCCCAAGGAGGGAGACCAGCCCATGGCCCGCACCAGCGGTGACCTCGACCTGAACACGATGCTGACCTGCGCGGCGGCGATCAATGCGGGCAAAGACCTGGCCGGGGAAGAGCTGGACGGGGCTGCGGATTTCGTCATTGGCGTCTATATCGAACTGTCCGACGATGTAAATTTCAACCGCGAGCGGGCCGAATACTTCTTCAAGCTGAAGGAGTTCGGTGTCCAGTCGGTAACGCTTGGCCCGACCTATGATCTCAACATTATCGAGCAGTTCCTGCCGTTTGCCGAACAGACCGGCATCAAACTCTTCACCTCGCTGATGTTTTTAAAGTCGGTGACGATGATCCGCTATCTGAACAATCTCCCGGGGGTGCCATCGATTCCCCAGGAATTCCTGAAGAAAATGATGACGGCGCCAGACAAGAAGAGCGCCGGCATGCAGGTAGCCGCCGATTATCTCAAAGAGCTCGCGCCGATCAGCGACAGCGTGGTCCTGTTATCGTTGGGGCTGCATGATCGAATGGGCGAATTTCTGGACCTCATTGAACGATAATTGAACGACTGACAGCGTGCTCAAAAGCGACGACGAAAGATCTCCTCTGAGAAAGAGTCTGCCGGAGGTAACCAATGAACTCGGCTCGCATCTCTATCTTTATCAGATTCTCGAAGAAACGCCGAACGGAGTGATGGTTGTCAGCCTCGATCATCAGGTGCTGTATGCGAACCCGGCGGCCAATCAGCTGCTCGGCGTGCACTATCGCAATCTGACGGATACATCGCTAGAGAACCTGCTCGGTGAGGAAAACCAGTGGTTTTTCTACCAGATCGGCCAGTTTTTCGACAATCTGTCAGAGATGGAGCGGCTGAAGATCAGGCACGAGATCGAGCTTACCACCGGTGAAAACCGCAGGAAAATCCTCGACGCGGTGCTGATCTACCCGCCGTCGTCTCCCGAGTACTACCTGATGTATCTGATCGACATCACCCAGCGCAAGAAGCTCGAGGGCGAACTCAGACGGCGCAATACCTTTTTCAACAACCTGATCAACTCGTCGGTGGACGGCATCATCGCCGCCGATATGAACGGCACCATCATCCTCTTCAACGAGGCGGCGCTGACGCTGCTCGGGTATCACGACGAGGCTGACCTGGAACGGCTGCACGTGACCAATCTCTACCCGGGCGGACTCGCCCGCGAGATTATCAAGCGCATGCGCAGCAACGATTTCGGGGGCAAGGGCAAGCTCCTTTACCACGAACTCAGCGTGCGCCACAAGGACGGACATGAAATTCCGGTGCGCTTTTCAGGGGGGATCATCTACGACAGGGACAAAGAGATCGCGACCTTCGGTATTTTCACCGACCTCAGGGACATCATCAAGATCGAAAAACACCTGGAGCAGACCCACAACATGCTGATGCAGTCCGAAAAAATGGCCGGACTGGGGCGGCTGGCCGCTGGCGTCGCCCATGAGATCAACAACCCGATGTCGGGAATCATGCTCTACGCGAACCTGATCAAGGAGGTGGTGGGGGAGCATCACGAGGTCAGCGGTGATCTCGACACCATCATCCATGAGGCCGAGCGCTGCAAGGTTATTGTTGCCGATCTGCTCGAGTTTTCTCACCAGACCAGCTACGAGATGGAGCCGACCGACATCAACGAGGTAATCCGCAAGACCCTGGGGATTCTGGAAAATCAGCCGCTCTATCACAACATCGAGTTCCGGCTCAATCTGGCCGATGGTCTCTCCCCGGTGCTCGGCAATTCGATCCGTCTCAATCAGGTGGTCATGAATCTGCTGGTCAACGCCGCCCAGGCCATGAACGGCGACGGGGTCATCTCCATAACCAGCAGGGCCAGAGCGGGGAACGACATCAACGAAGTCCTGATCAGCGATACCGGCCCGGGCATAGCGGAAGAGCTGCAGGACAAGATATTTGAGCCGTTCTTCACGACCAAGACGACCGGCGAAGGGACCGGGCTCGGTCTGTCGGTGTCGTTTGCGATCGTGAAGGAGCATCAGGGCACCATCAAGGTAAGTTCGGGACCTGACAAGGGTGCGACGTTCACCCTGCGGTTCCCGGTTTTTGTAGACACCGTGCAGGGAGGAGGTATTCATGAACACTGACGTGATCAACCCGGAACAGGGGAATCGAAAGTTTCTTGCCAAGCTGGAAGAGCGGGAGGTGGACGTACAGGCCTGCTACCAATGCGGCCGCTGCTCGGCCGGGTGCCCGATCACCGAGTTCTTCGACATCACCACGATGGAAGCTGTCAGGCTTGCGGCCTACGGGATGGAAGACATCCTGCTGAGATCCAAAACCATCTGGCTCTGCGCGGCTTGCGAGACCTGCGCGACCCGCTGCCCCAACGATATCGACATCGCCGTGCTCATGGACGTGCTGCGGGAATTGGCGCTGCGCAAGGGCGTCGAGCCAGCGGAACCGCGGGTTGCGGCGTTTCACAGCAGTTTTTTGGGTTCCATCGAACACTGGGGAAGGGCCTATGAAATCGGGCTGATCGCTGCCTTTAAGATTCGTTCCGGTGACTACACCGGAGATATGAATCTGGGTATGAAGATGTTTTCCAAAGGCAAGCTGAGTCTGATGCCACACTCGGTCAAAGGCAAGCAGGAGATTAAAAAGATCTTCTCCGGCAAAGGCAAGGAGTATGAGCGATGAAACTGTCTTACTATCCGGGATGTTCGCTGCAGGGAACGGCGCTCGACTACGATAAATCAGTCAGAGAGTTCTGCAGCCTGGTCGGGGTCGAGCTGGTCGAAATCCCCGACTGGAACTGCTGTGGCGCTTCCTCGGCACATATGACCAGACACGAGGTCGGCATGCGGCTGCCGATGAGAAACCTGCTGCTGGCGGCTGAACTTGGCCTTGATATTCTGGTGCCGTGTGCGGCCTGTTTTCAGCGCCTCAAAGCGGCGGAGAAGAGCCTCCGCGAGGCCCCTGAGTATTGGGATGTCGAGCGGTACCAGGGGAATTGCAGGATTATCCATATCTCAACGTTTCTGGCCTCGCAGGCAATCAACGAAGCGATACAGCAGAGGATCAGCAACCTGCTCAAAGGAATGAAGCTCGGCTGCTATTACGGATGCCTGTCATTGCGGCATCCGAAAATTACCGGGGTGAGCAATTTCGAACAGCCGGAATCACTGGAGACGATTGTTCGTTATGTCGGTGCAGAGCCGGTGCCATGGTCCCACCGCACAGAGTGCTGTTCCGGGTCCCTGACCATGGCCCGGCCAGATATCGCCCGCCGGCTGGTCGGAGATCTCGTCGAGGCGGCGGTACGAGCCGGTGCCGATGCGCTGGTCACCGACTGTCCGATGTGCCAGGTGAATGTCGAGAGCAGACAGATGGATATGGCCGGCGGTCCTCGTCTGCCGGTCTACTTTGTGACCGAGCTGATCAATGCAGCGTTGACTGGCGACTATCCAGCCAAGCAGAAGAGACTGCATCTGGTCGACGCCGGGGTACTGTCTGCGGTGATGCAGGAAAACCACAGGAGCAGGGAGGAAACGGTATGACGGTAAATCCCATGACTGAGATGACGGCCACCGGAGCGGTGATGGTGGTCGGCGGCGGCATCAGCGGCATGCAGTCGGCACTGGATCTGGCAAATTCAGGCTTCAAGGTCTACCTGGTCGAACATGCGCCGGCCATCGGCGGCAAGATGGCGCAGCTCGACAAGACCTTCCCGACCAACGACTGCTCCATGTGCATTGTTTCCCCGAAACTGGTGGAGGTCGGCCGACATCGCAACATCGAGCTGCTGACCCACAGCGATCTGACGGCGCTGGAGGGGGAGGCCGGCAATTTTACCGCCCGCATCACCCAGCATGCCCGCTATGTCAATATCGACAAATGTACCGGCTGCGGGCTTTGCGAACTGGCCTGCCCGGTAACCCAGATCTCCTGGTTTCATGAGCAGACCGGAGAGGATGGGAAAAAGAAAAAACTCAAGGCCAAAAACAAGCGGCTGATACGCGGTCCCTCCACACCGCAACCGACAACGCTGGCCAAGTGGACCTTCCGCGTCGATGAAGAAAAATGCTCGCGATGCGGCATGTGCCACCGCGCCTGCCTGCACGGGGCGGTGAACTGGCAGAAGAAGGAGATTGCCTCCATCGACCAGGACAGATGTACCGGCTGCGGGGCCTGCTATACGGTGTGTCCGGAGAAATTCCAGGCGATCACGATCAGCGATGCGCCCGAGCTTGATAAAAACCTCGGTGTGGCGGTCCGCGAACGCTCGAATGAAATCATCAAGAGGCTCGGGACCCCGAATCAGGGGGTGTCGACCGACTGCATCCGCTGCGGGCTCTGCGTGCTGATGTGCACCAAGGTCATGGGAATCGGCGCGTTGCAGATGGTCGAAGACGGTATCGAGGCCGGGCTCGACATCTGCCAGGTCTGCGGAGCCTGCCAGTCGGTATGTCCGGTCACATACCTCAACGTCAGCGAACTGACCGACAAAACCCCACGGCCGCTGCTCAACACCTTCAACGAGGGGCTCAATCTGCGTAAACCGATCAATATCTTCTATCCGCAGGCGGTGCCGCGCGTTCCGGTAATCGACGAAGCGAGCTGCGTGAAGCTCAACACCGGGGAGTGCGGAACCTGTCAGGCGGTGTGCGGAACCGGAGCGATCGACTACACCCATACGGTCAGTGAAAAGGAAATCAAGGTCGGCTCATTGATCTTCTCGCCGGGAATCGAGGTGTTCGATGCGTCCATCCGCGGCGAGTTCGGCTACGGAATCTATAAAAACGTGGTCACCTCGATTGAGTTCGAACGGCTGCTGTCGGCGTCGGGCCCGACCTCGGGTTCGGTGATGCGGCCCGGGGATTCCAAGCATCCGCGCAAGATTGCCTGGATCCAGTGCGTCGGCTCGCGGGACAACAGCTGCGGACGCGACTACTGCTCGTCGGTGTGCTGCATGTACGCGACCAAAGAGGCCTACATCGCCAGGGAGCATGATTCCTCCATCGAACCAACGATTTTCTATATCGATATGCGCTCGTTCGGGAAAAACTTCGACTCCTATATAACCCGGGCCCGGGAGAACAATATCCGTTTCGTGCGGGCGATGGTCTCGAGGATCTTCGAAGACCCGCAGACCGGGGACCTCGAACTCCGGTATGTCGACGGCAGCGGCACACGCTGCTCCGAAACCTTCGAGATGGTGGTGCTGTCGGTGGGTATCCAGGTGGCCGATCGTACCAGACGACTGGCTGAAACCATCGGTATTGACCTCGATTCCTACGGCTTCGCGGTTACCGACGGATTTACCCCGATGGCCGCTTCGCGGCCCGGTGTCTATGTGAGCGGAGCCTTCAACGGTCCCAAGGACATCCCGGAAACGGTCTGCGAAGCGTCGGGCGCCGCCCAGGCCGCATCGGTGGCGTTGGCGCCGGTCAGAAACACCATGCTTGCCGCTGCACCGGTGGTTCATGAGCGCATCGAGGAACCGGGAGACCCGCTCAGGATCGGAGTTTTCGTATGCCACTGCGGCTCGAACATCGCTTCGGTTGTTGATGTGGAGACGGTGGCCGATTATGCGCGCACACTGCCCAACGTGGTATTTGCCGATCATCCGCTCTATACCTGCTCTCAGGATTCGGTGGAACGGATCAAGGAACTGATCAACGAACACAATCTCAATCGCGTGGTGGTGTCAGCCTGTTCTCCGTCGACCCACGAACCGCTGTTTATGTCTACCCTCCAACAGGCTGGAATCAATAAATATTTCTTCGACATGGCGAATATACGCGACCAGTGCAGCTGGGTACACCAGCTGGAACCGGAGGCGGCGACGCAGAAGGCCAAACGGCTGATGCGCATGGCTGTGACCAATGTGTCCCAGGCCAAGCCGCTGAGCGAACTCGAATTCGACGTGGAGCCGACCCTGCTCGTCATCGGCGGCGGGGTCGCCGGCATGACTGCGGCGGTCGAGGCGGCGGGACAGGGCTTCAACGTTTATCTGGTTGAACAGCAACCCCGGCTTGGGGGCCAACTCGTCAACCTTCAGCGCAGCTGGGATGGGCAGGACTTCGCACCGTTTCTGCAGGGACTCATCGACCGGGTCGAAGACAACGAGCGGATCAGGGTGCTGACCAGTTCGGTGGTTGTGGATCAGACCGGCTTCATCGGCTCTTTCGAGAGCGAGGTGATGACCCCCACGGGCGGCAGTAGAAAGGTCAAACACGGGGCCACGCTGATCGCCACCGGGGCCGAGGAGTATCGCCCGGACCTCTACGGCCTGGGCGAGCTCGACAACGTGATGAGCCAGACCGATTTCGAGCGATTGCTGGTCGAGGATCCGGATCGGGCCGCTTCCATCGGCTCGGTGGTCATGCTCCAGTGCGCCGGCTCTCGGTGCGCCGAGCATCTCAACTACTGTTCGCGCATCTGCTGCAATCAGGCGGTGAAAAACTCCATCGGCCTGAAGAAAATCAATCCGGCGGCGCGCATCGACGTGCTGTACCGCGACATGCGGTGCTACGGGCTGACCGAACTCGACTACCGGAAGGCGCGAAAATCAGGAGTCAACTTCATCCGCTTCGATCCGGATATCGAGGCTCCCGCCATCGATGCCGGCTCAGCTGCTATCTCCGTGTCGCTGACCGATCCGTCGATACGCATGAAGGTCAAGCTGTCCCCCGACCTGCTTGTGCTTTCCACCGGCATTGTCCCGCGAGACACCGAGGAACTGGCGACCATGCTGCGGGTACCGCGCAACAGCAACGGCTTCTTTATCGAAGCGCACGCCAAGCTGAGGCCGGTGGATCTGGCCAGTGAAGGAATTTTCATGGCCGGCACCGCCCATGGCCCGAAAAACGTGACCGAGACCATTGCCCAGGCACAGGCGGCGGTGGGGCGGGCCGCCACCATCCTGGCCAATGCCAAGCTGAAGCTTTCCGGGGTATTTTCGACGGTCAACGCGGAACACTGCGCCGTCTGTCTGACCTGCGTCCGGGCCTGTCCTTACGGGGTACCGGTGATCAACGAGGAACATACGGCCTACATTAATCCGGCACTGTGCCAGGGCTGCGGCATCTGCGTGGCGGAATGTCCGGCAAAGACGATTACGCTGGGACGTTACCTGGACGAGAACCTCAATGCCAAGCTGGAAGCGTATCAGGCGGCTGCCTACGCCGATGAATCAGGAGGAGCGTGATGGCTGAAGTTATCGGAAAAGTTCAGGACAACACCAACAGTGCGAGCAGTGCCAGCAGCATAAGCGTGATAGTTTTCGCGTGCCGCCACTGAGCATACACGGCGGCGGACCTGGCAGGTTCGGAACGGCGCAGCTATCCTCCGGCGATCAGCATCGTGATGCTCCCATGCACCGGCAGGATCGACGAGGCCATCCTGTTGAAGGCCTTTGAGAAAGGGGCTGATGGGGTGATGGTGATCGGTTGCCTGGAGGGCGACTGTCACTACGTGAACGGCAATATCCGGGCCCGTGCCCGGGTCGAACGGGTGTACCGTATTCTCGAGCAGATCGATATCGGACCGGAGCGGATACGGATGTACAACCTCAGTGCCGGTGAAGGATCGAAATTCGCCGCCTTCACCAGCGAGTTCGTCGAACAGGTTGTAAAACTCGGACCAAGTCCGATCAATTTAGCCAGACAGCGTGAAGCACAGGTCTCATAACAGGAGGTTGACTCGACATGATTACCGGAACGCCAAAACCGATCGAAGAAATTCTGGAAATGCTCGAACCGTATGACAACATCATCCTGGCCGGATGTTACGGCTGCGTGACGGTGTGCAGGGTCGGCGGAGATAAGGAAGTTCAGGTGCTCGCCTCCACGGTGCGGCTGGCCCGGGAAGCGGCCGGCAAAAAGATCGAAATAAAGGAGGTGTGCCTGGAACGGCAGTGCGATCCTGAATACCTGGAGCCGATGCGTCCATATGTGGAGGACTATCAGGCGGTCCTGTCGATTGCCTGCGGCGCCGGCATCCAGTTCATGGCTGAAAAATTTGCCCGTACCCCGCTGCTGCCGGGAATCAACACCGGGTTTCTCGGCGTCACTGAACGGCAGGGGGAGTGGACCGAGCGCTGCCAGGGATGCGGCGACTGCGTCCTGCACCTGACCGGGGGCATCTGTCCGGTAACCCGCTGCGCCAAATCGCTCTTTCATGGCCCGTGCGGCGGTTCGGTTCAGGGAATCTGCGAGGTCAGCAAGGAGACAAAATGCGGCTGGCAATTGATCATCGACCGGCTCAAGGCGCTGGATCAGATGGACAATTATGGCAAAATCAAACCGTATAAGGGCTGGGACTCATCTCGGGACGGCGGCCCGCGGAGAATCATCAGGGAGGATATGGTGTGATGAAATCTGGAAGCAATCTTGAACGGGTGCTGGAAGCCGGTCATTTTGCCGTCACCGCCGAATGCGGCCCTCCCCGGGGCGCCGACCCTGAGGTGGTTCTGAAAAAGGCGGAACTGGTGAAAGGCAATGTCGATGCGTGCAACGTCACCGACAACCAGACGTCGGTGGTGCGCATGAGTTCCGTGGCCGGTTGCATGCTCGTAAAACAGAGCGGCACCGAGCCGCTGCTGCAGATGGTGGTCCGCGACCGCAACCGGATCGCGCTGCAGTCAGACCTGCTGGGAGCCTCGGCACTGGGGATACGCAATTTGCTCTGCCTGTCGGGAGATCATCAGAAGTTCGGCGACGACCCGCAGGCCAAGAACGTGTTCGACATCGATTCGATCCAACTCATCCACCTGGTGAAGACGATGCGTGACGAGGGGCTCTTTCCGTCTGGTGAAAAACTCGAGGGCGCCCCCAAGTTTTATATCGGGTGTGCCGTGAACCCGTTCGCCGATCCGTTTGAGATCAGGGTTCCGCGCCTCAAGTTGAAGGTCGATGCCGGAGCCGATTTCGTGCAGACCCAGTGCATCTACAACATGGAAAAATTCAAGCGCTATATGGAGGATGCCTGCCGCCAGGGACTGCCTGAGCGGGTCAAGATCCTGGCCGGAGTCACTCCCCTCAAATCGGCCGGCATGGCTAAGTTCATGAATCGGATGGTTGCCGGGATCGAGATTCCCGAGGAGATTATCAAGCGGATAGCCGACGAGCCTAAGGACAAGCAGGCCGCCAAGGGCATAGAGATCTGCATCGAGCAGATCCAGGAAGTCAGGGAGATGGAGGGGATCGCCGGAGTCCATGTGATGGCGATCGAATGGGAGGAAAAACTCAATGAAATAATCGGCGGGGCCGGGCTGCTGCCGCGACCGATCCTGGCGTTGTAGAATCGCTTCAATAACTACTCATCTGGTTGATGAGAAAGGAGGAAACAGATGGCCGAGAAGAAACTGATCCTATTGGTAGACGATGACCCTGATTTTGTCGAAGCGGTGCGAGTGATCGTGGAAAGCGGCGGTTACGACGTAGAGGTTGCCTACGATGGTCAGGAGGGGTTGGAGGCGGTTGCCAAACAGAAGCCGGATCTGATCGTGCTGGATGTGATGATGCCCGTCATGAACGGCCACGAAGCCTGCGCCAAACTCAAGGAAAGCAGCGAAACCAAGGATATCCCTATCATCCTGCTGACGGCGGTGGCCGACCGGGTTACCACGTCGACCTACACCCACCGGGACATGCTCGAGTCCGAAGCCGAGGATTACATGCCTAAGCCGGTGGAACCCAATGAACTGCTGGAGCGCATTAAAAGCTGGCTGAACTGACGCAGACATGGGTTTTCTGCTGCCTCGGCGTGACCGCCGGGTTGCAGGGAGCGGAGCGTGACTGATAACCGGGGAACCTGGGAATGGACGAGGTACAGGTACTGATCATCGATGACGAGAAAGTCATCCGCGACGGAGTCGAACGGTCACTGGCGGGAAAGAATTTCCGGATTGCCAAGGCCGGCAACGGTGAAGAGGGCATTGCGATGATCGAGGCCAACAACTTCGACATCATCCTGCTCGATCTGATGATGCCGGGAATCGACGGATTCGGCGTACTCGAGTGGATAAAGGAGCATAAGCCGCACATCGAGGTAATCGTCATCACCGGTTTCGCGACGGTTTCAAAGGCCGTGACCGCGATGAAGGAGGGGGCGTTCGATTTCGTCGGCAAACCGTTCACCCCCGACTATATCCGGATCGTCGTCGACCGGGCGGTCGAAAAAATCAAGCTCGAACGGGAAGCCCGCCGCTTGAGGGAAGAGCGGACCCTCACCCTCGAAGCGATTCAGAACGAGCAGAGTCTGCTGAAAACGGTGTTCGGCTGCATGGTCGAGGCGGTGTTGATTACCGATCCCCAGTCGGTGGTCGTGCATCACAACCCGGCGGCGATCAAGATACTCGACATCCAGACCGACCCGGTGGTCGGTAAGCCGATCGCCGTGTCGATAAGGGACGGCAGCGTCGTGCAGATGGTCCAGGAAGCCATCGGAGACCGCCATGTGGTTACCCGGGAGTTCGCCCCCGGTACCGTTTCAAGGCGCTACCTCAGAGCCCATTGCGCGCCGGTCATTTCGTCGGGCAACGACGGACAGAAGATTCTCGGGTCGGTAATCACCTTCGAGGATGTATCCACCCATAAAGAGATCGACAAGATGAAATCCGACTTCGTCGCGATGGTGGCCCACGAACTCAAATCGCCGCTGGCTTCCATCGAGCAGATGATCTATGCGCTGCAGGTGAACTGCCAATACGAGGCTGCCAGCAATTGCTCCAAGCTGCACGGCCGTATGACGGTGCGCACCCGCGACCTGCTCAGGCTCATCGAGAACCTGCTGAATCTGTCGAAACTGGAGAGCGGCACGGTGGTATTCAATCTCGAGCGCACCAGCGGCCATGAGATTATCACCGACATCCTCGAGGTGGCCCGGCCCCAGGCCGAAGCCAAGGACATTGCCATTGACTTTCAGCCCTGTGCTGACGACTGGTGGTTCAATGTCGATTATGATCACATGCGTACGGCGATCATGAATATTGTTTCCAACGCGATCAAATACACCCCGGAGGGGGGGAGTGTTTTCATATCAACATCGGTTTCCGGGGGTTTTGCCAACCTGGTATTCCAGGACTCGGGGATCGGCATCGCCAAGGAGGATCTTCCCCATATCTTCGACCGCTTTTATCGCGTCAAAGGTAAGGCCACAAGGCACATCACCGGTTCCGGGCTGGGGCTGTCACTGGTGAAGGAGGTGGTGGAGGCGCACCAGGGATATATCGATGTGCGTTCCGATCCCTCTCACGGCACGACGTTCATGCTGAGCTTTCCGGTTGCAGAGGTTGTAGAGACGCTGCACTAGGCTGGGCGCCAGCGAGGGTTTAACGCTTCTTCGCCTGAATGATGGATTTCAATCTGCTGATCTGCGGATAATGGCGGGGGAAGAATTCGAAGCCGAATTCATAGTATCCCATCTGCGCGTCCCGTTGCGAAGAGACCAGGTTGTCTGAACAGCGGGTCATTCTCCCGCTCAAATCACTGAGTTCCAGGTTTTCTTCCGCCCCGAACAGCTCGACGCCCTCGAGCATGCCGATGGTGCAGTTTACTGGAGACATCGACACACACCTTACGCCGCTTTTGCTGAGGTCTAATACCTGGGCCATACCGATGAGGTTGCTTCCGTCTGAAAAAATCAGTGAGTTGTCCAGCGACAGCCGCTCAAAACGCCGCCTTTCCGTGAATGGGGATATCATAGCGATCCCTCCTGGAGCATAAAGCGGTTTCCCGTCGAATAGAGAAACCAGATGGATAGATTGTATGGACGGCAGAGAATGCAGTCAAGCAAATACTACAGTGTAGCAGTTGGCCCGGGTCGAGGAGCCGTTCCGTTTTTACGCACATGATGTATGGTATCTGCGAAGCAGGATGTTTCCGGTTTTCGGGTGTGCGATTTTACCGTAATGAGAGATGGCAGCCGCCGGCGGGAGCCCTGGACTGGTATCGATGATTTTCGCCGGTAATTGGTCTGGGCTGAACAGTCTCTACGCCGGCACGGCAGACTGCTGGAAACCAGAGGAGCAGAGCATGAAGACAATCGTTTTGAAAGCAAAGGAAATCGGTGAAATAAAAGCACGCCTGGCAACCGAGTCGGCACCTCTGAGCTGTGCCGCGTTGTGGGATGCGCTTCCCTTACAGGTCAACCTGTCCGCATGGGGGGATGAATTGTACGGGACCATTGCGGTGGATATCGATGCTGAAAACCCGCGGGAAGAATTTGAGGTGGGTGATATCGCCTACTGGCTGCAGGGATCGGGATTCTGCATTCTGTATGGCCGGACGCCGGCGAGCACCAGCGACAAGCCCCGCCTGATTTCTCCCGGCAATCATCTTGCCAGAATCGACGGAGATGTCAGTATCTTCAAAGGATTGAGAGGGCTGCGACTTACCGTTGAACGGGGCGAAGAGGAAGGTGACGATTAGCCGGCAGTATGTTAGTCGGACTTGTTTTTTTGTACGAACAGGTTCACCAGCGCAAGCGTTGAAGTGCCGATGATCAGCAGGAACGAGATCGCGTTGATCACCGGTGTCGACCCGTCTCTTACCTGGAGGTAGAGGTTGATCGGCAGGGTCGCATCCGAGCCCACCAGAAACAGCGTGGTGTTGAAGTTCTCGAAGGACATCAGGAAGGCGACAGCCATCGCACCGACAATCGCCGGTTTGAGAAAGCGCAGGGTGATGAATACGATTACCTGGAACCGGTTGGCGCCGAGATTGAGTGCGGCCTCTTCCAGGGTGTAGTCGAATTTTTTCAGCCGGGCCGACACAATCAGCGTCACCAGCGTGGTTATAAAGGAAAACTGCCCGAAAACCACCAGCCAGAAGCCCGGTCTGAGCAATCCGATATCAAGGTTGAAGCGGTTCTCGAAAAACAGGCCGAGGGTATTGCTGAACAGCAGGATCGAGATACCGAGGATGACACCGGGGATGACCAGTGGAGCCAGCATCAGGAAATACAGGAACTGCTTGAAGCGAAACTCTTCCTGCTCGAACAGAAACGCGCCGCAGGTCCCGACAACGGTCGACAAGATCGTCACGAAAAAGGCAGTCTTGACGCTGACCCAGATCGATGCAAGGTTGATCTGGTCATGGAAAATGCCGATCCGCTCGGGACCGTCGGCGACAAACCAGTCCAGCGAAAACCCTTTCCACGGCAGGGCCGGAAACATCGAATCGTTGAAGGCGAGTACGCAGGTGACCAGCAGCGGTGCGAAGAGAAAGAAAAAGAAAAGCCCGATATAGATCTTGAAACCGACGCTGTAGCTTGCGCTGACGGGTAAACTGCGAATCATCGGATCACCCTGCTGAGCTGTTGATTGGTCAGTTTCAGACCAATGAAGATGATCAGCGAGGAAATCACAAGCAGTAGAAATCCGAATGCCGATCCCTGGTTCCAATTGAAACTGGCGATAAACTGGTTGTAGATCTGCTCGGTAAACCAGAGCGAGTTTTTCCCTCCCATCAGATTCGGTGTCAGGTAATTTCCCAGACTCAGCATAAACACCACGATCGAACCTGACGCGATGCCCGGCATGGCATGGGGAATGATGATGCTGCGAACTATGGTAGCGCTGTTTGACCCAAGGTCGTAAGCGGCTTCGATAAGGCTGTCGTCGAGACTGTCAAGCACCGACAGCAGCGGCACGACCATAAACAGCATGGACGTATAGACGAGTCCCATGATCATGGCGATGTCGTTGTAGAGTAATTCCACCGGCTGCTGCAGGATTCCCCACGCGACCAGGAAGTGGTTGATTACCCCGCTCTCCCTGAGCAGGATCATCCATCCGTAGATCCGCACCAGTTCACTCACCCAGAACGGCATGAGCAGCAGCAGACTGAAAAATCCCTTGAATCTCGGCGGCGCCACCTTGGTGATGTAAAAGGCCACCGGAAACGCGATACACAGGGTCAGAACGGTGACGATAACCGCGTAGACAGCGGTACGGGTAAAGGTGAGCCAGTAGATGGGCTCACGGAAAAATTCGAGATAGTTGTTGGCCGACCAGACCATGTCGCCGGAATTATTTTCTACCCGGAAGGACATACGGAGAAGATCGAAGTGGGGTAGAACGATGAGCAGCAGCAGCCACAGCAGGATCGGGGTGAGAAAGATCAGCAGCGGCAGCCTGGAGCGTGCCCTGGACAGGGGGGTCATGACATCACAAAACAGTTGCCGGCTGAAACGTCCCAGCCGATTTCAATATGATCCCCGGCCCTGATGTGATCGAACTGCCGGTTCTGGGGGAGGCTGATCAGCAGTTCCTCATCGGCATCTCCGCTGCGCGCCAGGAGCTGGCTGTTGGCTCCATCGAACAGCACGGACCCGACGACGACCTGCAGTCTGTTCAGGTCTGGCAATTCACCCGGTTCGATGATGATCGACTCCGGGCGAATGAACAGTTCGGCCCGTGACCCGGGAGTAACATTCAGTTGTGTCGCTGCCCGGATCTTGTCCCCGTTCGGGGTAGCCAGTTCAGTTAGTCCGCCGCTGCTTTTCATCACCTTCCCGAGCAGCCGGTTGTTGTTGCCGACGAAACGAGCGACGAAAGGGGAGGTCGGCCTGGCATAGAGTTTTTGGGGGGTGTCGATCTGTTCGAACTTTCCTTCGTTCATGACAGCCACATAATCTGACATGACCAGCGCCTCTGACTGGTCGTGGGTTATGTAGACGAAGGTTGTGCCGACCTGTTCCTGCAACCGTTTGAGCTCGATTTTCATCTGCTCCCGCAGCTTGAGATCCAGCGCCCCCAGAGGTTCGTCGAGCAGAAGCACGGTGGGATCCAGAACCAGGCTGCGGGCGATGGCCACACGCTGCATCTGGCCGCCGGACAGTTGGTGGATTTTTTTGGATTCAAATCCGGGCAGGTTGACCCGCTCGAGGATGTCTCCAACCTTCTTGTTAATTTCGGCTTTGGATTCGTTTCTTCTGGCGAGCCCGAAACCGATGTTTTCAGCCACATTCATCATCGGAAACAGGGCCAGATGTTGAAAGATAAGATTCACCGGTCTGCGGTTAGGCGCAACGGACGCCATATCCCTGCCGCGAATCCGGATGGTGCCCTCACTTGGTTCTTCGAAACCGGCAATCATCCTGAGCAGGGTGGTCTTCCCGCAGCCGGACGGACCCAGAATGGAGAAAAAGTTCCCCCGTTCAACGTCGAAGGAGACATTGTCGACGGCGGTGAATTCCTTGAAATGCTTGCTGAGCTTTTCTACGGATAGATCGACATCCATGACATCCCGGCGGTGGTGCGCCGCCGCCCCTGCCAGAGGCGGCAGCGCGGAATTGAAGGGTTGCCGTCAACCACTGGCGTCAGTTGGAGGCCTTGACCTTATCCAGGATTTTGCCTTCAATCTCTTCCAGTTTTGCCGGAACCGGCGGATACCACTTGATGTTGTCGATGTCGGCTTTCGTAAAGCTTCGCTCGAAGTTGGCCTTGACATCGGCTTCGTAGAATTCGATTGCTCCTGCAGATGCGGTTCCATATTTCTCCGCATTGGTGAATACCGCGGCATTTTCCGGGCGCATCATGAAATTGATCCACTTGTATGCGGCTTCAACGTTCTCGGCTTTGGCGGGAATCGCAAAGGTGTCGATCCAGCCGAGGGCGCCGCTTTTGGGAGCGACGAAGTCGATGTCCGGATTCTCGGCGTTCAGCTTCCAGCCGCCGTTGTCCCAGGCCATTGCTACATTGACTTCTCCCGACCGCATGGATTGGAGCAGGGCGTCGCCGTTCGTCCAGTAGGTTTTTACGAGGCCTTTTGCATCGATCAGTTTCTGGCCGATGCCCTCCATCAGTTCCTGGTATTTCGCTTCATCACCGTACAACGCAAACGGGTCTGTTCCACCGGCAAAAGCCATTGCAATAAGGGTCGGACGCTTCAGACGGTAACTGACTCTGCCTTCGTATTTGGGATCGAGCAGCGCCGTGTAATCGTCGGCATCAGGCGCCGCCTTCCTGTTGACGATCAGTCCCGAGGTTCCGTATACATGGGGAACCCCGTAGCTTTTACCGTCCACCATGGTGTTTTTCTTGACCGCTTCAAGCATTGACGGGATGATGAGTGCGGTATCGATTTTTGAATAATCGATGGGTTGATAGATATTGAACTTTTCCTGGACAGAGGAGATACGGTCCTGGCTGGGCTGGGCGAGATCGAAGCCGGCGCCGCGGGTGGCGCGGAGTTTGGCGATCATCTCTTCGTTGTTTGAATAGGTTGTTTTTACCGTTATGCCGGTTTCTTTTTCGAATTTCTCAACCAGGGATTGCGGCGCATAGCCTTTCCAGGTGAGCAGCTCGAGCGTCTCAGCGTTGGCTCCGGCACCGAGGCCGAACAGAAAACCTCCCGCGATGAACAAGGAAAGCACTTTTTTCTTCATGGTGTCCTCCATGGGTTGAAGTTGAATACCTCATCGGTTTGATACATCGCTTCCGGCGAACAGACGGCTTTAAACACCGCCATGCACAGAGACGGCAGCCGGCTGCCGCGATGGCTCTATAATGAACGGCGCAGATAGGGGATCACCAGGTGATCGATCCAGTTTCTCAACTCCTGCTCCCGTATCCTGGCGTCGATGATATCGTCGCCAATATCGAGCTTGGTTCGCAGATACCCATCATCGGTGTGTTCATGCAGTGCGGTCATATCGTTTGCATAGCGAAAGACCGCTTCCCGGTCCGCAAAAAATCCCTCGTTAACCAGCGGCACGGATCGGGCGCCAATCAGTTTCGCCATCTCCAGCAGATTGTATTCTGGATGATACTGGGCGGCCCAGAAGGTCCCTTTTTGATGCTTCACTTCAAGGGCCTGCACCTCGCAGTGGTCGTTAAAGGCAAGAATCTTCGCTCGTTCCGGAATCCGCGTGACTTCGTCGAGATGCATCACGAAACCGTTATAGCGCTGTGGCTTTCCCTCAAGAAAGGGTGAGCGTTTTCCCGCTTCTGTGAGGCGGATGTTGCGGCCGATAGACCATTCCCTTCCTTTCGGGTTTTTTCTGACCTCCCCCCCGGCAGCAACCGCTGCCATCTGGATTCCCCAGCAGCTTCCATAGGAAGGAACACCGTGTTCGTACACCGCTTTGGCAAAGGCTATCTGTTTGGTCACCCGTTCGTCGTCCAGGTGGAAAATGGTCAGGTCTGAACCGGTCCAGATGATGCCGTCGAAATCTCCGATATTCATGCTTTCCGCAAGAATGTTTCCGGGATCGGCGGCGAAACGCAACGTGGTTTTGGCCGAGGGGACGTATCGGTTCAGAAAGTCGAGAAAAAAATCGTGGGGGTGGCCGATCCCGGAGAGGTCGAAGCTGTCACGGCTCTGTTTCGGGTAACCGTTGAGAATCAAGATTGAAATGGGTCGATTGGTTTCAATCATAGGCTTGTGTCCGGCTGGAGCTCTATGTCACTTCAGATCCCGCAGGATCTGAGGAAAATCAGTGATCAGTTTCTCTACACCGGCGTTGAGAAACCGCTTCATTTCGTCCGGATCGTTGACCGTAAAAAGATTCACCCGGCATCCGTTCGCCCGGGCCTTGTCAATCTGGGTTTCATCGGTATAGGCCGAATTGGCGTTATAGACTGCAAATTCATAGGTTCCCCAATCCTGAATTCCGGATCCGGGGAAACCGATCAGCGCGTTGACCTCGAGGTCTGGCCTTATTCCTTGAATCTGCCTCAAATAATTAAAATTAAATGAAGATATGGACAGGTTACGGGGCTTAAGTCGGACCTGGTCGAGCAGCTGCAGCACCTCTAAAACGATCGGAAAATCCTTTTGCGGCGCCGGCAGATCCTTGAGTTCCAGGTTGATGTACCAGTTTTTATTTTTGATGAAACGCAGCACGTCCACCAGCAGAGGGATCCGAATACCCCGCATGGCCGCCAGTTCGGAAGCGGGGATGTTGCCCCGCGCGATTTCGCCTAGCGGATCGGTTTCCACGAACCAGGACCCGGCGTCGAGTCTTTGTAATTCCTTGAGGGTGAACGTGGTGAACGGCTGCTGCCGGCGTTGTGGAAAAACCCGTGATACGTCGGTGGTGCGGGTCAGCAGGTCGTCATGAAACAGGATCAGTTCCCCGTCCAGGGTTACGGCGACATCCACTTCAACGCCGTGGGCGCCGAGCTGCCAGGCCTTTTCAATGGCAGCCATGGTATTTTCGGGAGCCAGACAGCGGGCTCCGCGATGCGCGATATTGTAAATGTCAGACATATTCGATGGTTCGGACGAGGTCAGGACGCCACGTTAATCTCAGCCCACGTGAATCGCAGGGTTCGACGGCCTGTCGATATACACTCTGTAGCATCTATAATATTCTAGGATGACAACAAAAAATAAAATATGATAGATTGAGAGCGGTGTCAATGCACGGGAAAAAAAAGAGTACGAAGAAAAAAGGAGAACCGATGAAACTGTCAGGTAAGGTAGCGTTAATCACGGGAGCGGCGAGCGGAATCGGCCGGGAGACGGCGCTGCTTTTTGCCGAGGAGGGAGCCTCGGTTGTGGTCTGCGATATCAATGATGAGGGTGGCACTGATACGGCAGCAAGGATCATACAGGAGGGGGGCAGAGCAATCTACGTCCATAGCGACGTCTCCAAGGCGATGGACTGCAGAAACATGGTGCAGCGAGCCGAATCAGAATTCGGGGGCCTCCATATCCTCTTCAACAACGCCGGTATCATGGACAGCCGTGATGACAATGCCGAGGCGACCGACGAAGCCGTCTGGGACCTGACCATGAACATCAATCTCAAGGGTGTGTTCCTGGGCTGCAAATACGGTATTCCTGCCATCAAACGGTCAGGAGGCGGCTCCATCATCAACACCGCTTCATTCGTGGCGCTGCTTGGCGCCGCGACACCGCAGATCGCGTATACGGCTTCCAAAGGTGGGGTGCTGTCCATGACCCGGGAACTGGCGGTGATCCATGCCCGTGAAAAAATCAGGGTAAACGCGCTTTGTCCCGGACCATTGAAAACCGAACTGCTCATGAAGTTTCTGGATACTGAGCAGAAGCGACAGCGCAGACTGGTGCACATTCCCGCAGGCCGTTTTGGAGAAGCATTTGAGATGGCCAAGGCGGCATTGTTTCTGGCCAGCGATGATTCGTCATATGTGACCGGTGCGGAGTTTACCGTGGATGGAGGAATTACCGCTGCCTATGTAACCCCTGAGTGACGGTTAAGCCTCACGTTTGCCGGAGAAGTCAGAGTTGCGGGATGTCTGTTCAAAACCGTTCTCATCTGGGGGCGATTCGGTCGCATGATCCTGGAGGCCATGGTGGAGTAGTGAAAACGCCCAGCTTGCCTCACCTGTGCATGGGTGTTTCTTCTGCACCGATCGGTGCCGTTGAAGTCTCGTAACAGCCCAACAGCCTCGAAAATTGCGCATGGGTTCCATAATTGATTCTTGAATTTCGCCCGAAAAGACAGATAACATGTTACTATGTGTTCAGGCGTAGGTGCCGATCTCCATCAACAGGTTCACATAATGGGTTACAGTCATGGATGACAACAAAAAGATCTTGCCGCAGAAACCAACCGGCAGCCGGTTGAAATTGAGCATAAAAACGGTTATGGCACTGCTCTGCCTGTGGCTGATCACGGGCGGTCCCTGCGGTCCGCTGCAGTCGATCTGGTGGTTCGCTCCGGAGCCGGTTGCGGCGGCCCCGGGGGATACTCAGGACACGGGTTCTGCAGGTACAGCAGTCAATGATACCCCGAGCGAACAGGCTATCGCCGACTTCGCATCCCAATTCGATAAGGACGGTGACGGAGAGGTGGACGAGCCTGAAGCGGAAACCGAGGAGTCGGCTGAACAAGACGACGCGGCCAGTCAGGACGATGTCAACGATGACGACAAGAATGCTGATCGGGAAGACGACCGTGACGGCGAGGATAGGCTCGATCACGATGCTGAATCAGGTGATATCGGTGACAACAGGGAGGATATAGACGGTGAAGCAAGCCCCGACTACCGGATGTCCGGATTTGACCGCTATCCAGTCGATAAGGGGCTGCGCCGGCTGGGAGAATACAGTGGTCTAACGCCCCTGATCGAGCGGGAAGAGCAGCTGTTGATTGAGAATTGATGGCCGATCCGGACGGCATGCGTTGAAAAAGGTGGGGAAATGATTCGGTTGCAAAGCAATGGCGCGATGCTCGCCATCATCGGGTATGCAGGTCTGTTCACACTGCTGTTGCCGCTATTGATCTGCGGGGGAAGCGTTTCTCCGGCCAGGTCTCAGAGTGGGGCGCCGAATCTGAAAAGCGCTCCCCTCCCCACATACCGTCCCGGCACCAAATTCGTCTACTCGGACGGGACCTGGGAAACCGTTCTGAAAGTCGGCCCCGACGGTGTTACCTGGAAGAACCACCGCAACTTCACTTCCACCGGCTCTCCGGATTTCACCTACAAACGTTTCAAGTGGCAGACCAGGGACCGTTATGGATACCGGGATTTCGAACAAACCAGGTTTCTGCTGGCGCCGCGAACTACCTCGCTGTGGCCGCTGCAGGTCGGCAATAAAACACGATTCGACGAGAACGGACGGTGGTTCGACGAATTCGGCTATGAGCATCAGTATGACTCGTTCTGGAGCTGCGAGGTGATGGGGACCGAGACGGTTTCGGTCGGGGCCGGTCAGTTCGACACGTGGAAAATAACCTGCAGGCGGTACCCCGACAAATTCACTTCCACCAGCAAGGTCAGAGAGTACCGGACCTGGTACTATGCCCCGTCCGTCGGCCACTGGGTGATCGAAATAAGGGATTACAACGGTTTTGCGGAAAACCGGCGCAAGGAACTGGTGGCCGTCCTCCCCGACCTGCTGACCTTCACCGCTGACCAGGATGACATTCTGCTCGTCCAGAAGCAGTTTCAGAATGCGCTGGAATCAAATCGGAACGGCGTTACCAGCGTGTGGGAAAATTTTCAGCAGCAGCTCGTTATCGGCGTGACTCCGGTGAAATCCTACAAACACCCCGACGGCACCATCTGCCGCCAGTACAACCAGATCATCGCCAAGGAAGGCCTCCCGTACGAGTATCCGGGAATTGCCTGCCGCACCCCTAAAGGCCGCTGGGATGTACCGCGGAGATAGCCGCATTCCGACTGCCTGACTCAGGCTGGCTACACGGCCGCCCGGGGCGGCCCGACCGGTGCCGGCATCCGTTCAAAGCTGACGCCGTTGAGGTACAGATCGATCAGGTCGCGTACGTCATCTTCGATGCTGCCGGCGGCGTCGAGCCGGG
The DNA here is from genome assembly GCA_022340565.1 of Desulfofustis sp. Lineage (GTDB taxonomy): Bacteria > Desulfobacterota > Desulfobulbia > Desulfobulbales > Desulfocapsaceae > JABDQA01. Next base: position 23,567 of record JAJDNR010000208.1, read on the forward strand.
TCCGGCGGATCATCAGCGCGAAGATCGCGTTGATGAACAGGACCCCCGTTTTCTCGGGGTCGACGGTTCGAAACCTGCCGGCCTGGACAGCACCCCTGATGGTTTCGGAGAACAGCCGGCTCGAGGCGGTGAACCAGGCCGCGCGGTCGTCTATGACCGTGCCGAACATTGCGGCAGGCTTGTCGGCAAAGCGGTGCTGATGCTCCTCGAAAAGCTGCAGTGAGCGGGTCGCATAAAGTCCCAGCTTGGCGACGGGCGGCTGATCGCTTGCGGCTATGGATTGGTATGCCTCTCCCAGTTCCACGTAAAACGGATCCAGATTTTCCGGTTCTTTTTTCATTGGCGTTTGATCGTTGCGGTCGTTTCTGGTTTTATGG
>JAJDNR010000209.1 GCA_022340565.1 Desulfofustis sp.
GCGTACCCCGAGACAGCGCATCCAGGAAGAACAACGTAAAATGAAGCTTGAACTCAACGTTGAACACATGAGCCGAGAGGAAAAAGCCCAAGCGGCGATTGTGCTGCGTCGGGCATTGGATCTGGTCGCTCCCGATGGCGACGTTGCAGATCCGCAATCACCGGATCAATAGCCAAAGCAATCAGGGAGAAACCATTCAAGTTGGATTTCTCTGCTCAGGCCTCTGACTCGCATGCTGAAAGGTTGAGGTCATCAGATCAGTGCCTGATTCGACAACCGCCCACGGGATCAAAGGGAATACAATTTTTATGATCCCTTCCCTCGACAGCGAAGCCGAAAACCGCCCCCACCTGAAACGTTCGACCATCGATTATAAAGAGCGTTAGATGGTATAAGCAGAAAATCCGCCATCAACAGGAACGACGATACCGGTGACGAATGCAGAGGCATCCGACAGCAGCCAGATCACCGCACCCAGGAGATCTTCCGGGTTGCCGTAGCGCCCCATCGGGGTGTGGGCGATTGCGTTTCTGGCACGCTCGGACAGCTCTCCGGTTTTCTGATCGACATGCAGGAAGCGCAGCTGCTCGGTCATGAAAAACCCGGGTGCAAGGGCGTTGACTCTTACCCCGGTCCGGGAAAAATGAACGGCAAGCCATTGGGTAAAATTGCTCACCGCAGCCTTGGCTGCCGAGTAGGCTGCAATTTTCGTCAATGGGGTCAAGGCGCTCATCGAGGAGATATTGACGATCGAACCTTTCCCCTGCTCTACCATTGATCTGGAAAACGTTCTGACCGTTAAAAAAACACTGAGAAAATTCAGATCGAACACATAACGGAATCCATCGAGGTCAAGATCGAAAAAATCCTGCGGTGGATCAGCCAGCTGTATCCCCGTGCCCATGAACTCCAGATCGGTGGTGCCGCGGGGATCATTTCCACCGGCGCCGGGGATCAGCATGTCCACCCTGCCCCAGCAGCTGCGGACCGATTCATGGCAGGCCTCCAGATCCTCTGTGTCCAGCACATCGCAGGCCCTCGCCATGGCGGTGCCGCCGGATTTTTCGATTGTCTCAGCGGTTTTCTCGGCCTTCCCGCGGTTGATGTCCAGAACGGCTACCTTCGCCCCGATGGAACCGAGAGCGACTGCCATGGCACCGCACAACTCCCCGCCGCCGCCGGTAATGACGACGACTTTATCGGTGACATCGAAAGAATCTAATATCGTCTGCGGCATGGGACTGTCCTCCTGTGCAGTTGTGCTCAATCATTTCTTCTCTTTGACCAGATATCGGCCAAACGGCCGAAGGTTCGTTTGATCCGTTCTTGCGCCGTTTGATCATCGATGCTGCCCTGCAGCCATGCCTGCGCAGTTTCATGAAAAACGGCGACGACGACCACAAAGCCTTTGCACCACGGTTTGTCCATCGCAGCCCGCACTGCCTTTTCAAACTCCTCGACCGACGCCTTCGCTCCCGACAGCAGAACCCCCCGGCAATACGGATCATACTCTTCAAGAACCGAGACTATCGAAGCCCAGGCATCCTCGTCAGCGGGAGGTTCCAGGTTCCACCAGTCCGGATAGATGCCTGTTTCGTACCATGCTTTCATCTGCCCGGCTACCGCCTCGCTGCCTGCAGGCCCGCCGCCACTGGCGATCAGCTCCAGCATCAGCTCATGCTCGGTTGCCCGGCACGCCTCCATCAAGGTCCCGACCCGCTCCTGTTCAAGGGCTTTTTCAGGTGAACCGTCCTGGGGAATCGCTTCCACCCGGCATTTCACCACATGGGCCCGCGGCCATTCACGAAGGGTGACGGCCACGTCCCGGCCGCCGGCAAAGGCCAGCCACGGACGGCCCGGCTGCTCTATCGGCCGGGCGATGAAAACCTCTTGATCCATGGCCCTGAATAAGGTTTTCCGGCTGTAGCGGTCATCGGCTATGATGCCGACCGCACCGGCTTCTTCCCCGACCTCGAGAACCGCCTGGAAGAGGAGATCGGTAAATTCCGAGAGCCTTTCGGTATCGCAGTCCATCCGTTCAGCCCGAGCGGGAAAAAGCGATCCGTGGTCGAAGGCCAGAATACAGAGGCACGGCCAGATGCCCGGCCGGTTGGTCGACCAGTGTAGCTGATTGAGACGGGCATCCTTTCTCAGAGAAACATGTCTGCTGCCCTGCTCCATCAGTGTCGAAAGCTCTTCCCAGCTGGGATAGGCCGAAGAACATCCCAGCCGGGAGACGGCGAAGGCACCGGCCGCATTGGCGTACCTGCAGCTGGTCGGCAAATCCTCATGGCGCAGCCAGCCCCTCAAAAACCCCGACATAAAACCATCGCCGGCGCCGACGGAATTGTAGACCTCGACCGGGAAGCCGGGGGTGATGACCCGTTCGTCGAAAACCTCCGGCACCTCGCCGTCGATCCCCACGCACCCCCGGATACCGGCCTTGCATACCAGGGTGGCGCTGGTGATTTCACGGACCCGGCGAAGCGCAGGAATCGTTTCCGGGACGCCTCCGGCTATATGGAACTCCTCCTCGGTCCCGACGATCAGATCGCAGCGTGAAAGAACCGACTGGTAGCACCTGGTAACCTCATCGCTTGCCACAAATCTCGCCTCACCATCATTGTGGTTGCCCAGCCGCCATAAATTCGGCCGGTAGTCGATATCCAGAATGGTCAGGCAACCGGCGCTTTTGGCATAGGTCATGGCTGCTTCAGTCGCCTCCAGGGTTGCCGGCGAGGACAGGTGCGTACCGGTAACCAGTAGCGCTTTGGCACGAGCAATAAAGGCCGGGTCGATGTGGTCTCTGCGGAGCCCCATGTCGGCGCAATGCTCCCTATACTGGATCATCGGAAAATTGTCCTGATCCCTGATGCCAAGAATGACCAGGGCGGTCAGGCGATCATCGAAAGAGCGGATCTGGCTCGTATCAACCCCCTCGGCAGCCAGCTGCTGGACCAGAAACCGACCCATGTGCTCATTGCCAACCGCGGTGATCGCCGCAACCTTAAGCCCGAGTCGGGAGCTCCCGATGGCGATGTTCATCGGGCTTCCGCCGACAAACTTGGAAAAGGATGTCATCTTTTCCAGCGGGCAGCCGAATTGCTGGCCGTAGAGATCAACGCAGGACCTGCCCATACATATCAGTTCGAAATCCCTATCTTTCATGTCTGTATCTCCGCGCTCCGGCACTGACAATTTTTATGGTTTCAGCATGCTCTCTCCCTGCTGCTATCTGCCGTATGCTGAGAAAATACCGCCCGCAACCGTGGCTCTGGAGAGCACAATTTATACATCCGGCGGCGAAATCGGGTAAATATTACCCACTTATTTTTCATCGTAAACGTGATCGCTGTGTGCCATGCGCCCGATTGACGCCGCCTATCTGTGCGGCAGCAGGTCAATATTTAAGTGTTTAATTATTTTCTTTCATCTTTGGCACATTAATTGTATCAGTTCCATGAAGTCCTTCACCTGAAAAATCACAACAAAGGAATTGTTATGCCACAGTCATCGCCAACCGGCACGATCGCCAAGTTTCTGACTCTGGTTGTTGCGATCGTTATTCTGTCGACCATTTCGGTGCGGATCTGGGGCGGGAAACCGGAGACGCTGCCGGCGCCGAAACAGCTTACCATCACTGCAGGGATGACCCTGCAGGAGTTCGGCCAGGCCAACGCGCTGCCCAATCCCGCCCTCAAGGAGATTTTCGGTCTCCAGCAGAAAACAGATCTGCAGAAGAAACTGGCTGAATATGGCAGCGATTCCCAAATCAAAGCCCTGGTGGTCAAGAAGCTTGCCCTGGTCGCCGAGCACGAAACCAAGAACTGGCAAAAAATTATCATCAAGTTCGCGGCATGGTTCAGCGTTCTTGCCGGAATCTTCGTTCTGTTCAGAAAACAGAGCGTAAGTCCTGCGAAGCGCACATTCGCGCTGCTGTTTTCAGCCCTCGTGTTCGGGGTTGTGCTCGGCTCAGACCCAAGCCCGATGGGCACCGTAAAAGACGCCATCCATCTTTTCGCCACCTCGGGTGCGATCTTTCCTCCCCGCCTCATCGCATTGACCGTCTTCCTGCTGCTCGTCTTCCTGGCCAACAAATATATCTGCTCCTGGGGATGCCAGATCGGGGTGCTGCAGGATCTGATTTTCCGCCTCAACCAGAACGACAGGTACAAAGCGGTCGTCGGACGGCAGCTCAAGCTTCCCTTCGTGTTCAGCAATGCGGTTCGCATTGGCTTTCTCGTTCTGTTCACCATTGCAGCCTTTGCCTGGGGGACTGACATCATTGAGCCGTTCGATCCCTTCAAGCTCTACAAGCCCATGCATATGGGCATCGTCGGCATGGTCTTCGTCGGGGGCCTGCTCGTCCTGAGCCTGTTCGTGTACAGACCCTGGTGCCACCTCTTCTGCCCGTTCGGACTGGTCGGATGGTTCGTCGAGAAGATAAGCCTTGCCAAGGTAAGCGTTGACTATGACACCTGCATCGCCTGCGGCAAATGTGAAACGGCCTGCCCATCGACGGTCATGGGTGCAATCCTGCGCCGTGACAAGAAAACGATTCCCGACTGTTTCTCATGCTATGTGTGCAGAGACGTCTGCCCGACGAAATCGATCAGTTATTCGACTCGAAAGCGGACGCTGCCGCCGGCCGGTCATTTCGACAAGAAATAACAGATTTGCCGGCAGGCCCATGGATTGTTGGAAGGGTGTTCAAACCGATATTCATTTCCGCGGAGAATAAAACATGAAACGACATATTGCGCTGTCCCTGCTGTTAACCCTGGTGCTTCTGCTCCTGGCTGGTCAGGCAATGAGCGCCGATTATCAGGCAATGACCACTGAGCAGCTCAGCCAGCTCAGGGGAACGATGTACAATGCCTCTGAAGAAGAGCGAGCGGCATTTCGAGCCGAGTGGACCAAACGCCTCAATCAGATGACCGCTGAAGAGCGACAGCAGTATCTCGGCGCCGACAGCGGCAGAGGAAAGGGAAACCGCTTAGGAACCGGGCTTGGCGACGGCACGGGCAGAGGCAGAGGCGGAGGAGCCGGAAGCCTGAACAGCAGCGGCAATAGCCAGGGAAACGGTCCGGGCAATGGGCCGGCCAACGGTTCAGGCAAGAGCCAAGGTACCGGGCGGTGATCGCCCAGGATCGGGACCCACAGGAGATGCTCTGCCGCTCATCAGTACATTTCGACGCCGAGTTCCTGCAGATGTGAGATCAGAGACCCGGCGCTTCTGAAATGATGACCGATCATGCCCATCTCCTGGGCCGCCACAACATGTTCGCGGGTGTCGTCAATAAACAAGGTTTCGGTCGCCTCGACGCCAAGTCGCTCGAGGGCGATCTGAAAAATCCTGCCATCCGGCTTGACCAGCCCGGTCTCTCCCGAGCTGACCACCGTGTCGAACAAGCCTGAGATCTGCCAGCAGCGAAGCCACTCCTCGAGTCCCGGTGGATGATTGGAGACAATTCCGAGCCGATAGCGGCCGGACAGGCTGGCAATGATAGCGACCACCTCTTCGTTGATCTTTTCATCGGCGTAATAACGACGGCGAAATGCATCGATGCTGCCTGCAGAAAAAAGATTGAGCTCCGGTCCTATGGCCCGCCAGAAGTCCTCCATCCTCAACTCGCCGATCAAGGCTTGATTCCACAGCGGCGACTCGAACATGATGTCGTTGAGAGTGCCCGGAGACAATCCAAGATCGTTTTCGTAGCCGCGGAACAGGCGGGAAGGTTTCTGAGCCGAAATAACCCTCCCGAAGTCGAAAAGCAGGGCTCTGATCACCGAGGCTCGGTCATTTTTTCCGGTTCTGTGCACAGAGCCTGGGGCAGGGTCAGCTTTTTCGGAGGGCCGCTGATGAATTTGGAAACCATGCGGAACGCCTCATCGTCGGTAAACTGCTCCGGGGGGTGCTTGCAGAAGCAGGCAGAAGGGCCCCGCAGCACGCCCGCCTGTCTCCGGTCGAGAGCGAGCCGTGCGCAGCGGATCATGTCAATGACGCTGCCTGCGGAATTGGGCGAATCCTCGACCGAGAGCCGCAGTTCAAGATCTATGGGGACGGCACCGAAGATCGTTCCCTCCATCCTGATGAAACCGATCTTGTTGTCCCGCTGCCAGGGCACGTAGTCGCTTGGCCCGATGTGGATATTTCTATCTTCCAGCCGTTTGGCCGCAACGGCTTGCACTGCTTCGGTCTTGGATACTTTCTTGGAAGCCAGCCGAGTCCGGTCGAGCATATTGAGAAAATCGGTGTTGCCGCCGGTATTGAGTTGATAGGTTCGCTCAAGTTCGACGCCGCGCTGCCGGAAGAGATCGGTCAAAACGCGGTGGACAATGGTGGCGCCAAGTTGGGATTTGACGTCGTCGCCGATCAGCGGCAGGCCTTTGGCCGCGAAGCGCCGAGCCCATTCCGGATCGCTGGCGATGAAAACCGGGATGCAATTTACCACCGCGACCTCTGCAGCGAGCGCACATTCGACGTAGAACTCGGTGGCCTGCTGAGAACCTACCGGAAGGAAGTTGACCAGAATCTCCGCTCCACTCTCACGCAGAACATCGATAATGTTCTCCCTGCCGGCCTCAGGCTCGGTGCTTGGGGCAAAACAGAAGTCCTCGTCGAGGCCATTCATGTGCGCGGGAATACCGTCCAGCAGCCTGCCCATCTGGACGATCGTACCGGATCTCGGCACCGCTCTGTGGAATATCTTGGTGCAGTTGGGCGGTTGAAAAATTGCCTCGCCAACATCTCTGCCGACCTTTCTGCGATCGATATCGAAGGCAGCGACAACCTCCACATCGCTGGGCAGGTACCCGCCCAGATCCCAGTGCATCAGCCCCTGGGCCTGCATATCACCATGCTCCCGATAGAAATGGACCCCCTGGATCAACGCACTGGCACAGTTGCCAATACCGACAATGGCTGTCCTAATCGCAGTCATCAATTATCTCCTGCTCGTTAATCAGGTAATTTCACCCGGCGGAAAGCCTCGGCCAGTCCGTAACCGGACCCCTCCGCCAGTCGACGGTATCTGTCCCTCAACCAGCTTTCCAGATCCTCCGCGCCAAACTCCCTGACCTGACTCACATGGCAGCGAAGCGCCTCGACTTTCTTTGCAAAGGTATCACTGATATCGATCCAGTGATTAGCCTCCTCGGCGCCGAAAAAAAGAGCTTCCTTTACCTTGTGCGGCTCCAGCCCCTCATCGAGCAGCGCCGGGTATGCCATATGATCACGGGCATAGGGAAACAGGGCATCCATCACCACCTGGCCGACGATGCGATGGTCGCGGTGCCAGACGTAACGGCGGTAAGGATCCATAGTGATAACCATTTCTGGTCGATAGGTGCGGATGAGGCGCACGATGCTTTCCCTGAATTCCGGTGTTTCCTCAACATGCTGATCCTCCAGTTCAAGAAACACCACCTCTGAAACCCCGAGAACCGCGGCCGCGTCGCGCTGTTCCTGCTGACGGATCAGGGCAAGCGTTTCGGGGCTGAGGTTGCGGTCGCTGGTTCCCTTGTCGCCACTGGTGCAGACCACGTATGCCACCGATCTGCCCGCGGCCGTCCAGGCAGCGATACTGCCTCCGGCACCGAATTCGGCGTCATCGGGATGGGCGACTATGGTCAGGATATCACAGGTATCAACCATCGGCATCAGATCCTATCGATCATCTAAGAACTCATACACCGCGTCTGCGCAATAATGCATCACTATAGGCACGGTATACCGAGTCTGCCACCTGCGGCCAGCCATAGTTCTGCACACTCCGCCTTATTATCATACCGTCTTGGCGCTTCGCCAGCTTAAGCGTGTCATTGATCGCCCCGGCAAGGCTGCGTGAATCACCGGCAGCGGACAGGTAACCGTTTACCCCGGGAACGATTACCTCGGCAGCGATCCCGGTCTCAGTAGCCGCCACCGGGATTCCCGTTGCCAGCGCTTCAAGCACAACCAGGCCAAAGCTCTCGTAGTAGGAAGGCACAACCACCATATCTGCCTGGCGGTACATATCAGGCATGCGCTGGTGTTCCACTCCACCTGCAAAATGGACTCGATCCTCGAGCTGCAGATCACGAACCAGCCGCTCCAGCCGTCGCCTTGAGCCGCTGTCCCGGCCATCTCCACCTACCAGCACCAGCTCCGGCCTGGAAGAACCGTCGATATGGGTCAGCGCAGTGATGGCTGTATCGATACCCTTCATGGCGTCGAAGCGGCCCACGAAGAGAATCCGGGGGGGGAGCCGGCGTCTTCCGTGAACTGCAGGTTGAGCCGGCAATGGCTTGAAATGATCGAGATCGACTCCGAGCGGAGCGACATAGACACGCGTTTCGGCAGAATCGAGAAGCGCATCATACTGATCCCGCTCAGCCGCAGTGGCGACCATTACCCCATCACTGCAGGCCAGCAGGCGATCTTCCTCTTCGATCCGCAGCCGACCCTCCCGATGATCTTTACGGGCGGCCATCTTGGATCTGGCGAAGGTGTGAAAAGTTATCAGGTGGGGGCACCCCCATCTCTTTTTTAGACGGTCGCCAACCACTGCAGAGAGCCAGTAGTTGCTGTGCACGCAATGATAGCTCTCCCGCTGCTCCCTGCAGAACCTCTCTATTTCG
>JAJDNR010000222.1 GCA_022340565.1 Desulfofustis sp.
AGCACTGCTTACGTCGGCGCACAGCTCGCATAAAAGTGATATGGCTACCGTGAAAAATTGACTTTGGACCCAAACTCAGCGTTTTGCAGGAAAATTTATCCTCGACATATCAATTACGTGTTTCTGGAAAATTTCCATGCGCACCTTGATTTCGTGCCCAAAATCTTAACTTTTCACGGCATCCATACGTAATCGCGTTTGTTGCAGGGATTATCGTTTCCCTGTTTTTCCAAAGCTCCAGCGTCCATTCGCCGCAATCCTATCTCAATCACAGCGTTTTTGCCCCTTATTTATAGTCGCAGGCGCAACCTGCGGGTGTGCAAATGTCTCTCGATGTGCCCTGGTGTAAGGAATAATATAAATACAATTTCCGATTGTTACTGCTAAAGATTGGCTCGGCATCGTTACCCATATCTGTATGAGCCCGTGATAATCTGATGGCTGCCTTGAACACGTCGAGCCCAACATCTTGTTGTTCAATGCGGCCCTCTCTCTTCGGCAAAGGTTACGCTGAACAGCTGAAGAGATTGAAACCATTATGATGCGGCTGCGGCGGCGGGAAGGGGTGCCGGCAGCTAAGACGCGTCGCTGGCGAGGTATTGCCTGATTTCGGCGGATTCCCTCAAGATCAAACTCACGATGAGGTACTGGTTCGTCCTGCTTGACTTTCTGTGCAGCAAGACTCAACAGGAAAACTGTGTTATACTCCGTTTTGCCGGAGGCGGGGGACCGCCGGCAGCCGGTTTTTGCAGAGGCTTTTTTCGTTTTTCCCACCAACAGGAACGGACATGGTTGACTACCCGCTCAGCTGGATCACTGCCAATCTCGCCGTGGGCCATGCCCCAATGTCCTACGCTGAACTCGACAGCATCAGGGACCAGGGTATCGATGCGATCCTCAATCTCTGCGGGGAATTCTGCGACCTTCACGAGATCGAGCAAACGGCCGGCTTCGAAGTATATTTTCTGCCGGTGATAGACGAGCGAGCGCCGGATATGGCCGAAATGGAGCATGGTCTGGCCTGGCTCGATGAAGCGGTCTATCTCGGCAAGAAAGTCCTCGTCCATTGCCGCCATGGCATCGGCCGGACCGGGACCTTCATCACCGCCTATCTGCTGCGTCGCGGATTTTCGCTGAAAGAGGCAGGCAGGATGCTCAAGTCAACCAGGGCGACCCCCACCAATTTTTCCCAGTGGTGGCTGCTTAAAAAGTTCGGTCGGAAGGAGGGACGGCTGGTTTCCGGTCAGCCGCAGCCGCACAACCGTGAATATACCGGTCTGGAACCCTTTTTTTCACGATATCGAATTTTGGTTGAATCACTTCAACAGGAGGATGCCTTGCTGGTGTCCGAACCGCAGAGCTGCACCTGCCGCGGTACACAGCCTCGACCCCTGTTTCTCGAACTGATCGAGGCGCTCTATCTGCACACCCGGGCGAATATCGTGCTGCATGCAGAGCTGCGAGCTCAACTCATCGACCAGCTCTCCCGGAGCGGCCCGACCGATGTGCCCGACGACCTGGCGGCTACTGAGCCCTGCCCGCTGCTGCGTGAGGGTTCCTGCCTGCTCTGGCGCTTCCGGCCGATACGCTGCCGAATCGATGCCGCTGCCATCGGACCCGAGCGTCTTGCCGCAATTCAGCAGGAGCTTGCCGAGCTGTCGCGGGAGGTCTTTCTTGCGGTTTTCGATTTTAACCTGGATGAGCCGCCGTGCGTGCACATCAAGGACGTGCTCTCGGGCCGGTTCATCCAGATTTACTTTCACCACATCGCGGCCTTGAAGGCCGCTCCCCATTGATTATGAGCACGGCCAGCGGCACCTTCTCCGCCACCATGATAGATCGGCCTATCGTACTGGTCGTGGACGATGAGCCTGACATGCTCAGCATGCTGCAGCTGGTGCTGGAAAAAAAATGCGGATGCCGAGCGTGCCTGGCCGCCAGCGGCCTCGAGGCCCTCGACCAACTGACTGGATGCCTTCCGGCGGTGGTCCTTACCGACATCAAGATGCCCGACCTCGATGGCCTGGAATTGCTCAAGAAAATAAAGAAACTCGATGCAACCATCTCGGTGGTCGTGATGACCGGATACGGCACCATTCAAATGGCGGTTCAGGCCCTCAAGGACGGCGCCTACGATTTTGTCGAAAAACCGTTCGACCAGGGCCGCATCGTCCGGCTCGTCCAGAACTGTCTGGAGCGGACCGCCCTGCTGCGGACCAACAGGAGCCTGCAAAGCCAGCTCAGACAGGTTGCCGCGCCCGAGGGTTTTATCGGACAGAGCCCGGCGCTGATCCGGACACTGGATCTGATCTCCCGGGTGGCCGATACCGACGCCACCATCCTGGTCAGGGGCAAGAGCGGTACCGGCAAGGAGTTGGCGGCCCGGGCTCTGCATACGCTGAGCAACCGATCTGAACGGGCGATGGTGACCGTCAATTGTCCGGCGCTGCCGGAACCCATCCTGGAGAGCGAACTGTTCGGCTACAGCAAGGGGGCGTTTACCGGGGCCCACAAGGATAAGCGGGGGCTGTTCCTGGAGGCGGACGGCTCGACGATCCTGCTCGACGAGATCGCCGACATTCCGGTGCCGCTGCAGACAAAGCTGCTGCGCGTCCTGCAGGAGAAGGAGATCCAGCCTCTCGGGCAAAACCGGAAAATCAAGGTGGATGTCCGGGTCATCGCTTCGACAAACCAGGATCTGGAGACGAAAATCCGAACCGGTGAGTTTCGGGAGGATCTTTTTTATCGTCTCAATGTGATCACCATCACCATGCCGACCCTGGATGAGATGAAGGACGATGTTCCGCTGCTCATCCACCATTTTCTCGATCAGTTCATCACCCAGTACCAGCGGAACAATCTCACGGTTTCCCCGGAAGCTCTGCAGCACCTCTATCAAAGACACTGGCCGGGGAATGTCAGGGAACTTCGCAACACCATAAAGCGGCTCGTATTGATCGCCACCCATGGGCGGATAGAACTGACGGATCTCGAGCAGGAAGGAGGGGTACCACCTTCCACCAAGGTGCATGGTGAAGCGGAGGAACTGTTTGCACGAAGCTACAACGACGCCAAGGAGACGGTGATTCGCCGCTTCAACGAACAGTACCTGAAGAAGCTTCTGGCCAGCCACAACGGCAACGTGACCATGGCGGCCCAAACCTGCGGTTTAAGCCGGCAGGCTCTGCAGCGCATCATGCGCAGCCACCATATCATCTCCTCCGACTATAAGACTCGAACATGAACGTTATACCTAGCGCGGAGTCCATTCCATTCCATCGTGCTGCGCTGCTCGCTGGGGTGCCTGCTCACAGCGCTGCCAGGCTGCTCCGCCGGCTCCTCGCTCGCGCCTTGTGTGAATGGGCGCCCTGAACTCATGTCGCTATGTATAGCGAAGGATAACCCGCATTCAGGGGCGCCGGTGCTTATCGGGCGGTCGGTTCCAATCGCGCCGTCAACTGTCTTTGCGCAGTGAGCCTTTACCGTCAGATCTCGGCGGCCCCATTCGATTGAATCGACTCGTCAGTTCCCTGAACCCGTCTGCCAGTGCATCGGTCAGATAGTTCTGATCGCACCGCCAGCGCCAGTTTCCTGCAGGGACTCCCGGGGTGTTCATGCGGCAGTCGCTGCCGAAGCCGAGCAGATCCTGGAGGGGAATGATGGCCAGGGCCGCGGTCGAGCTCAAGGCCAGGTAGATCAGGTCTTCGTTGATCGGGCTGGAGTCGTGCATATGGCGGTTGGCGAAGCGCTTGACCGTGTTTCTCTGTTGCTCGCTCAATACGGCCGACAGGAACCAGCCCATGGACGTGTCGTTGTCGTGGGTTCCGGTGTAGACCACGCAGTTGGCGGTCTTGAAATTATACGGGAGAAAGGGGTTTTCAGGGTTGCCGTCAAAGGCGAACTGGAGCACCTTCATGCCCGGAAATCCCAGCGTGTCACGGAGTTTGTGTACTTCGGGGGTGATCTCTCCAAGGTCCTCGGCGATGATGTTGAGCCGGCCGAGTTCTTTGTAGATGTCGTTGAAAAAGGATTCCCCGGGGCCTTCCACCCAGGTTCCGTTCAACGCGGTTTCCTCGATTTCGGGGACTGCCCAGTAGGATTCGAAGCCGCGGAAATGGTCGACCCGGGTAACCTCGACCATGCTGAATACCGCCCTGAACCGGTCCACCCACCACTTGAGCAGGGCCGCGCCGACTCCAGGATCGTGGTCGTTCCAGAGGTACAGGGGGTTTCCCCAGCGCTGTCCGGTGGTGCTGAAATAGTCGGGAGGGACTCCGGCCACCCTGATCGGTTTCAGCGTTTCCGTATCGAGTTCGAATATGGACTGGTTGGCCCACACATCGCAGCTGTCGAGACCGACGTAAATCGGCAGGTCGCCGATCAGACTGATATGGTTGAGCTGGGCGTATTGTTTCATTTTGGCCCATTGCCTGAAGAACACGTATTGCTCGAACAGGTAGTATTCGATTCGCTCGGAGTAACGGTCCTCGGCTTCGGCCATCGCCTCGGCCTGCCGGTGGGAGAGCGGTGGTGGCCATGTGTACCAGGGCTGACCGCTGTAGACTTCCTTGAGAGTCATGAACAGTGCGTAATCGTTGAGCCAGGGAGTGCGGCGGATGAATTCTGGATAGTGACGGTCGTAGGCCGTCGAGAAATTTTGAAAACTTCTGGTGAGCAGCCTGTTCTTATAGGCGGATACCTGCCGGTAGTCGGTGAGGTAGGGTGAGAAGGCCGGGGGCCGGGCAAGATCTCCCGGATCGAGCCATCCCTCTTCGACCAGTCCCTGGGGAGAAATCAGCAGCGGCGACCCGGCAAAGGCCGACGTGCTCATATAGGGCGACGAGTCAAAGTGAAGGTCGGTCGGAGAAATTGGCAGAATCTGCCAGAAACGCTGGCCGCAGCGCTCGAGAAAGTCGATGAAGCGGAACGAAGAGTCGCCGATGTCGCCGATTCCGTAAGGTCCGGGAAGCGACGTAATATGAGCGAGGATGCCGGATGAGCGGCTGTTGCTGAGAAACGATGGCATGGGGTGGCCTCACTGGACGGAACATTGCATGTTTATACATAGCGCGGAGTCCATTCCATCCCATCGTGCTGCGTTGCTCACTGCGGTGCCTGCTCACAGCGCTACCAGGCTGCTCCGCCGGCTCCTCGCTCGCGCCTTGCCCGAATGGGCGCCCTGAACTTATGTCGCTATGTATAATATCCCGGCATCGTACGATTAAAAATGGATTTTTTGAATAAAAAAATAAACGCTCAAACTTGTATATGAACGGATCGATGCTATAATTAGACAGTAAGATTTGCTGCCCGGTGGCTGAGAATTATGATATCGGGCAGTTTTTTTCGTTTATTCTCGCCAAGTTACACGGTGTGATTTAAATGATTGCGTAAATCTCGTGATTAGTGTATTCTGCAATGTTTTTTAAAAAGATAACATTAAACATGCACGCGGCTCCGTTCCGTGTGCATGTTTTTTATTTGTTTCGTCAGCAATAACGTGCATGCGCTGAAGTTCACACAATGCGTCGCTGCAATCGCGGTGATGCGGTTTTCTGCATGGCCCGCCCAATCATATTAGGTGATGGAGAATTCTGCCAGTGCTCTCAGAACTCAAAGAAAATTTGCTCAAGGCCGGAAAGACTGAAGGTTGCATCAGTTTTGACGATCTCAACGATCTGCTTCCGGATGAAATCAAGGATCCCGGCGATATCGAGAAAATTTTCAATTTTCTGGGGGATCACAATATCGAAATCGTCACCGAGGAAAAATCGGGTGAAAAGCGCACGCTCTCCGGCGAGGTCTACAAGAAGAAAAAAGGTGACCCCGACGACATGGACGATGACGAGCCGAGTCTAGGGTTCAGCGAGGAAGACGAGCACGATGCCGAGGAGACCACCACGACCTACCTGCGGGAGATGGGACGCTTCGATCTGCTCACCCCTGAGGAGGAAGCCAAGTATTCCAAGACCATCCGCCAGGGCTTCGAAGCGATCATCGAGGCGATCCGGGGGGATGAATCCGGCGTACGGGAGATCGACCTGCTGCGTGAACGGATCGATCTGTGGGAAAAGCGCGACCCGACCCTGAAGCCGAAGAAGCAGCAGCTCAATTTCATGCGCTATAACGTGGCAGCCAGTGCCAAACGCTATCCGCACAAGCGTGAACTGATCGAACTGCAGGCCAAGATGGAGGCCTACAGCCGCTCCATCGAAGTTGCCAAGGACACGATGATCCGGGCCAACCTGAGGCTGGTGGTGTCGATCGCCAAGCGTTACATGCACCAGGGTCTGACCCTTGCCGATCTCATCCAGGAAGGCAACCTCGGGCTGATGCGGGCGGTGTTCCGGTTCGACTACACAAAGGGCAACAAATTCTCCACCTATGCGAGCTGGTGGATCCGTCAGGCGATTACCAGGGCGATTCTCGACAAGACCAGGACGATCCGCCTGCCGGTTCATTTCCTCGAATTGAGGAGCCAGTTCTTCAAGGCGTTTTACGCCTTGTACAAAGAACTCGGACGTGAGCCGACCCCGCTGGAGATTTCCAAGGCGACGAATCTGCCGATGGACAAGATCCTCTCCATCCTCGAAGCCTCCCGCGAGCCGATCTCGCTGGAGACGCCGGTCGGAGACGACGATTCGACCCTGGGCGACTTCCTGGAGAACCAGGAATCGCAATCCCCGTATGAGGCGGTGCAGACCCGAGAGCTTGCCGGCCGGGTCAAGGAGATCCTGTCGACGCTGTCCGAGCGCGAAGAAAAGATCATCCGCCTGCGCTTCGGCATCGGCGAAAAGGCCGAGTACACCCTCGAAGAGATCGGCAAGCGGTTCAACGTCTCCCGCGAGCGCATCAGGCAGATCGAGAAGAAGGCGCTGAACCGGCTGCGCCACTCGAGCCGCAGGGAAAAACTCAAGTATTTTATCGACTAGCGGTTGCCCGCTCACCTTTAGACAGGAAAAAAAACCGGTGCTTCACTGCCGGTTTTTTTAGTGCTGTGAAACACGCTATACGATCGGCCGGTCTTGGCCAAATCT
>JAJDNR010000001.1 GCA_022340565.1 Desulfofustis sp.
CGTTCACTGTTCCAGGTGGGGCGGGAGCGGGTATATATCAGCCGCCGGCTGAAAAGACCAAGGAGCGGGATCAGGAAGCAGAGCCTCGAGATCGTGGAGGACAACCGGGTGGCGGTGCTGGAACTGCCCTCCGGGTATGGCGCGGGATTTCCTCTGGACCAGGTGCTGGTCAGGCGCTATATCGCCGATACCATCGGCCGGGGCCGATTTCTCTCCGTCTTCGATGGTGGCGGCCTGGCAACGGTGGCAGCGGTGTCGGGAGGCGCCACGATGACCACCACCATTGCCGGGCCGGCTTCGGACGGCTGGTGTATTGCGGTGAATTTCAACCGCAACGGCCTGCTGGTCGACAAACACCGCATCGTCGAACAATCCCCTGCTGCCTGGTTCGAGCAGAATCGTCAGCCCTATGACCTTATCTACGTAAATCCGCGCCGGTTGTCCTATGCGAAAAAAAGATCGGCTGAGATCGATTTGATCAGGGATCATCATCATATCATCGATCAGGCCGTGAGCAGTCTCGCACCGGGCGGCACCCTGATCTTTTCAACGCTGCTCCCGACCCTTAAGCTCGATCAGCGGATCAGGCGGCGATACGGATGCAGGGATATCAGTTCGGAGACGGCAGGAGCGCTTGTCGGCAGGCAGAGACAACACTTCCAGTGCTGGCGGATCGAACGCCGCCCCCAGCCGGCCTGAAGACCGAGAGATAAATCCCTTTGATTTTCTTCAGCCTGCTGTCATAATGGATTTTTGTGCCGGAAATCGAGGACCGGACGGCCAACACAAACCAGGTAGACGCGTGACACCATTAACAAATATCTCTTCGAGTCTGGATTCATAAACCCATGGCATTATTTTCACAGGTCTGCCTGCATACCTTCGGGTACGAACTACCGCCCCAGACGCTCACCTCCGACGACCTGGAACGGCGCCTCGTACCGCTCTACGAGCGGCTGAAGCTGCCGGAGGGAAGACTGGAGATGATGAGCGGGATTGGCGAGCGAAGACTCTGGGAACCCGGAACCAGACCAAGCCGGGCGGCCGCGAGGGCGGGACGCAAAACCCTCGAAGCGGCGGACATCGACCCGGGGTCGATAGAGTGCCTGATGTTTTCGTCGGTATCCAGGGATATGCTGGAACCGGCCACCGCATCATTCGTGCACCATGCCCTGGGCCTGTCGCCGCACTGCCTGGTGCTCGATGTGTCCAATGCCTGCCTCGGTTTTCTCGACGCGATGGTACTGCTGGGGAGCATGATCGAACTCGGGCAGGTGGCGAACGGGCTGATCGTCTCCGGTGAGACCGCTGAAGAACTGATCGAGTCGACCATCCGGGGGTTGCTGGAGGATACCTCGCTGACCCGCAAGTCGATCAAGTCGGCCTTCGCGTCGTTGACCATCGGGTCAGGTGCGGTGGGACTGTATATGTGCCGCCGATCTCCGGAAACCAAAGACAGGCCCTGCCTGGTGCACGGGGTGTGGCTCGCCAATACCGATTTCTCCGACCTCTGCCTGGGCGGCCAGGCGGCTCCTCAAACTACGCTGATGGCCACCGATTCCGAAGAGCTGATGATCCAGGGCATCGACACCGCCCGCCGGACCTGGGAGCTGTTTTTATCGACGAGCGGCTGGAGTGACGACAGCATCGACTGCTATTTCTGTCACCAGGTCGGCACAGCTCACGCCCGGATGCTCGTCGAGCGGCTCGGCCTGACCCCGGAAAAGAATTTCGAGACCCTGGCCTTTCTGGGCAACGTCGGTTCGGTATCGGCTCCGATAACGATGGCCATGGCGATCGAGCAGAACCGTTTCGCTGAAGGCATGAGAGGGGCGATGCTCGGCATCGGATCGGGGATCAACTGCATGATGCTCGGGATCGACTGGCAGGGGAGGACCTGATGTCGAACCGGATAGCCGCTGAGTACGGACCGCGTCTGATCAGGCTGGCCAGGGAGACGATCGCAAACCGCCTCGGCCTGATAACGGAAATAGACCGCAGCGGCCTTGATGATGAGGCGCTGAACCGGCAGCTGGCGACCTTCGTGACCCTCAAGAAGGGTGGCGCGCTTCGGGGATGTATCGGCAATCTCGAAGCGGCCGGCCCGCTGCTCGAATCAATCGAGGACAACGCTCTTCAGGCGGCCTTCAACGATCATCGATTTACTCCGTTGACCAGAGAGGAGCTGGGTGATGTGGTGGTCGACATCTCCATTCTGACCCGGCCGCAACCGCTTGATTACGAGCATGGAGGCGAGCTGCTGGAAAAGCTGCGGCCCGGCACGGATGGAGTCATCTTGAAAAAAGGCAGGGCGCGGGCAACCTTTCTTCCTCAGGTGTGGGAACAGCTTCCCGAGCCGCGGGTATTTCTCGAACACCTGTGCAGAAAAGCGGGACTTTCGCCGCATGCCTGGCGGGACCAGCATCCGGAAATCCTGATCTATCAGGTGCAGAGCTTTCACGAAAAATGATATGGAACTGAGACTTATCGGCGGGTTGATCCTCCAGTTGGAGCAACTCTACAGGGATATGGAGGCGGCGTACGATACCGTCGCCGGGCAGCTCGACCACAGCTGCGACGGCTGCCCGGACAACTGCTGCGATTCCTATTTCCTCCATCACACCTACATCGAATGGGCGTATCTGTGGCACGGCGTCGAGGCGCTGCCGGACGCCAGACGCAGGCAAATTCTGGAGCGGGCAGCCCGCTACCAAGAAGACAGCAGTCTGCTGATCGGCAACGGCAGGCGGCCGAAGCTGATGTGTCCGCTCAACGATGACGGCCGGTGCACCATGTATAAGCACCGGCTTATGGTATGCCGAACTCACGGAGTGCCGGCTTCGATGATCAGGCCGGACGGAAAGAAGCTGAGTTTTCCGGGCTGCTTCAGGTGCCAGGAGCTGGTCGAGTCGCGCGGCCTCGCGGCGGCCGAGTTCCCGGTCATGGAACGGACCGGCCTGCTGAGACGACTGGTTATCCTGGAGCATGAATTTCTGGAAGGCCGGAGGCATCTGGCGCCGAAAGTGAGACGGACGATTGCCTCGATGCTGGTGGAGGGGCCGCCCCGACTGGCCCATTGCTCCGATCCCAGGCCGGAGGGTTGACCGGCCTGGGAGGTGTGGCCATGAGTTACCAATTCAATGGAAGCAAAAGGGGTGTGCCGTGAAGGTGAGAGTAACCGGAAAACAGCCGAACTCGAGGGATTGTTTTGTCTGCGGCCTGGACAATGCCATGGGACTGAAAAGTGCCTTTTTCGAACTTGAAAACGGCGAGCTGCTGGCCAGGTTTCAACCTGCCGAAGGACACCAGAGTTATCCAGGGCGGCTGCATGGCGGGGTTAGTGCGGCAATCCTCGACGAAACCATCGGCCGTGCGGTGATGAACCACAACAAGAACGGAGTCTGGGGCGTGACCCTCGAGTTCTCGATGAAGCTCAGAAAACCGGTGCCGCTGGATCGTGAGGTGGTGGTCAAGGCGCGCATAACTTCCGAGAACAAGCGCACCTTCGAAGGCACCGGCGAAATTGTTCTGGAAGACGGCAGTGTCGCGGTGGAGGGGAAGGGCCGTTATCTGAAGATGGATTTAGGCAGAATCACCGACGGTGACTTCGAAGGCGAGCAGTGGGAAATTACGGTGTGCGATGACGACCCGCAGGAGATCGATGTCCCGTAGTTTCCGTTGCGTCCTCGTCGGGCCGATAATCAGCTCGCCGGCGGACGCGTCTCCGGTTGGAGCAGCGACATGATAAACGATGCAGCCTGATCGGCTCCGTTGACCGGGGCAGGCGCTCTGTTCTGCTTCATCAGCCCGTCCAGTCCGTCCAGCCAGTCCCCCCTCAGGAACCTATCCAGCTCGAGGATCACGCCTCCCATCATGGTGCTCACGTATCGATCGAGCACCGCCGACTCAGCGAAGTTGTGCCTCGACACACAGCAGATCGGGGTTCGGGTCTGTGCACACTCGGCAATCGTCGAATACCCGTTTTTGCAGATGACCAGATCGGCCGCGCCGATCAGATCGGGATGGTGGAGCCCTGGGTCATGGTCCAGCAGCAGCACGTTGGCGGAAGGGCGGCGCTGGCCTTGCTGCCCGGCTATCACGAACAGATAATCGTCAAACCCGCTCAGCCGCTCGATGAAGGGTAAATCGAGCCTGATGCCTCCCATGGTTATCAGCACCATGGTGCGCGCTCCGCATCCGATCCGTTCACGTATCCGGTCGCTTTCCTGAATTCTCATTCTGGCCATCGGCGGGCACCTGAGGTTGCCGGCGACGGGGTTGCACAGCGGATCGGTCTGAATGCGGTAGGTGGCCTGGCGATAGTAGTCGCTCAGGAGCGCACCAAATCTGAGCAGATCATCCGCCGGCGGATCGAGCCGCTCATAGATCCAGTCCCAGGTAAAATTTTCAACCAGCAGGGAAGGGATTTCCGCATGCTGGGCGACGGCGATTCCAAGGCAGCTGATGTCGCACAGGATCAGCCGGCAGGAACCGCACAGCCCGGCGCAGCGGCTGACCAGGGATTCTCTGAAGGGCAGCAGCTCGGCCAGGCGGGCGACGGTGCGGGGCTGATCGACGGTGAATGCGTCGGTTTGAATCAGCCCGACATCGGTGATAACGGGGTGTAGGGTCAGGGAAAGGCCCGAGGTTGCGAACAGCTCCGGCGGTGCGGTGGTGAAGCAGTGGGCCCTAAGGTCTCGAACCTGTTTTTGAAGGGCCTGGAGCACAGCGATGGTTCGGGTGGCATGACCGTATCCGTGCGGGGATATGAAGCAGGCCAGTTCAAGGCTCATGAATCGGCTGCAGCAGTGTTCGGGGTCAGTGCAGATCCCGGCCGGTGGTGCTCATGGCCAGGTTGCAGTTTCTCACCCCGCGCAGCGAACGCAGCCGGTCGGTGAGTTCCCGGACCGATCCGGCATGGCCCTTGACGATCACCACCTCCAGGCAGTTGTGATGATCCATATGGATATGGGTGGCCGATACGATCTGATGATGGTAGTCGTGCTGGATCTCGGTCACCTTTTCCTGCAGGTTCGGCTGATGGTGATCATAGACCATCGAGATCACGCCGACGACGTCCTTATCGGCCTGCCACTCTTCTTCGACGAAAGAAGAGCGGATCAGGTCACGGATCGCCTCCGAGCGATTTTCATACTTCTGCTGTCTGATCGCGTCATCGAACCTGTCCAGCAGCTTTTCATCCAGCGATATGGTGAAACGTTTCAACATGGGGTATCCTGGCGGTGGAAGCGTTGTCGGTCGATCCGTTTTGCAGGCGGTCCGCCTGCTCGCGTGCCTGGGGTTCGGCAGGGGGAGGCGGATAAGGCCTGTCCTTCTTTAATCTATCAGATGGAATCATCACAGACCACGAAAATCGAAGTTATCGGCCATATCAGCTCGTGCTTCACGGAGAAATTCGCGATTCCCAGGCAGCCCGGGCTGGCGCCGTCGGCCTGTGCCCGGCTGAAGCTGGCCGAACCATTCAATCGCCCGGAAATGGTCAGGGGGCTGGAGACCTTCAGCCATATCTGGCTGCTGTTCATGTTCCACGACGCTGTTGAGGAAGGCTGGAAAGCCACGGTCCGCCCGCCCCGGTTGGGCGGCAGGGTGCGAAAGGGGATATGGGCGACGAGGAGCCCGCATCGTCCCAATTTCATCGGTTTATCGGTGGTTAAGCTGGAGGATACGGATCTGAGCGACGGGGTGGAGCTGCTGCTGAGCGGTGTCGACCTGCTCGACGGTACCCCGGTGATCGACATCAAACCGTATCTGCCGGACAGCGACTGCCCGGCGGGGGCGGCTGGCGGCTGGTCAGGGGAAGCGTTTGCGGCCCTGGAGGTTCGATTTTCTCCTCAAGCGCGGGAATTTTGCAGCGCCTATGAGCGGAACACGGGCTCGCCGCTTGCCACCCTGATTTCCGAGGTGCTCCGCGCGGACCCGCGGCCCGCCTCGCAGCGGAGCAGGAGAGAGGAATTCGGCATGCTGCTCTATGATGTCAATGTGCGCTGGCGGATGGAGGAAGGGGGGTGCGTAGTCCAGTCCTGCGAGCGGACCTGAGGCGTGATTCCGACTTTACTCAGATCCGAGGATGCAGTAGACGCGTCCGCCGATCACGTACTGGTTGGTGACAATATCGTAGACAAGGCTGGAACCCTTGACATCGGCGCCTTCGGCGACCATTCTCGCCTCCCCCGGGGATTCGATGCGCCGCTGGTTTTCGTCGTAGTGCAGAAGATTCGAGTAGAGCCGCTGGTTCTCCTCCACCCGGGTGACGACCACGTTTTTGCTGAGGATCAGGTGCTTGGTCTCGGTGTTGTAGAGTCCGGTCTTGGCCCTGATATTGACGACCCCGCCCTGCTCGTCGTAGAGGTCCGCGTCGACGTCGCCGAGCACGAACTCGTTGGGCCTGTCGCTGGTAAACGCCTGGGAGGCCCTGATCTCAGCGGTTTTCTTGCCGGCCTGGTTCTGCATGATCTGCACGGTTTTCATGACAAAATCGTGCTCTCCCTCGATTTCTGTGGTGATCTTGCTGTCCTCGATCCCCCGGGGCGCCAGAAATGACGCAACGGGAATCCGCCAGGCGGGAAAGGTGAATATCAGCATGGCTGGAATCAGCCAGACGAGATTGCGTCGGTTGAGCTGTATCATAGAAACTGCTGTACCAGTGCCTGGTATCGTCCTTTTGCACGCAGGATCAGTTCACAGGTCTGCCGCACCGCACCGCTTCCACCCGTGCGATCCGCCACAAAATGACAGATGTCTTTTACTTCGGGGACCGCGTTTGCCGGGCATGCGGCAAGGCCGACGCGGCTCAGCAGGCCGAGGTCGATCAGGTCGTCACCCATGTAACAGACCTGATACGGTTTGCAGCCGGTCCGGTCGAGGATGGTCCTGAAGGTGCCCAGCTTGTTCTCTACCCCCTGAAAGAGGTATTTCATGCCAAGCTCTTCGGCACGCTTCCGAACCATCGGCGAAGTGCGGGCGGTAATGATTCCGGTCTCGACGCCGCCCTGCCTTGCGAGCCGCAGGCCGAGTCCGTCCTGGGTGTTGAATACCTTCGATTCGAAGCCGTTTTGGGAGTAAACGAGCGATCCGTCGGTAAGCACTCCGTCCACGTCGAGCAGCAGCAGCAGGATCGGTTCCGCCTTGGCATAGAGGAGCTTCAGCTGCTCTGTCGGCCGCCGCTCCATGTTTTCCCGTGACCTGGCCCGGTATCTCTCGAGAATTTCACAATCCGAGGGATGGTCATGACTGTCTTCGGGCTTTCCCGATATGCACGAATCGTCGGCTGTCATCGGTTTTTAATTCAGACGACTGCGGCGCGTATCGCGACAAGCTGGGCGAGCAGCTGCTCGACGGTGTCGAGCGGAATCGAGTTGGGACCGTCGCACAGCGCCTTGTCCGGGTCCGGATGCACTTCCATGAAGAGTCCGTCGATGCCCGCTGCGACAGCGGCGCGAGAGAGCGGTGCAATGAATTCGCGCTGGCCTCCCGACGAGCTTCCAGCGCCTCCGGGAAGCTGCACCGAGTGGGTCGCATCATAGATCACGGGGCAGTTGAAGGAGCGCATCACCGGCAACGACCGCATATCCACGACAAGGTTGTTATAGCCGAAGCAGGCGCCCCGTTCGACCAGCATTACCTGGCTTGGGCCGCTTTCTCTGATCTTTGATACCGCGTTTGCCATATCCCATGGCGAGAGGAACTGCCCCTTTTTCAGATTGATCGGTTTGCCGGTTCTGGAGACGGCGGCGAGCAGGTCGGTCTGACGGCACAAAAAGGCGGGGATCTGCACAATGTCGAGGACCTCGGCGGCGGCTGCCGCCTGGTTTGGCTCATGGATGTCGGAGACCACCGGAACCGCAAGGCTGGTTCTGATCCTGTTCAGAGACGCCAGTCCGGCCTCGAGCCCCGGGCCCCGATATGAGTTGATCGAGGTCCGGTTGGCCTTGTCGAAGGAGGCCTTGAACACATAACTGATACCCAGTTTCGTGCAGATTTCCTGCATGGTCGAAGCAATCCGCAGGCCGAGCTCCTCCGATTCGAGCACGCAGGGCCCCGCAAGCAGCAGGAGCGGCCTTCCCGTACCGACCTCGATGGTGGTGGAGTCGGGACAGCTTACCGATACCGGGGTGACGTTCATGTACGCTTTCGATAGGTCAGGGCGGCTTTGATGAAGTCTCTGAACAGGGGATGCGGCTTCATCGGCTTGGACTTGAATTCAGGATGAAACTGGCATCCGAGGAACCAGGGATGGTCCTCGATTTCAACGATCTCGACCAGGTTGTTGTCAGGCGAGGTGCCGGAGACCTTCAGGCCGCCGTTTTCCAGCTGCTCTCGGTAGGCGTTGTTGAATTCGTAGCGATGCCGGTGCCGCTCGGAAATTTCCTCTGTCCGATAGGCCGCTTCCGCCAGGGTGCCCGGTTTGAGAACGCAGGGATAGGCGCCGAGCCGCAAGGTTCCGCCCATGTCCGAATTCTCATCTCGCACCTGGACCTGGTTGTTGCGGTAGTCGAACCACTCCTTGCAGAGGTAGATGACTGGATCGGATGTAAATGGGTCCAGTTCGGAAGAGTGGGCGCTTTTAATGCCGATCACATTGCGGCTGTAATCGACGACAGCCAGCTGCATGCCGAGGCAGATGCCGAAAAAGGGGATCTTGTTCTCGCGGGCGAAGGTGATCGCGTTTATCTTGCCTTCTGCGCCGCGCTTGCCGAATCCTCCCGGGACGAGGATGCCGTCGCAGCCTTTCAGCAGTTGAACCGGAGCGCCTTCCTCGAGTTCTTCGGCGCTCAGGTATCTCAGTTCCACCTTCGCCTGATTGGCGATGCCGCCATGGATGAGCGCTTCGTGCAGGCTCTTGTATGATTCGGTCAGGTCCACATATTTGCCGGTGATCGCAATGGTGACCGTGTGCTGGGGATTTTTCAGGTTGTATACCAGTTGCTTCCACGGCTCGATATTGGGCTTGCCGGTCCACACGTTGAGCAGTTCGAGAATCTTCGCGTCGAGTCCTTCCTCGTGGAAATGGAGCGGCACTTCGTAAATGGAGTCGACGTCGATGGCGGTGATCACCGCATCATGGGGAACGTTGCAGAACAGCGCGATCTTCTTCTTGAGATCGGCATTGAGCGGGACTTCGGTCCGGCACAAGAGGATGTCGGGCTGAATGCCGTCCGCCCGCAGCTCCTTGACCGAATGCTGGGTGGGCTTGGTTTTTACTTCACCGGCAGCCTTGATGTAGGGTACCAGGGTCAGATGGATGAACAGCGAATACTCTCTGCCCAGGTCGCTGCGCAGCTGCCTGATCGCCTCCACGAACGGAAGTCCTTCGATGTCGCCGATGGTACCGCCGATCTCGATGATGGCAATGTCGACACTGCCGTCGAGCTGCAGCACCGCCGCCTTGATTTCATCGGTGATATGGGGAATCACCTGAACGGTTCCGCCCAGATATTCTCCTCTTCGCTCCTTGGTAATGACCGAATAGTAGATCCGGCCCGATGTGTAATTGTTGATCTGGGCCATCACCGCATTGGTGTAGCGCTCGTAATGCCCCATATCGAGATCGGTTTCGGCGCCGTCGTCGGTCACGTAGACTTCCCCGTGCTGAAACGGGTTCATCGTACCGGGATCGACGTTGATATAAGGGTCGAGCTTCTGGAAGGTTACCGTCAAACCCCGGCTCTCGAGCAGCGCACCTATGGATGCTGCGGCGAGGCCCTTGCCGAGCGAAGACAGTACGCCGCCAGTGATAAAAATATACTTGGTCCGTTTGGTGTTCTGCGAAGAATTGTTCATGTGGGAGCCCCTCGAGGAAATGTATTTAGTCAATGTTTATACAACGAATTTGAACCGGAGGCAACAGCCCATCCTGTCAAAACGGATAGCGCATCAGGGGAACTTGTAACTGCGTGCAACCATGAATACTTTATGGATTAACAAGAATCATTCTCAAAAGGGAAACATCATGTATATCGCGCTGATAAGTTCATTTCTGGTTTTTATGGGTGTCACCTTTGTTACGTCGCCGGCGGTTGCCGAAGAGGAGACGGCGGTGTTCGGCGGGGGCTGTTTCTGGTGCATGGAGCCGCCCTTCGAACAACTCGACGGCGTCATCGAGGTGGTGGCCGGGTACACCGGTGGAACCAAGGAAGATGCCGTGTACGAGAAGGTGTCCGCTGGAGGTACCGGTCACTATGAATCGGTCAGGGTGCGTTACGATCCCGATCGGATTTCATACCGGCAGCTGGTCGAGACCTTCTGGCGCCAGATCGACCCCACCGATGATGGCGGGCAGTTTGCCGACCGGGGGGATCACTACCGCACCGCCATTTTCTACTTCACCGAGGCGCAGCGGCAGATAGCGGAACAGTCGAAAAAGGAGCTTGATGAATCGAAGATTTTCGATCGGCCCGTGGTCACGGCGATTGTGCCTGCCAAACCGTTCTACCCGGCAGAGGAATACCATCAGGATTACTACCTGAAAAACGTTGTCCACTACACGTTGTACAAGAACGGGTCTGGAAGGCAGCCCTTCATCGAACAAGTCTGGGGGGCAGCAGACAAGAAATCGGGGAAATTTACCAAGCCGAGTGACGGCGAACTGCGCAAACGGTTGACCCCGCTTCAGTATCAGGTCACCCAGCAGGAAGGCACCGAACCCCCGTTTGAAAATGAATACTGGGACAACAAGGCCGACGGTATCTACGTCGATATCGTGTCGGGGGAGCCGCTCTTCAGTTCCACAGACAAGTTCAAGTCCGGCACCGGCTGGCCCAGTTTCACGAAGCCGCTGGAGCCTGAAAATATCGTCGAGCACCAGGACCGGTCGCTGTTCATGATCCGCACCGAAGTGCGGAGCAGAAACGGCGATTCGCACCTAGGCCATGTCTTCAATGACGGCCCGCCGCCGACCAGGCTGCGATACTGCATCAATTCGGCGTCTTTGCGCTTTATCGCGGCGGAAGATCTGGAGGCGGAAGGATACGGCGAGTACCAGCGGCTGTTCCAGTAGCGGTACCGTGAAATATTCAGGCTGAGCGGCGGCGCTGAGGAACTTCGGAAACTCAGGTATTGCAGTTCATCGGAAAATCACCGGCCGTTGAGAATATTCTCGACGGTCTTGCCGGCGACGGTCGCCCTGAAGATCGATTCGATCAGCGGGACGACCCGAACCCGGTCAGATTCATCGAGCAGAAAGCAGGGAAGCGGCTGAGCCGTTGTGCAGCGGTTCCGCACATCCATCAATGAGTTTTCGCTTGGTTCCGGATCTATCACTTTCGATTCACAGCCGATCACATACAGGACATGGAGCATGTTGCCCCACAGATCGAACTGGCCGAGATGTTCGATGATCTGGGATACGGCGGTAGCGGCAGCCAGGTAGGCGGGTTCCACCACAGCGCTGCCGCCGGGACGGCAGCTGGAGGTGGACGCGAAACACCGGCAGGCGAACGGTCGAGCCGGGTAGATCATGCAGCGATCATGCTCCAGGAACGGGCAGGGGGCGCCGGAGTCACGGTGCTCGGCGGGAGGATCCCCCCCTTCCAGGCACCGCTGCGCCAACTGGTTGGTGGTCAGCCCGGCCCGCTGTTCCGGCAATCCGGTTTCGAGCCGGGCAGCCAGCCACTGCTGCATCTGTCCGGCCACCACATGATCGAGTACGATCTGCGCTTCCACTCCGGTAATCGTGACATGCCGGGTACAGCAGCTGGCGCATCCCCGCCTGCACGCAAAAGCAAACTGCTGCGCCCAGTCGTCGAAACGCCCGCAGATCGTGTGGAAAACAGCTTTTTTCAGCTCAAGCCCGTGGCGCATGGTGTCTCCCTGTCGGCCCGTGGACGGCGGCAAAGGTGGACGGTTTCAGCCGACCGCAGCCGTTGTGACTTGTGGTGCAGCCGCCGGTGTTGTAAAGTGGCCTGACAGCTGACAAAAGGACCTCCAACCGCATCATCAGGCAACGGGCGCCTATGGATTATCTCACTATCTCTGGAAAATGCTATGTCGTTTTCGGCGTGGCCAACAAAAAATCGATCGGGGCGGCGATCGCTTCCATTCTGCTCGATCAGGGTGCGGCGGTCTACCTGGTTGTCCGCTCCGAGCAGCGCCGGCATAGCGTGTCCCGGCTGTTTCCCCAGTGCCCTGTTTTTATCTGCGATGTGGAGGACGAGCAGCAGATCGAACGGGTCGCACGGGAGATCGAACTCAGGCTGCAGTCCGACGAAATGGGTTCGCTTGCCGGGCTCGTTCACTCAATCGCCTTTGCCAACTACGGTGAGGGTGTCAAGCCGTTCCATGAGACCCGCAAAGCGGATTTTCTGCAGGCGGTCGACATCTCCTGTTTCTCGCTGATCGCCATCGCCAATCGATTCAGCAAACTGCTCAGCCCCGCCGCTTCGGTCGTCACCATATCGATATCGACGACCAGGATGGCGGCGTCCAATTACGGCTACATGGCGCCGATCAAGGCGGCGCTCGATTCGTCGCTCTGTTTCCTGGCCAAAAGCTTTTCCGAGTTTTCCGAAATCCGCTTCAACGCGGTCGCCCCGTCATTGCTCAAAACCTCCGCCTCCGCCGGCATACCCGGTTATATCGACAGTTACCTGTTCGCGGAAAAGGCGGTGCTGCGCAAGCGGCCGCTGGCCACCCGGGAGGCTGCCGATACGGCCGTGTTCCTGCTGTCTCAGCGTTCATCAGGAATCAACTGCCAGACCATCGTCGTCGACGGCGGCATGTCGGTAAACTATTTCGACCGGGAAATCGTCACCAGAACGGTCGCTCCATGAATCATTGCGACCCGGAATCACCATGAACACCATCGGTTCAAACCTGTTCAGCGTCGATCCGCGGCGCTGCATCCGCTGTGGGGAATGTGTCAACGACTGTCCGGTCAACATCCTCGAACTGGGAGATACGACCCCCTATGTAACGGATGGCAGAGCCGGGGACTGCATCGGCTGCCAGCATTGTTTGTGCGTCTGCCCCACCGGTGCGATATCGGTGCTGGGGCTCAACCCGGACGAAAGTCTGGATCTGGTCTCCGCATCCCTGCCGACCCTGGATCAGCTGGAGGTGATGCTGAAAGGCAGGAGATCGGTAAGGCGCTATGCCGACGAAGGCGTCGATCCGGCTCTGATCCGCCGTCTTGTCGGAATTGCCGGATATGCACCGTCGGGAAGAAACAACCGGCGGCTGAGTTTTTCGGTGATCGACAACCGTGCGGCGATGCAGCGGTTTCGTGAACGGACCCTGGATGGCTTGTCGGACCTTGTCCGGCGGAACGCATTGCCCCCCGGTTACGAGCTTTTTGATGCGATCGTCGACGGCTGGTCCCGGTACCAGGCGGACGTGCTGTTTCGCTGGGCTCCCCACCTGGTCGTGGCGTCAGCTCCGGAAACGGCTGCCTCTCCGGAGCCCGACGGAATCATTGCCCTGGGTCAGTTCGAAATGGCTGCGGTGAGCGCCGGGCTCGGGACGTTGTGGAACGGACTCGTCAAAATGGCGATCACCCTCCTTCCGGAACTGCGGGTCGAACTGAACATTGGCGATGACTACCGGGTCATTTTCGCGATGTGTTTCGGCAGACCCGATATCAGCTATGCCAGATGTCCGCAGTATGAAACCGTCATCCGGAGCGTGAGCTGAAGGCCGCAAGAGCGCTTACAGATTGATCGGGTTTTCCGCAACGATCAGAAAACCGTTGCCGGTTACCCCCCCGCAGCGTCCGTCGCCGCCGGTTCTAAAGTCGATGCTGATGCGGCGGCAGTAGTCCATCAGGTTGCGGGCAGCGATGATCGGAACGGAGAATTCGTCAAACACCAGGTCGTCGTCGCTTCTCTCATCGACGATCAAACCCAGGCCGGATCCATGCCGGCCCCCGCCCATGACGGCAATGCGAATGGCTGAGCGTTCCCCGCCCTGTGCCTGATGCAGTTCCTCGATCCTGGCCAATGCTTCGGGACTTATGGTGAGCATTAAATCTTCCTGTTGCAACGGAAAAGGAGAACCCGGAGCAGGCGAGCTCCCGGTTATCAGCAGTTTTTGCGAGGACAGAGGTAATACCATCCCACCGCGGCAGGTCCGTCCCCTGGTTGCATTGCCAATCAACCCAGATATTTCATGGAAAACGAATGCATAGTTAAACAACAAACAGCAAAATTAAATGTTCCCTGAAAAAACACAAGCCCTGTCAATGAGACCGTTTGTGCCTTGTGGAATCAGCGCTGAAAAGACAAAAGGGGAAGGCAGCGTACCTCTCTAGCCTTCCCCACGTCTGCTTGACTCCTTCGGGCTTAGAGCAGTGCCAGCAACACGCCGGCTGCGACGGCGGACCCGATGACACCGGAGACGTTGGCGCCCATGGCGTGCATGATCAGGTGATTCTGCGGGTTCGCCTCCAGTCCCACCTTGTTGACCACGCGGGCCGCCATCGGCACCGCCGACACGCCTGCTGCGCCGATCAGCGGGTTAACCGGGGTCTTGGAGAGCTTGTTCATGTACTTGGCCATCAACACGCCCCCCGCTGTTCCGATAGCGAAGGCGATCATGCCCAGCGCGAGGATGCCGAGCGTTTCCATATTCAGGAACTTGTCCGCCGACAGCTTGCTGCCGACGCCGAGTCCCAGGAAGATCGTGACCGTGTACATCAGCGCTCCCTTGATGTTCTCAGAGAGCCGGTCGACCACCCCGCACTCCTTGGCCAGGTTGCCGAGCATGAACATGCCGATCAGCGGCGCCGCGGTCGGCAGCAGGAAGGCACAGATGCCGAGAACCAGCAGCGGCAGGATCATCTTTTCGAGTTTCGATACGTGGCGCAGCTGAACCATCTTGATTCTGCGCTCTTCCTTGGTCGTCAGCCATTTCATGATCGGCGGCTGAATAATCGGCACCAGCGCCATATAGGAGTAGGCGGCAATCGCAATCGATCCGAGCAGCCGCGGAGACAGCCGACTGGACAGGAAAATCGCGGTCGGTCCATCAGCCCCGCCGATGATGCCGATCGATGCTGCATCGCGCAGCGAGAAGTTGATGCCCGGAATCAGGTCGGTCAGCAGCAGTGCGCCGAGCAGCGTGACGAAGATGCCAAGCTGGGCGGCACCGCCCAGCAAAATGGTTTTCGGGTTGGCGATCATCGGTCCGAAATCGGTGAGCGCACCGACACCCATGAAAATCAGCAGCGGGAAGATTCCGGTGACGATGCCGACTTCATAGATGTAAAAGAGGATACCGCCCGGTTCGGAAATGCCGGCCAGCGGAATGTTGGAAAGAATAGCTCCGTAGCCGATCGGGATCAGCAGCAGCGGTTCGAACTGCTTGAAAATCCCCAGATAGAGCAGGGTCAGCCCGACGCAGATCATCAACAGACGACCGATGCCGACGGTCCAGTCCTTGTTGAGCTGGCCGTCAATGATGCCGTATAGGCCGGTCGTCCTGAACAGGTTTCCGACCAGGGCGAAGATGGACGGCAGTTCACGAGCAGCCAATGCGGTCGGCTGCTCGGATATCACGGCAGCCGCACTGATCGTCCCGAGCACCTGGTCCTTTTTTACTTTATGGTAGGCTGCGACATCGATGGACGAAACCGTACCGGAGACTCCGGCCTTGAGAATGACGGAGGCTCCGTCGTCACCCTTGAGGACTGCCAGCGTGTCACCGCTGTATACCTTTTTGCCGGCTTCAACGTCGAGCCGCACGACCTTGCCGTCGACCGGAGAGATGATCGACACCATGTCGCCGGCTGCCTGGACGACAGAAGCCGCAGCCAGACACAAGCCGATCATCATAAGCAGAATAGTCTTTGTTTTCATAGAGAATCCATCAATTGCAACGAGGTGTGCCGCCCGGCCTCGGGCAACTGGTCGAGCGGCAGAAACGCAGAAATTTGCGCACCCTAACCTATGGTAAACAGCGAGTCGGAAGCCTGAACCGTATCTCCGGTGGATACGTGGACGGCGAGAATCTTGCCGGCGCTTGGCGACTTCACCTCGGATTCCATTTTCATTGCTTCCAGGACCAGCAGCGGTTGATCCTGGGTGACCGAGTCACCGACTTTCACCATGATTTTCACGACGTTGCCCGGAGTCGGCGCTTCCACTTCGGTTCCGCTGACCGGGGCTGCAGCGGCTGCGGGAGCGGCGGCCTGGACCGGAACGGCCTGAACAGCGCCGCTGCCTTCGGCGACGGTGACGTCGTAGATCCGGTTATTGACCGTGATCGAGTAGGAGCGCGGTCCCGCCGGAGCGGCTGCGGGAGCGGCCTTTGCGGCTGGCTTTTTAGCCGCCGGGGCCTCTTCCATGTCGGTTTTCTTGCGGATGCTGGTTTTGGCGTT
Organism: Desulfofustis sp.; assembly: GCA_022340565.1. Lineage (GTDB taxonomy): Bacteria > Desulfobacterota > Desulfobulbia > Desulfobulbales > Desulfocapsaceae > JABDQA01. Next base: position 16,331 of record JAJDNR010000001.1, read on the forward strand.
GCCGAGCAGATAATCGAGCCCTTTCTGCTCGCAGCTGGCGATAATGAAGATATTCTCGTCGTTGACCTCGAGATTGTTCTCCTTCAGGATTTTGGTTGCTTTCGGAATGCCGGGCTCGAGAATGTCGAGCGGATCATCGGTGAATACCGGTTTGCCGAGCTGTTCGGAAGCCAGTTTGACGATCTCCGGGTCGGGCGGCACCGGGGTCTTGCCGAAATAGCCGAGCACCATGTTGCCGTAGTTGGGGTTGATGACCTTCCACTTGCCCTGGGTGACGTTGAGGTAGGCCTGCTGGAAGTAGAATTGGGATACCGGGGTCACCGAGGTGCCGAAACCGCCGAGCCTCACCACATCCGCCATTTCCTTGATGACCGCCGGGTAATGATGCAGGGTATTGGTGTCGCGCATCATCATGGTGTTGGCGGTCAGCGCGCCGCCGGGCATCGGTGACAGGGTGATGGTCGGGGAAACCATTTTGGCCTCCGGCGGGAAGAAGTAATCCTTCATCGCCTCCTCGAAGGCCTCCTCGGCCGCCAGAATTTTTTCGTAATCGAGGTCGAGTGTGAAATCGGTCCCCTTGAGCACGTGCATCATCGACAGGATGTCGGGCTGGCAGGTGCCGCCGCAGACCGGGCTCTTGGCCAGGTCGATGCCGTCCGCACCGCCTTCGATGGCGGCAAAATTCTGGGAGATGCCGATACCGGCCGTATCGTGGGTATGGAACCAGAGGACGGTGTCTTCCGGCACCATCTTGCGGGCACCTTTGAAGGTATCGTATACTTTTCTCGGATTTGCGGTACCGGTGGCGTCCTTAAAACAGATCGAATGGAACGGGATCTCCGCGTCGAGAAGCGCCTTGAGCCGCTCGAGATAGAATTCGGAGGTATGGGCGCCTTCGCATCCCGGGGGCAGTTCCATCACGGTGATGACGATCTGGTGGTGGAGGCCGTGATGGGCGATACGTTCACCGGAATACTCTAGGTTTCGTATATCGTTCAACGCATCGAAGTTGCGGATCGTGGTGATGCCGTGTTTCTTGAACATCTTGGCATGCAGGTCGATAATGTCTCTCGGCTGCTGGCTGAGCGCCACCACGTTGATACCGCGGGCCAGGGTCTGCAGGTTCGCGTCGGGACCGGTCTCGGCTCTGATGCGGTCCATCATGTCGAATGCGGATTCTCCGCAGTAGAAGAACAGGCTCTGGAAACGTGCGCCGCCGCCCGCTTCAAGATGGGTGATGCCCGCATCAACACTGGCCTTTACAGCCGGAATGAAATCGTCGGTGAAGACGCGTGCGCCGAAAACTGACTGAAAACCGTCTCTGAAGGACGTATCCATGAATTTGATTACTTTTTTGCCCACAACACTTCTCCTTGCGTTAAATTAGACCAAATTTTGACCGGATAAGTACCAGCGTTCATATCATCGACGTCATCAAGCAGCTGCACGTTCCGCCTCAAACGCCGCTATGGCTGCGGTGATCACCACGATGTCGACATCGTCGTCGGGCGTTGCAGCCTGCTTCGCCATTTCCCGTTCCCGTTTCAGACGCTGCTTTTCCGCCTCGATGGCCTGCAGTTCCCGGGCGGTCACATCCTTGGTAAGCCGGGCGGCGAGTCCGATAAGCAGAATCATGAAACTCAGAAACAACATTACGGTTGTCATCCCGACAACCATCAATTTCAACCCTTCAATTATTATCATTGCCTATCCCTGGTTATCGTCCTGATTATTCTTCGTATATCTCATAGTGGGTTTCCCTGCCCAGCAGCAGGTCTATGTCACGCTGCAGGGCCTGGCGCCCGGGGTCTTCGAACCAGTTGTTCCAGTCCGTCAACGACCTCCAGGTGGAAATCACCGCACATTCGTCCGGCTGATCGACCCTTCTCAGGGTCTCACCCGAGATGTGCCCGGGCTGACCGAGGGTGAGGGTCCGCATTTTCTTAAGCAGTGCGGTCAGTTCGATGATATGGTTATCGACACCGCTGCGTTTGATAACGATTTTTACCGCCATGGCCGGCCTCTGTGCTGTGCTGATTGGTGGCTGTCTCCGCCTGTCGGTCAGTCACATCCGGGATGGATTGCCTGACACTCCTGGAAGGCTCATATCGAACAGCAGGAAACCACGCGGACTGATCCGCTTTTTTACGCGTACTGAGTATAGGAGAAGATTTACTTTTGTAAAGATAAATTGAGCCTCTGGCGGTTGACGCTGAACTACAAAAAATCACTACTAAATTTATCTCATTCCGGAAGACCTCGGCTAACGCCTGAAATTTATTGTAAAAAGGAATTCTGGATTGTTGGTCAATCCAGGCTGGATCATTTTGCTTTGCCGCGAACATCATCATTAATGATGAATCCAAAGGCAGAATATAAGGGATAATCGGCGAACCCACAAGACCATAATTTATTGACATACGTTTATTGTCCTCGGCTGTTCCGGGGGCTTGACCGCACCTGCGCCACAGCAAATCATCAGCGGAATGGAGCGCCGACACTATTGGTCAGACCAGCGTAATGGGTGGTGGGATGTGACGGATCATTCCCGATCCCGAAACGGTACTTCAGAGACCCCGAAAATTTACTTGCACTGTACCGGTGAGTCTGTTCTGGTAGCTGCTGGTTTCGACAGGCGATTTCTCTTCAGGGGCGATCATGGATACGAGCGGAAATCTGATCCAGTTCATTAAATACGCGCTGGCCGGGGGGCTGGCCACCGTCACCCATATTGTGGTTTTTCATCTCACTGCCTGGAAGCTCTTTCCGGCACTGCAGGACAGGGATTACTTCGTGCGGGCCATGCACCTCCGGCTCGATCCGATCGACCAGAGACTGCGGGCGAGGAATTCGATGATCTGCAACACCATGGCCTTTCTCGTTTCCAACATGGTCGCCTACATCCTCAACGTGATCTGGGTGTTCGAACCCGGCAGACATCCGTTCATCATCGAGATCTCGTTGTTTTACGCGGTGTCGGGTATCAGCATTTTGATCGGTACCGCGTTGATGGGTTACTTGATCAGGCGGTTTTCGATGCTGACCACCCATGCCTTCGCTGCCAATATCGTCAGTGCGGTGATGATCAACTACGCGGTTCGCAAGTTCTTCATCTTCCAGGGATAATGCCCGAAAAAGACCGGGGCCCGTGCCGGCAGATGGGGGGCGGGAAGCCTCATCGACTTCCCGCCGACAGCCGATTTTGTGGAGTGCACCGGCCGTGTTCTCGGATGGAAACCTTCCCCACGAGATAATCGGGTGAGATCAGCCCTGATTTCGAAGCAGCTGCGCCATCTCGGCGAGCCTGATGAATTCAGCCCGATATCCTTCGCTGTCTTCCCCGCGAGCCTGTTTGGCCAACTCGATGCAGCGGTTCCAGTCGAAGCTTCCCAGGTGTTCGGATTGTCTGAGCAGCATCGCGAATCCGGCGACCGATGCGGCGAACCTGAAGTCGGAGCTGGTCTGATCCAGAGAACCGGCCCCACCGGCCAGGGACCGGGTCAAAAGCGCCGAGGTCTGCGCTCCTTCCGGTTTATAGCGCACCTTCACGGTCAGCATCTCGGAAAGGTGGGCCGGGTTGCCGGCCTGCTGCCGGTATTTCAGGCTGTCCACCCCGGGGATGTCCGGGTGGCCGGCAGGGATCACCTCGTACAGAGCGGTGACCGTGTGACCGAGGCCGATTTCGCCGGCATCCTTTTTGTCGTCCTGGAAATCCTCATCCTGCAGGGTGCGGTTCTCGTAGCCGATCAGCCGATACGCTCCAACCACCGCGGGATTGAACTCGACCTGTATCTTCACGTCCCGGGCCAGGGCGAACAGCGTCGAACTGCGTTCCTTGACCAGTACCTTGTTTGCTTCCAGCAGCGAATCGATGTAGGCATAGTTGCCGTTGCCCTTATCGGCGAGAATCTCCATCGTATCGTCGTGATAATTGGTATCGCCGAAGCCGAGGACGGTCAGGTAGATGCCGTTGTCCCGCTGTTTTTCGATCAGCGCCTGGAGCTCGTCCCGGCTGCTGATGCCGACGTTGAAATCCCCGTCGGAGGCGAGAATCACCCGGTTGTTGCCGCCCGGCATGAAGGATTTCCTGGCCAGTTCATAGGCGGTGACGATGCCGCTCGACGCATGGGTGGAACCGCCGCTCTGCAGCGAATCGATGGCTTGCAGGATCGCGTCGCGGTCGGTGCCCGGAGTCGGCATCAGAGCCACCCGGTCACACCCAGCATAGACGACCATGGCCACGCGGTCCTGGGGACCGAGCTGGGCGGTGAGCATGTTCAGGGACTGTTTGAGCAGACCGAGTTTGTTGGGGTGGTTCATGGAACCAGACACATCGATCAGAAAGGTCAGGTTCGAAGGGGGCAGTTTTTGCACGGGCAGGCTGCGGGCCTTGAGGCCGATCCTGACCAGCTGGTAGTCGGCATGAAAGGGGCTCGGCCCGGCCTCTGCATGCACGGAGAACGGCCGACCGGGGTCCGGATCCGGATAGCGGTAGCTGAAATAGTTGATCATCTCCTCGGTCCTTACGGCGCCGCGCGGCGGCAGCTGACCCTGGCTGAGAAAACGTCTGATATTGGCATATGATGCGGTATCGACATCGATCGAAAAAGTCGACAGTGGATCATTGAGACTGTTGATAAAGCGGTTTTCGTCAATGGCGTTGTAGGATTCCCGGTTCCACTCGCCGGGCCGGGCCGGGGGATAGGGAGGGATGCCGGGATAGGGAGAGGCGGCGATCGGTGATTCGGCGGACACAACGGCCAGAACCATAGGGGCGCCTGCCTCCGCTCTGCTTGCCGGGTAGGGCTCAGCGGCCCGGTATTCGGCGTCAGAGTGGGTTCTGTCCACAGTCGCCGTTTTTGCCAGATCCGTATCATTGAGCTGCAGGGGACGGGAGTCTATGCGCTCGGCTTCTCCAACTTGTCCCTGGCCGGGGTTTCGAACCGTACTTTCACTGCATGATACGGCAATGATACAGAGCGACAGCACCAGGATTGCGAATTTTTTGTTCATGATATTCTCCTTGTCAGGTTGTATGATTGGGAGGCGTCGACTGCCTGTTGCATGGTTTGACGGACCAGGTCTCAATGAGTGTCGCGCGCATGAAAAAAAAATCAGGCGGCCCGACGGCGCTCCCCGGCATCTGAGGATTGCAAATAACCACCACTACAAGGCGTTGAAGTCCGGTAACGATCAGCAGTACGAATTCTTTCGCACCTGGAGCCTGAAACACTGGGATCTGGTGGACCGGCTCGCCCGGCGGCGGTTTGCAGATGAAGTGCTGGCAGAGGAGGCCGCCCTGTGGGTCCTGGACAGACTGGAAGCCCAGCGCTGGCGAAAACTGGCAGAATATCGCGGAGGCGCGGGGTTGAAGACCTATTTTTCATCGGTAGTATACAACCTGCTCGAAGATTTTTCGAGAAAGCGGTTCGGCCGTAACCGTCCCCCGCTGTGGTTGAAAAAGCTCGGTGGAATCTGGCTGTATCT
>JAJDNR010000013.1 GCA_022340565.1 Desulfofustis sp.
CTCTATACCAAGAAGGAGATCAAAACCGTCGACGATCTGAAGGGCATTAAATTCAGGGCCTACAACGCGACCCTGGAAAAATTCGCCAACACCGTCGGCGCCGCCCCCACCCAGGTAGAGGTTCCTGACATCCCGCAGGCCTTCGCCACCGGCCGAGTCGATGCGATGATCACCTCGCCGTCCACCGGGGCCAACTCGAAGGCGTGGGATTTCGTCGAGTACTATACCGACATCCAGGCCTGGGTCCCGAAAAACGTCGTTGTCGTCAACAAGGCGGCATTTGACAAGCTCGATGCGGACGTGCAGGCAGCGGTGCTCGACGCCGCCGCCAAGGCCGAAGTGCGGGGCTGGGAGATGAGCGAGCAGGAGACTGCCGCCCAGATTGCCATTTTGAAGGAGAACGGCATGCACATCGTGTCCCCGGGCCCGGTACTGATGGGCGGCCTGATGGATGCCGGCAAGATCATGCTGGCCGACTGGCAGAAAGAAGCGGGAGCCGACGGCGAAGCGCTGCTGAAGGCCTTCCAGTAATCGCATCAACACATACTGATTCAGCGCAGGGCGGGGGGGTCCTCTGTCCCTGCGTGATGACCAGATTTAGTCTGCATCCCAGGATCTTCAACCTTAGATGAGGAAATTTCTCGACTCGCTCTATCTGGCAAGCGGGTGGGCCGCGGCCTTTTTCATCGCGGCCATCTGCACCCTGGTCGTGGTCCAGGTCTGCCTCAATCTGATTGACAGGATATCGGGGCTGATGACGGGCACCGCCATCGGCCTGACCATCCCGTCGTACGCCGATTTTACCGGGTTTTTCCTGGCCGCCGCATCGTTTCTGGCGCTCGCTTACACCCTCAGGCAGGGCGCCCACATCAGGGTGACACTGTTCCTGTCGCATGTCCCGGGCGGCCTCGCCCGGCTGCTCGAATTCTGGTGCATTGCAGCGGCGGCGGCGATCTCCGCCTATTTTTCCTGGTACACCGCGGTTCTCGTCTGGGAATCTTACCAGTTTCACGACCTGTCTCCGGGCATGATCGCCGTTCCGCTGTGGATCCCGCAGACGGCGATGCTGGCCGGCCTGATTATTCTGTCGATCGCGCTGGTCGACGAATTCATCACCCTGCTGCGGGGCAGCCGGCCGAGCTACGCTGAGCATGAAACGGAGGCGTCCGGTGAGTGAGTTGACGATGATCTTCCTGCTGCTGGTGTTCCTGCTGGTGCTGCTGGCCGGCGGGCTGTGGGTCGCCTTCGCGCTGCTGGGGGTGGGCATGGCCGGCATTTTTTTCTTCTCCGGGGCACCGCTCGGCAACGTGATGGCCACCACCATCTGGGGTTCGAGCAACAGCTGGGCGCTAGCGGCGCTGCCGCTGTTCATCTGGATGGGGGAAATCCTGTTCAGGTCGAGACTGGCCGAGGACATGTTCACCGGCCTGTCGCCGTGGCTCACCAGGCTGCCCGGCAAACTGCTGCATGTCAACATCTTCGGCTGCGCAATCTTCGCGGCGGTGTCCGGCTCGTCGGCGGCTACCGCCGCAACCATCGGCAAGATGTCGATCCCCGAACTGAGCAAGCGGCACTACCCCGAAAAGATCAGCATCGGCACCCTGGCCGGATCGGCCACCCTGGGACTGCTGATTCCCCCGTCGATCATCCTGATCGTGTACGGCGTCGCCACCGAGCAATCCATCGCCCGTCTCTTCATCGCCGGCATCCTGCCGGGACTGGTGCTGGTGGCGCTGTTCGTCGGCTATGTCGCGGTCTGGTCCCTGTTTCATAAGGAAACCATTCCGGCGGAACATGAAACGCTTTCCCTGGGCGAGAAGCTGAAGCGTTCCCGCCGCCTGATTCCGATCGTGCTGCTGATCATCGGCGTAATCGGTTCCATCTATGCCGGGATCGCCTCACCCACCGACGCGGCCGCGGTCGGCGTGGTGCTGTCGCTGCTGCTCTCCAAGATGAGCGGGACCCTGAACCGCCAGACCTTTCTGGATGGACTGATGGGCGCCACCAAGACCTCCTGCATGATCGCCTTCATCCTGGCCGGTGCCGCCTTTCTGACGGTGGCCATGGGATTTACCGGGATCCCGCGCCTGCTCGCCGTGTGGATCGGCACCCTGGGGCTGTCTCCCTACGCGCTGCTCGGCGCCCTCACCATCTTCTTCGTGGTGCTCGGCTGTTTTCTGGACGGCATCTCGGTGGTCGTGCTGACCACCTCGGTTATTATGCCGATGGTCGAGCAGGCCGGCATCGACCCGCTTTGGTTCGGCATCTTCATCGTGCTCGTCGTCGAGATGGCGCAGATCACGCCTCCGGTCGGCTTCAACCTGTTCGTGATCCAGGGACAGACCGGCATGAACATCCTCCGGGTCGCGGCGGCAGCCGTGCCGTTCTTCCTGCTGCTGATGGCGGCGCTGATCATCATCACCCTGTTCCCGCAGATCGTTACCGTCCTTCCCGATATGATGAGCAGTTGACCTCGCCGGGACCTGATTCCGCAGCATCGCGTCAGGTCAGCCCGGGCTTGCGTAACCGAGCCTTATTCTTATCTTATTGGTATCCTAACCTGGATCGTTTAATGATTGAGCCGATTCAGCGGACCATGCCGAAATTCGGGCAGCGTCTGTGAAACAGCAGTGCTGACATCAGGGCAGCCCCGGCTCCAACGACAGCAGATTCATTTTACAGCCGTGTCTGCACAACCGTTCATGCCCCGTCGCTTCAACACGGAGTGCCGACCACATGTTTCGCGTCGACCAAGTCATAGCCGAGCACTACCCGGCGCTCAACGAGCGGAAACTCACCGCCCCGATCGTCAAGTCGATCCTGCGGCGGATGCTCCACGAACAGGCCTTTGTCGACTTCGCGGAGGAATTTCCCCACCTGCGGGGCATCGAATTCGTCGAGCAGGTCCTCGATTATTTCAGCTTCAGCTACACGGTCTCGGACCGGGAGCGGGAAAACATCCCCCCATCGGGCAAGGTGATGATCATCGCCAATCACCCGATCGGTTCGCTGGATGGGCTGGCCCTGCTGAAACTGGTCCACGAAATCCGCTCGGACGTGAGGATCGTCGCCAACGACCTGCTTATGTCGCTGGAGCCGCTGCGGCGGCTGCTGCTGCCGGTGCGGGTTTTGACCGGGGCAAGCTCCAGGGAGCACATCCAGCGGATCCACCGGTCGCTTGAAGAAGGCG
>JAJDNR010000049.1 GCA_022340565.1 Desulfofustis sp.
GCGGCCCCACTCACGTCGACAGCTACCGACTCCTCGAGGTGGTCCATGAGGGCCATGCTTCGACTCTGTACCGGGCCATCGAAGACGGCGCCGACACCCCCGTTGCACTGCGCCTTTTTACCGAGAATTCAGGGGTGGACCAGGCCGTCGCCAAACGGTTGACCGATGAACTGGAAGTGCTTCAGCAGCTGCCTGCCGAATGGTTTGTGCAGCATTTTTCGATCAACTGCTCGGCCGGCGGAATGTGGTACCGACTCAGCGAGTGGGTCGACGCCGAGAGCTGGGGGAGTCTGCTCAGCTCCGGCAGACTGCAGGACCAGGCGGTCGCCTACGATCTGTTCCACCGCCTGGCGGCGATCCTCTCCGGTCTTCATCAGTCCGGGCATTTCATCCCCCATCTGATCCTCAACGACATCCTCGTGCTCAAAGAGCAAACGGGCAGGATCGAGGTGAAAATAGACTACAAACTGTCGCGGTTTCTCGATCCGAAACTGGCCAGGCCGGGACCGATGCTGCAGAACCTTCTCGACTGCCATCCCGATATCACCGGCGGTCGGCCTCTCGATTTCAAGAGCGGCATCTGGTCGCTGGGGCGGCTGTTCGCCCAGATCCTGATCGGTGATCTGGATATCTGCGATCCCCGCCCGGTGTTCAAGGAGGCGGGATTTCCCAAAGATATCAGCGTCCTGATCAATTCAATGCTGGCCGATGATCCAGATCTGAGACCGGGTTCCATGCAGGAGGTGGCCGATGCGCTCAAGCGGCTCAAACAGCGGCCCATGCAGCCCGAGCCGCCGGCCTCCCCGGAAACGGCCACGGAAGTGAAACGGCTGCGCAAGACGGTAACCGGGTTCGGCGCTGTCGCCACCCTGCTGATCATCGCCGGACTTTTCTATTTCTTCTATGTCTACCGGGGCCCGGCAGATCTCGATACCACGTTCGAGGCGCATGCGGACCGCTATGCCGGGTCGATCGCCTTTGTGCTCGTGCAGTATCGAGTCCGGGTGGACGATGCGGTGGTCTATCGCCAGATGAGCGAGGGCACCGCCTTTCTTGCCGATGCGGACGGCTATCTGCTCACCAACCGCCATGTGGCCTGCCCGTGGCTCGAGGACAAGCAGTTTTTTACCATGGTTCAGCAGATCCGCAATATGGGCAGGCGGCCGGTTTTTGAATATCAGATCTACCTGTGGTTCGAGGGTGACCGAGCCTTCAACCGCCTGACCGGGTTTGGCGCCGGGGACGAGCTGGAGGACATCTACGATCTCGGTTCGGCATACGGACGCGGCAGTGCCAACCAGGTCAGCATCGCCGGCGTGGCGCGAACCGTTTCTCAGCCCGGCAGCCGGGCACGGGCGCCGCTGCAGGATGATTTTGCGGTGCTCAAGATCAACCGGGTTCCCCAGGGACTGGTGGTGCTGCCGCTCGACCGGAGTTTTTCGGCCGACTCGCTGGACCGCCTCGCCCCGGTGATCGCACTGGGGTTCCCGCTGGGCAGCAGGACCCAGGCCGATGTGATCAACGTGAGCGTGACCAGGGGGCACATCCGGCGGACCTTCGAAAATTTTTTCCAGGTCGACACCTCGATATACAGAGGCAACAGCGGCGGTCCGATCATCGACGAAAAGGGCACGGTGATCGGCATTGCCTCGGCGGTGGCCACCGATGTCGCACTCGCGCCGCTGCCGGTTATCACCCCGCTGTCGGATATCGGTCTGGTGCTGCCGGTTGCCGAAGCGGCCACATTTCTCGATGAGCTGAAAAGCGGGCAGCCGAAATGGAACGGCGTCGTCGACCTCTCCGCCGACGAAAAAGTCAAAGACATCACCGCGCTGGCCCGCGCCGGCAACTGGCATGAAGCCGTGCAGAGAGCAGATCAAAGCCTGGAAGACAGCAACGATCCGGCGCTCACACTGGCGGCAGCGGTGATGCATTACTGCACTGATGACCGGGCGGGGGCGCGGCGCCTGCTCGACCGCCTGCTGTCCATTGATCCGGAGAATCACGAGGCCCGTCTGCTGCGCGCTTTGAGCGAGGATCCGGGCTCCCGGAGATGGCAGAATGGTTATGTGATGCAATTGCTGGAGCTGGACTGGCGTTCGCCCGGAGAATTCTATGGGTACCTGGCCGACATGTTAAGCACGGGCCGAAGCGGCGAACCATTTCTGGCCGGCTGGAATACGACCGCGGAAAAGAGCTGGATCCACCTGATCGCAGCAATTATCGAGCAGGGCAGGGGCAATACAGACCGCTCTCGGGAACTCTTCGAGGAGGCGGCTCGGGCGGCCGGCGAAGACGAATGGCCGCTGTATCTGGCCCTGGCGTCATTAACAGCGGACAGCGGCCGCGATCATGACAGCTGGGCGGCGTTCGAACAGGACCTTCAGGAACGGGCCGAGCAACGGGAGGTCCGCTCGGATCTCACCAAGCCCCTGATCGCCGGCTTCGACAGCGCCGGCGACGATCTCGCCGCCCGGCGCGACATCATCATGCAGATCCACGCGCTGCAGCCCGACAATAAAAAGCTGCTGGTTTTTGCAGCCTATTACAGCGCCATCGCGGATGACTGGGATCAGGCGCTGCGGATCGCCGAGCAATACCTGGCCTCGGGCGGCCGAGAAGAACCGCTGAGGCTGGGAACGGGGCTGCTGGCCGCCCTGGTCGTCTCTCACCTCGACCGAGACGATGCCAAGGCGCGGCTCGATGCCTATTGCGGCGGGACGGAGACGGCATGGTACCGTCAGCTCTGCGAGACGCTGAGCGGCACGCGACCGGTGGATGACTTGATCGAGAAGGGCGGCAGCGTTCCGGAGAAGGTCCTCACCGCCTCGACCTACCTCGGCTTCAAGGCGGAGGCGGAAGGCAATACGGACCGGGCGGTCAAATACTACCGGGAGGCGCTGGGATCGTACCTTGATTCCTGGGTGGAGTTCGACTTCGCTCGGCATCGATACATAAGACTCCGGCAGGTGGAGAACAAATAGGCGTGCACAGGGGGGAGCCATGGAGATTCTCGATTCGTTGGGTATTGCAAAGGAAAATCGGGGCGCGTGTACGGGAACCCGCTGGCATGCAGATGCAACCGCCTCAAGCGTAGAGGTGGTCTCGCCGGTGGACGGGAAGGTGCTCGCCTCGGTACGGCAGGCGTCGGCCAACGATTACCGGAGATGCACGCAATCGGCGGAAGAGGCCTTCGCGCACTGGCGCCGGGTTCCCGCTCCCAAACGCGGCGACATCGTACGGCAGATCGGAGATGCGCTGCGGGCCCGGAAGACCGCGCTCGGCACCCTGGTCACCTGGGAGATGGGCAAGTCTATTCAGGAGGGGCTTGGTGAAGTCCAGGAGATGATCGATGTATGCGATTTCGCGGTGGGGCTGTCGCGGCAGCTCTACGGTCTGACGATGAGTTCGGAGCGGGTCGAGCACCGTCTCTATGAACAGTATCACCCGCTGGGCCCGGTCGGCATTGTCAGCGCCTTTAACTTTCCCGTCGCGGTGTGGTCGTGGAACGCGATGATCGCGACCGTCTGCGGCGACACAACGGTCTGGAAGCCCTCCTCGAAGTCCCCGCTCACGGCGATCGCGGTGCAGCACATCCTGGGCGAGGTGATCAGCGCCAACGGCCTGCCCGAAGGTCTCTTCAACCTGGTCATCGGCCCGGGGACGGAGACCGGAGAGCTGATGCTTGCCGACCGCAGCCTGCCGCTGATATCGATCACCGGTTCGTGCAGGGTCGGGCGGCGCGGAGCCGAGGTTGTCGCCTCGCGCTTTGGAAGGACGATTCTGGAACTGGGCGGCAACAATGCGATCATCATCACCCCCCACGCCAACCTGGAACTGGCGATACCCTCCATTGTCTTTTCCGCGGTCGGCACCGCCGGTCAGCGCTGCACCACGACCAGGCGGCTGATTATCCACGAGGATATCTTCGACCGGGTCAGGCAGGCGTTGGCCGGCGCCTACCGGACCCTCAGGATCGGCTCGCCGCTTGACGAGAAGAACCATATCGGCCCGCTGATCGACAGGCAGGCGGTGAAGGATTACCTGGGGGCCCTGGAGATGCTGCGGGAGCAGGGTGGAACCATAGTCTGCGGCGGTGAGGTGCTCAGCGGTGATGGTTTCGAGTCCGGCTGCTATGTCACACCGGTGCTGGCCGAGGCGCACAACGACTGGCCGATCGTGCAGGCCGAGACCTTCGCGCCGATTCTGTATTTGATCAGGTACTCCGGTGGCGTCGAAAACGCTATCAGCATCCAGAACGACGCGATCCAGGGGCTGTCGTCGGCGATCTTCACCGAGAACCTGCGGGAGGCCGAGCTGTTTCTATCGGCAGCCGGTTCCGACTGCGGCATTGCCAACGTCAATATCGGCACCTCGGGCGCCGAGATCGGCGGTGCCTTCGGCGGTGAGAAGGACACCGGCGGCGGCCGCGAATCCGGCTCCGATGCGTGGAGAGGCTACATGCGGCGGCAAACCAACACGATCAACTACGGCCTGGCGCTGCCGCTCGCCCAGGGCATTAAATTCGAACTCTGAACCGCTGCTCAAGCGTATTCTTACCAGGGGTAAACATGGGTCATCGCATCGATTCCGTGCTGGTGCTCGGCCTCGGCAAGGTCGGTCACCTGGTGGCGCTGCTGCTGCATGAAACCGGGTTTACGGTGACCGGTGCCGATCTGCACGGTGCCGGTGAGTTTGAGTTTCCTACCCGGATCCTCGACGTCGAGGACAATTCCCGGTTGATCGAGGAGTTCTCCCGGTATGACGCGGTGGTCTCGTGCCTCCCGTTTTACTTCAACGCGGACATCGCCGCGGCCGCCGCCGTGTGCTCTACCCACTATTTCGATCTGACCGAGGATGTCGCAACCACCAGACGGATCATGGAGATGAGCAACGACAGCGGTGCGGCGATGGCTCCGCAATGCGGACTGGCGCCCGGTTTTATCGCGATTGTCGGGGCCGATCTGGCTGCCAGGTTCAACCGTATCCGTTCGATAAAACTGCGGGTCGGCGCCTTGCCCAAACATCCCACCGGCCTGCTCGGATACGCATTCAACTGGTCCCCGGAAGGGGTTGTGAACGAGTATCTCAACGATTGTGAAGTGATCGAGGAAGGGGTCCGCAAGTGGGTGTCACCGATGGAGTGGATCGAGAAGATCGTGATCGACGGGCTGCAGCTCGAAGCATTTACGACCTCCGGCGGCCTGGGAACCATGTGCGACACCTTTGAAGGAATCGTCGAAAATCTCGACTACAAATCGATCCGCTACCCCGGACATGCGAACATGATGAACTTTTTCCTGCACGAGCTGCTGATGCGCGAGGACCGCAAGCGGGCAGGGGAGATCCTGGTCAATGCCAAGCCCCCGGTCAGCGAGGATGTGGTGTATATTCACGCGTCGGGAGAGGGGTGGCAGAACGGCCGGCTGGCCCGGGAGGAGTTTGTCAGGGCATACAAGCCGGTGGAGATCGCGGGAGCCGAGCGCAGGGCCATCGCCTGGACCACCGCCGCATCGCTCTGCAGTGTCGTGGAGATGGTGAGTTGCGGGGAGCTGCCGGAGCGTGGCTTCATCAGGCAGGAATCCATTTCGCTGCAACGCTTCCTGGCCACCCGCAACGGCCGACTGTACAGCGGCCTGCCCCATGGGGGTAGACTGTAACCCTGATCAGCGGGGCTCGATTGCCGTTTACGACCAGCATCCAGCCTCCTATCTGCGGTGTCCATCAGGCACAAAAAAAGGAAGGCCTGTCGATTCTCGAGTCTCCCCGAAAATGACAGGCCTTCCAGATCGCCCTGACCGGTTGCGTCACACCGATCAATGTTCCCGTCAACATTCAAGCTCTGTGGTCGTTCCCTCTTGACGGGTGGGAACTCCCAGCCACGCACGCCTGAAAGCGACTGTGACAAGTGGTGCGTGTGATGGATGTTGCTGCCGTCTATAGGCATCCCCCATCATTGACGCCCGTAACGCATCGCCCCTACTTGTCACCGAGAAGCGCTCTCTGGTATCCAGATGTTTGTCCGGTTTATGGGACCACCCCTGGCATCAACGTCCGCAACGCCGAGTTGCTCTTCTCACGACCAGGCCCTCTTACCAGACCTGATCTCCCCTGGTTTCCCACAGACGGGTAAGACATCCATGCCACTCCAGGGGCTGGAAGATTTTCCTCGAACCCGGACAAGAAGCCCGAGGAGGAAAACCCTCCCTGTGGAAGCCTTCTCTCGATGATCCGATGTTCCCGTTAAAGTTCCTCGGATCAAACGTTCGAAACGATCGAGTTCAACCTCCACATTTCCGAATCGGTTGACTGCAAATTACCCTATTGCGAAGGAAAAATAAAGAGGTTGGTGGAAAAAATATTTTAAGTATTATCAAACGTATACGAAGCATGGTGCCTTATCTTTCCGGTATTATTGAATAAAAAAAAATGATTTTTTTTAGAAGAATTATTGATTCTTCGGGATCTCCATAATTGCCTGGATCAGAGCGAATTCCTGTCTTTTAAATGGAGTTAATAACCGACTCCGGCAAGGCTGTACCGATCCCTTTTTATCGACAGAGGCACCCCGGCTTCTCCGCCCATTTTGCATCGCCGTCACGTGCCTACCGGTCACGGGCAAGATAAAAATATCTGTTCAAATCAACGACGCCGGCATCCTGTTTTTCCTGTTCACTGAAGGCCGCTTGAAACCAGTCATAATGATCCCAGAAGGTGTTTTCGGACCGGTTGATGCCGTATCTTTCCAGTCGCTGTTGATACACCTCGCTGCCATCGTAAGAATCCAGGATTTCGAAAAAATCGGGCAGGTCAGAGGCGTTGACTACAAAAAAATAATTTGGATACGAACTGACGAATCCCTTGATAAAATCGGCCCGGTCCCTGCTCGGATCAAGGAACGACGATTCAAAGAAGAGGTCTCTGACATTATCGTGCCAGCGATCCACCACCATTGAAATCACCTCGTCCTCCCTGCCCGGAATATTAGTAATTCTGACCCAGGCAACATTGGCGTTATGATCGTTGACATGGCGAAAAAATGATACGCCCGGTGCAGCCACGGCAATGAATGCCTGGATATAGTCTTCAGTCGTTTCATACTGTGCAGGCAACTCCGGATAGGATTGCCCTGCCGCAAGATAATTTTTGTCAAACCCGATCCCTGAGACCAAGATGTGATCTTTGACCACCCGTTCCAGCAGCTCTCTTTTCGGCTCATCCGTGGAGTATCTTATCCCCGCCGGGATGGCGGCGGGATGGTAGGGCAGATCCTTGGGATCGATTCTGAGGTACCAGGATGCCATCGTCTCCTGCCTGCTCTGCTGAGGCATATAGTCGAGGAAATAACTCTCCCCTTCAATTCGCAGCGCGTCCATATAGATCCGGGTTGAAAGCTGATGGCCGGCAGTGCCGTAAATGTCGAATCCCGCCACAAGCGCGTAATAGATCCGTTCCAGCAGCGGGTAATCGACCACCCACGCTGTTTTGGGCAGATTGCCCAGGACCCCGCGGTGTACGGAGGCACTGTCAAAGTGACGGAAAACCGTCAGCACCGGGTCATCGTCGGGCTTTTCACCTTTCCATAGCGTCTGCATGTCATATCCGTCAGGATAATGAGCACTATAAAACTGCTGGCGCGCCTGATAGAAATCAATGGCCAGCTGATAATGATCATCCTCGATCAGAGACTTTATAAGTTTATAGTCGCTGCCTTCCTCACCGGGCATTCTCAGGTCCTCAAAATGTAGTTTTAGAAAGCCCGGATATTTTACGCTCAGATCGTGATCGGGATCGACGAACATCACCCAGAAATGATCCTCAATCACGTCCAGAGCCACTTGGCCCTTGCAGACGGGGCCGCGGATAAACGTCATGATGATATAGCGGGCATTGTCCAGCAGCCATGAATAGCGCGATCTCGCCGGGATCTGCTCGAAGACGATAAACGGATTTGCACTTACGATTTTGTCATAGCCGACCGGATGGGGAACCTCTGCCCAGTCCGGCTCTATAAAAAGTTCCCGGGTGCGCTGATACTGCGCGTCACCCAGTGGAAATACCATGTGGGTCTTGTACACGATGGTCGAGTAGATTTTGCGGAAGCGGTAATAGACCCGTTCCGTTCCGGGGTCATCGTATGGGCGCACGGTTGCGACGATATCGATCGCCTGTCCGGGGCCGGTTGTTGAGCGCACTAGTTCATAAAACTGGTTGCTTCCCGTTTCAAAGGTGATATGCGCCAGAAACAGATGCTCATAGAGGTAGCGGGCGGTTACCTGGTGTTTGGGATCCGGGTTGTTCAAAAACGCTTCCCATACCTCAACCAGCCGCAGATCCGATTCGGGGATTGCCTCCAGGGCAGCCTGCTGTTCGGGGGACGGGCCGGGAGCCCCCTGGCTGAGCCAGCCGACGACGGTATTGAAGTCCTCCTGCTTGAGCGGGGGAAATCCGAAAGGCATTCCGCGGTTGGGGTGCTTCTTCAGAAATTTTGCAAGCTCATCCTTATTCTCCGAGCAGGTCAGATCACTCGCTTCCGAGAAATATTCACCACGAACATCCGGTGAGATCCGTTTATGATCGAGCAGCAGGTAGAGAACGGAGTCGGTATAGCTCCGCCCCTCTTCCGGGGTTACCCCGAAAAACCCCTTTTCCCGCCATTCGGCTGTGGAGTGGGCATCGACCAGGAGGCGACTCGGATCCATGGTCTTCAGCCGACCGGCATTATAGATTTTCTCCTTGCTCGCCCCTCGATCCAACCCGTCCCATGAACTCAGTTTAAGCTGGCAGGGAGAGTTATAGCAGGAATGGCAGACCACACAACGTTTGACCAGAATCGGCTCGACATCGGCCAGATAGTCGAGTTGGCGGGTGGGCGGCTCAAAAGCGTAGGCAGGGGGTTGGGGTATCGGCTTCGCGCAGCCATACAGGAGCAGCAGGAAAAGCGCTGTCGCACCGGAAAAAAATCGCCCAATCCCTCCTTTCGCATTCATACGGTATCTCCTCGCGTTTCAGGTTTGCTCAAAATTCATTTAAGTGAATCAGCTTTAACGGGATGCCAAGGGTCTGTTTCATGACATCCTGCAGTTCATCCTTGACGGCTGAAGGTTCCAACGGCAGGAAGTGGAGATCTTCAAAGCTTCCTTTTACTCCAAGCGGTATGGTGTCTATCGTCTGCAGAATGCCGCCGATCAGGGGAATATGGCCCAGGAGTGTGCTTGAAGTTTTCAGCGGAGCTAAAAGCAAGGTCATATCCAACCGCTTTTCCTGGATATCGATATATCCGTTGCCGCCGAGTTTGAATTCCTCTCCATCCAGAACGAAATCTTCGCAGCGTAGCCTGCCCTTGTCGATTTTGGCGTGCGCCTTGAAGCTGTCGAACCCCAAACCTCTTTGCAGCATCTGATCCGGGGTCACCTGATCGGTCAATACTTGTATGGTATTGAGGAATTTTAAGAGATTGAGCATGATGATATCGTGATAGATGTGCCCGTCAGATACTGTTATCTCCATGCTGCCTGCTATTGACTGGAAAAGCTCCTGGATGGTGCCATGGCCATCAAAGACGCCGGTGAACTCCAGTGTTCCATCTGCTTTGAACTGCCTGCCCGCCAGACAATCCAGGGTTGCCCTGAGGTCCTGCTGATGGGCTGCGGGCTCCAGGTGAAAGGAGACATTCTGCGGGGCCACGGCTGCCGTTCCCGTTACCGGTATACCGCACAGATTCACGTCTGTGAGGGTTACCTCAGCGGCCGTGTCGTGCACATGCAGATCTGCCTGAAACGGTTGAAGGGTATAGTCATGGACCTTCAATGTGCCGATTTTGACACGGACGTCCCCTTCGATCGATGACAAAATCGCTGCAGGGTCTTTCTTTTTGTTCTGATTTCTGCCCACGCTGGAGACCTGCTTCATGATCGTGTCGACGTCGACATGATCGGCTGCAACATCCAGGGAAAACCCGGGCAGAGATCCCGTCATGGGTTTGATGGTTCCGGACACCGC
>JAJDNR010000060.1 GCA_022340565.1 Desulfofustis sp.
AGAGCTTCTTTTACATGGTCCTCTTTGTGAATAAAATAGAGGTTGCGAAAATAGATGAACAAACCGGCCGACTGGCCCATGATGAACACCGGGTCGTGTCGATAGATCGCATAGGTCAGCAAGGTGGCTCCGCCGAGGACGCTGAAATACCAGAATGCGACGGGAATGATGCTCTTGTTCTGCTTTTCACTCACCAGCCACTGTATGAGAAAACGGCAGGTAAAGAACGCCTGCCCGGCAAATCCGACAACCAGCCACAAAGTATTATGAGTCATTGGCATCACCGGTCGATAGGTTCGGTTCAATGGAGCGCCTGCCCAGCCAGAATACGCCGACCAGGTCGACTAATCCGACACTAAGTCTGCCCATGGTATTATAGTGCGATTTACCGGACATTCTGCCCCGGTGGTTCACCGGCACCGAAATCACGAGTGCGCCGCTTTGCCTGGCAAGGGCAGGGAGAAACCGATGCATGTGGTCGAACCTGGGCAGAGCAAGGAAGCAATCTCTTGAAAATGCTTTTATGCCGCAACCGCTATCCGGAGTCGCGTCCCCCAGGAGAAAACGGCGAACAGAATTTGCAACATATGATGAAAAACGTCTCCAGCCGGAATCTTTTCTCTGCACCCTGTGACCGTTGACCAGACAGAACACCGGCTTTACGGGCTCTTTCACCACCGTCTGGACATAGACCTCCAGGAGTCTGGTGATATCGGCTGGGTCGTTCTGGCCGTCACCGTCAAGGGTCACAATCATTGGATACCGGGCATGTTTAACACCGTGGTAGAGTGCGGAACTTTGTCCGCTCTGTCTGGGCAGTTGCATAACGCGCAGCCACGGGAAGCGTGATTGCAGACGTGTTATTTCCGCATAGGTATGGTCTGAGGAGTGATCATCTACAAAGATCACCTCAAAAGCGGCTTTATTCTGTATTGCTCTGTCAATTTCATTAATTAACGGAGAAATATTGGCTTGTTCATTCAAAACCGGGATGACAATCGAGCAGTGCATACATCAGTCTCTCATCTCTTTCTATCCACCGCTTCCCAGTATCATAAGCTGACCGAACGTCGTGCGATTTGTGTTTAACCAGGTGACTTAATCCCGCTAGTATAAGTATAGTCTTGAAAGATTAAGAAATAGTGAAGATGGATAGTCTCGAGTCCGCCCTCTTCCCGGAGTTGTTAGACCTCGATGACTTTATAAGCGGGCAATTCGTGAAACACAGAACATCAATTGACCGCAGTGCGTGGCGGATTGGTCAGCTCGCTGCTCGAAGAAATTGACAGCCAGCCATTGTTGTAATCCAAGACCGTTTTGCTCCCCACTTGAGCCAGATTACGTCTGTCCCTTGTGAACAACAAACTGTATCCTCCGGGATGTCTGCGCGCCCATTTCATGAGGTCCGGCAGCGATTTGGCCGGATATAGAGCCTGGGTTAATCTTCCTGAAAATTGAAACTGGTCGAACAAGTCCGCCGGGAAAACCGCGACCGGACGTTTTTGTGCCTCTGCAGACTCGAGGAACCTGGCAACCTCATGTTGGCTATAGGTTGCATGAAGCGGTTCCCGCAGAGACACATGGAGTGTCACGAACAAAGCTGCCATGCACACGCTCACCAACCTGGTTCCAGCACCTGATGATTTTGTTGGCAGCAGCAGCGGCACCGCACAGGCTACAGGGAGAACAGGCAACCAGACCGGCAGTTTTGTCAGTACCGCCCGGTCTCCTCCTTCAAGGGACATCACGGGCAGCGAGACCAGGGCAATCCCGAGGGATACCATGATGATGAATATCGGGAATCTGTCTAATACTTTGGATTCCTTGAGATTTGCCAGATTGCGAGCGATCAGTAAGGCAGCAAGCGGCATTGCCGGCAAGACATAATGCATTTGCTTGCCGCTTATGGAAGAGAGGAGCACAAAAGCGGCAACGATGGAAACCAGGCAAAACCGTGTGCCGGGTTCTTTCCACTGATATCGGGTGGTACGCCAGGAGGGCGGCCAAAAAAACCATGGGAAGAAAAGCAGCGGCACTATCGTCAGGTACCAAAAAAACGGACGATTGTGGGCAAACGAATTAATTACCCGGTCTGCGGTCTGATGCAGCAATATGGCTTTGGCGTATTCTTCTCCGCCGGCCGATGCCGCCGGCAACGCCCAACACAGGGCGACGCCGACGCCCAGTGCAGTTGAAAACAGTGCCCCCAGATACCACAGAGGCCAAGATACGGTATGCGGTTTAACCCACACCGGTGCACATACGATTGCCGGTAAGACATAGACACATACAATCGGCCCTTTGGCGAGAATTCCAAGCCCTATGAACAGGCCTGCAAGCATCCAGCTGAACGGCGCCCACCGTTTCAGTGACGCAGAGTAGACTGAATGCATACTGAGAAGCACACAGCCAGTCAGCAGGGTGTCGAACATCGTGAATGTGCTGTATACGCTCCAGATCAGTGCTCCCAGCATGATATAGGGAACTGCGGCCCGGATCTGAGGCTTGTCTGGCCACAATCTTTGTGCCATTTTGAGGGTAAGCAGTATTGAGATAAGCCCCCACAACGGTGCCACAAGCCTGGCAGACAATTCACCTACGCCAAAGATGGCCCATACGCAATGGATCAGCCAAAACAACAGCGGCGGCTTGTGGCTATATGGCACTCCATTTATATGGGGGACGAGAAAATCCCCATTCTGCCACATTTCCCAAGCGACAGATAGATATCTGGTTTCATCGATGGGAATAAGAGGACGGGAACATAGTGCCGCAGCCAGAAGAACAGCCCAAAGCGCCAACCATGTTCGATCTTTTTCGATACGTTCTTTAAGCATGCTTCGCTGAAACCTGCCTACTCCACAGGAAATCGGGATTGCTTGAATCGATTAACAGAGTTCCGCGCCCGACCGGGGATGAACATGGTCTTGCAGCGTGAATGAGTCCGCATACGTGAACACCTGAGAGTTCCTGGGTGGTCGGCGGCATCGATACCCTCCTGCAGTAAACACAGAAACAGCGCTGTAAATCATTGAGCGGTGGGAGTATATCGAATATCGACTTGCGCTTTATCGGGTGAGTCTTCCTCAGCTTGCGAACCTGGCGGAATTGAAGTCACCCTCGCATTACCACATGTAAAATTCAATGCGCTCCAGGTATCGACCAACCCTGCCACCTTCCGGTAAATCGGCTTAAGCGGAATAATGAGATAGGATATTTCGCAATCAGGAACGAAGTCTACATCTTTAAAATCATAGTCCGGCAGCATCACGAAGTCAGCCGGGTCTTCAAGGTTCATCCAGATATAGGTTGTTTCTGCAAGCAGATCCCACTCCATAACCCTGCATCCTTTCAGATAGTCCTGAGATATACTGCCGGCCGTATCCAGAGGGATACCAGACTCGATCAGGCAGTCAATAAAAATAATCTGAGCCAGATTGTCCAGCGACCATTGTTCTTCCCCTCCTTTGTGCCTTGTCTTTACATCCGGCTCGATAACACCCCCCATCTGCCAGCGTCTGAGCAGGTCTTCCGGAACATCCAAAATATCCGCGATTTCAGCTATTTTAAACTTCCTTATCGGCGCCTTCAAACCCTAACCCCACACCCTCTGATTTGGAACCTTGAGTTCTTATGCAGGGTAGTGTGTCACACAATCATGAAGAACGTATTAAGACAGAGCATAAACATGGCATTCGAGGGCAAACTAAACTCAGGTACTCACTACGACTGCTTTGACATTATCATATTGGATCGTACTCGAAGAATCATGAAAACCCAAAGCACGAGACTGTTACAGATTGGAGGATCTTCGCTTCGGCAATCTAAACCTGCTCTTAACAAAGCGCCGTTAGTCTGATACAATCGCATCGTTTGACCAGAGCAATCGAAATCACTGATCGATGCACATCCTTTTATTGTGGTCGTTTAAGGATTGTTCACCCGAACCAAAGGGATCATTAACTGACCGGAGGTGACTCATGCTCAGCGGAATGACTGCCTCATCCATGGTGATCATCCTGCACGTATCCATTCAGTTGGCGCTCATCGCCAGAGCGCTGCTGCGTCCCCATCGGGACCCCGCTTCACGGATCGCCTGGATTGTGGTCATTGTTTCTCTCCCTTTTGCCGGATTCATGGCCTACCTCCTGCTGGGCGAAACCAGCATCGGCCGCCGCCGGGTGGAGCAGATGAAAGAAATTATTGCCCAGCTACCGGATCCCGGCAAACTTGCCGGAACAGATGATGAATACCAGAAACCAGCGATCCCGGAGCGCCTTCTGCACCTGTTTCTAGTCGGCAGAACGGTGAACGGCTTCGACCCCATCGGCGGCAACCGGGCAGAATTGATGAAGGATTCCAATGCCGCCATCCAGGCAATGGTGACTGACATCGACAATGCCCGGGAAACCGTCCACTTGATCTTCTACATATGGCTGGCGGACAACAATGGCTGCAGGATCGTAGAAGCCCTAAAACGGGCTGCCGCCAGGGGCGTCACCTGCCGGGCCATCGCCGATGATCTGGGCTCGCGGAACATGATCTCCTCAACTCACTGGCAGGCCATGCGTGAGGCCGGCGTTCATCTGGCCAGCGCCCTGCCCATAGGAAATCCGCTGCTGCGCCCGCTCAAGGGACGGATAGATCTACGCAATCATCGCAAAATTGTGGTGATCGACAATCAAATCACCTATTGCGGCAGCCAGAACTGCGCCGATCCGGAATTTCTTGTCAAGGCCAAGTACGCCCCCTGGGTGGACGCCATGATGCGCTTCGAAGGACCGATAGCACGCCAGAACCAGTACCTGTTTGCCAGCGATTGGCAAGCTGAGGCAGGCGAAGATATCAGTGTTCTGCTCAGGCAACCCCGGCCGCCGTTACAGTGTGGAATGACGGCACAGGTGATCGGCACCGGGCCGACGGTTCGTTTCTCGGCGATGCCCGAGGTATTTGAGTCGCTCATGTATGGTGCCCGCCGCGAGTTGATAATCTCAACCCCCTACTACGTTCCCGACGAGTCCATGCAGTCAGCGCTCTGTGCCTGTGCCCGGCGAGGTGTCGATACCACGATCATATTCCCGGCTCGCAACGACTCCTGGATCGTCGGTGCGGCGAGCCGCAGCTATTACCATGATCTGCTCGCTTCCGGTGTCAGCATATTCGAGTACCAGGGTGGTCTCCTGCACACCAAATCGCTCACCCTTGACGGAGAGATAACCCTGATAGGTTCAGCAAACATGGACCGCCGCAGTTTTGATCTCAATTACGAAAACAACATCCTCTTTTACGACCCGTCAATGACGGCCGAGATGAGGCAACGGCAACAGGAATACCTGAACAACTCAACAGCAGTAACCGCGGATATGGTGAAGCAGTGGAACTGGCAGCGCCGACTGTGGCACAATACCATCGCTATGCTTGGACCGCTGTTGTGAGGTGTCAGGCGTATCATACGAGCGCTGCCTGCCGGACTGCCGATTTCATGGAGACACCATTTTCTCGTTCTCGGAGCCATCCTTGGTTTCTCGGGCAGGCGGAACCATGGCTCTGATAAATTCCAGCGGCAGCGGGAAAACGATGGTGTTCGAAGTCTTGTTGGTGGCTATGTCGTTTAAGGTCTGGAGATATCTGAGCTGCAGAGCCTGGCTGTTTTGCGATATGATATTGGCGGCCGAGAGCAGCTTCTCAGATGCCTGAAATTCGCCTTCCGCATGGATTATCTTTGCCCTTCGCTCTCTCTCCGCTTCCGCCTGCCTGGCAATCGCCCTGATCATCGAATCGTTCAGATCGATGTGCTTGATTTCCACGTTGATCACTTTTATTCCCCAGGCGTCCGCTCTCTTGTCGATAATCTCCTGGATGTTGTCGTTGAGCTTTTCACGGTCGGCCAGCATTTCATCCAGGTCATGCTGCCCCAGCACCGAACGCAGTGTCGTCTGGGCCAGCTGATTAATTGCGGCGTTGTAGTTTTCAACCTGAATGATAGCTTTTTCGGGATCGACAACCCTGAAGTAGAGTACGGCATTCACCCGGACCGTCACATTGTCATGTGAAATCACATCCTGAGGGGGGATATCCATGGTTATAACCCGCAGGTCCACGCGAAAGGCTCGCTGGATGCCGGGAACCACGATCCTCAGCCCCGGCTGCTTGACCGCCTGGAAACGACCCAGGAACAGCACCACAAGACGTTCGTACTCGGCGACAATTTTCAATGACGATGCCACCAGACCAACCAGCAGCAGAAACGGGATAAAATAACTCAGCAGCTCAAAGGTCATGGTACCGGGAGATATCATTTCAGGAGCCCTCCTTATGCGGTTCTACAATGAGTTCCAGGCCGGAAATCGAAATAATTCTAACTTGTTCTCCCCTTTTAACAGGGACACGACTGTGGGCGCTCCAGGACTCGCCATTGACCCAGACCTGGCCCGACCCCTCGAAGTCGGAACGGGCCTCGCCGAACGTACCGACCATTGCCTCGATACCGGTGTGGATGCGCTTACGTCTCATCATCGCCACGCGGCTCATCAGGACAACAATAAAGAACGCCGATAACGCCGTCGTTCCGATGATCGTGGGCAGCGCCACGCGCAGCGTTCGATCGTCGATGAGAATCAGGGATCCGACTGCAAAAGCGATGATTCCGCCAATGCCAAGTGTACCGAAGCTCGGCATGAATGCCTCGCCGATGAGAAAGCCGATGCCGAGCAACATCAAAGCCAGGCCGCTGTAATTGACAGGAAGCAGTTGAAGCGCGTACAACGCCAGCATCAGCGAGATGGCGCCGGCCACTCCCGGCAGGAGAAAGCCCGGATTGGCCAGTTCGTAAATAAGCCCGTAAAAGCCGAGCAGCAGGAGCACGTAGGCAATCGTGGGGTCACTGATGACACCGAGCAGTTTGTAACGCCAGCTTTGCTCGAAGAATTCGACATGTGCCGCAGAGGTTTTCAAAAGCACTGATTCACCCGTGACCATGATCGGGCGACCATCAAGCTGGTTCAGCAGATCCTCCAGATCATCGGCAACGATATTGATCACGTTCAGTTCGAGCGCCTCGCGGGCGGTCAGGCTGACCGCCTCCTGAACCGCCTGCACCGCCCAGTCCCCGTTGCGCTGGTTTTTGTCGGCAAGCGCTTTTATGTAGGCGCTCGCATCGTTGATGATCTTTCGTTCAAGGGTTGATCTCTTGTCCCCGGTATCCTCCGGGTCCGGCTTTTCCTTGTCCTGCCCGCCCCCCATGCCTCCGATCTGGATCGGCGTGGCGGCACCGAGGTTGGTCGCCGGAGCCATAGCGGCAAGGTGGCTGGCATAGAGAATATAGGTCCCGGCGCTGGCAGCCCTTGCTCCGTCCGGCCACACATAGGTCACAACGCCAATCGGCGAGGAGAGGATTTCCTGAATGATGTCCCTCATGGAGGTATCAAGTCCGCCGGGAGTGTTCATCCGGATGACGACCAAACCGGCTGCCCGCTCGGTTGCCTGCTGCAGCCCTTTTCTGATGTAGTCAGAGACGGCGGGGTTGATTGTTCCGTCTACAGTGAGAACCAGCGCCTCGTTTCGGTATTCAGGTCCTGAAGCAAGGCTGGGAACAGCAGCAATAAAAAAACCAACGGCAACGATGCCCGATATTGATGCCCAGAGGGGGCGGGAATTGACAGGAGAGAAGCGCATATGTCCTCCTTGTCGAGCAAAATCCAGTCTTCAGGCACAGGCAACCGCCCGTCGACACAAATAAACTATAATCATGCCCGTATTAAGCGCCAGGCAGGCACGGCCGACCATGTGGGGAAAGAGAGGCGATATATCCCCGGGAATGATAGGCTGAAACAGCAGGACTAACCGGCAACCAGCAGGCAGACCGTCTGCACCGCCTGCTCCATGGTTACCCTGTTCATATTGAAGACCATGTTGTAGTGGACGGGTTGATCGTAGTCGGTACGATCGAAGTACCGGTAGAGGTTCAGCCTGCGCGCGCTCTGTTTGTCGACGACGGCCTGGGCCTGCTTGCGGTCGAGGTTGTAGTGTTCCATGACAAAATCGATGCGATGCTCCAGGTCGGCGATCAACAGAAAATGATAGGTGTCAGGATGATCTGCAAGGATATACTGGCACCCGCGGCCGAGGATTACAACGTTGTCCTGCTCAGCAATCTGGGGAATGATCTTATGCAGCAGCGAGAGATAGAGATGGCCGTCGAAATATCCCGGGTTTGTCTCCAGTGAGACATTCACGTAGCCTTTGCGGAATGGCCCGAATTTAAACAGCAGCCTTTCCAAGAGTTTCTCGCTGCCCGTTTCATTGGCAATGGCGTCAACCCAGTCAGGAGACACGTTGGCTTCCTTGGCCACCAACTCGACAATTTCTTCATCGACAAGGGTGTAGCCCAAACGTTCGGCAACCAGGCTCCCCAGGGTCTTACCCCCGGCGCCAAATTGTCTAGAAACAGTTATTACCGACATACCCGATTCCCATCCCCCTCATAAACGTAGCAGACACATCCCAATTCCCGCCGGCTCAAATCACCGTGAAGCGTTTCCCGCGAACAGGCATGGGTTTTCAGATCATTGCTCCCGCCGTCATTCACATTCGTTCATTTGCTTTTTTTAGCCATCAGTACACAATAAGACCTCTGGACATGAAAACAATTTTATGACCTCTGGTCAGCCGGATGATCGAGTGATCGACTGGGTTCTGTGGCGCAGGTCACAGGCGCTCTGATCACCATATTACATGACCCTGCAGACAGTTACATGCGATATTCTTGGTGGCGCCTTCCCGGACCAAGCCGGCTGAGATCCCTCAGCCGTTTCCCCGGCAGAAAGATCCTCGGAGCGGGTTCTTGATCCCTATCAGTCGATGCTTGTATAATGAAAGAGAGGGCCTTCATTCTGCTGTCGTCACCCGGGAGGTGGTCCGATGGAAAAACTGAAAATTCTCACTGCCATCGACGGCTCGGAATACTCTTCGCAGATCGTGAACAAGGCGGTCGAGCTCGCCAAAGTTCTCGATGGCGGGATCATCCTGGTGCATTGCCACCGAAAATTTTCCGCGATCATGGAGCATGCCTATCGGGAAGATGAAATGTCTCAAATCATAAGCGATGCGGAAAAACTGGTCAGACCGTTTCTTCAGGCAATAGAAGCCGCGGGAATCGGTGTTGACAGCCGTATTATGGAAGAACCTGCCGGAGCGGCAATCTCCAACATCGCGGCAGCTGAAAAATGCGGCCTCATCGTGATGGGGTGCAGAGGTCACACCAATTTGGCAAACCTGATCATCGGCAGCGTTACCAACAGGGTTCTGCAGACCGCCCCCTGCTCCGTGCTCGTGGTGAGATAAAATAGATGGGCGGGCAGGCACGGTCAATCCAGCCTGCCGGAAGACGCAATTAAGCTTCAATTGCGCCCCCTAAACGTGGTCACGGCATGAATCAGCCGGGATATCTGCCTTCGATATAATCGTTGAGGTGTTTGATCTGCACGTCGTGGATGGTGGTCTTGGCCTTGACCACATCGCCGATCGACACGATGCCGACAAACTCGCCCCGTTCGATTACCGGGAGGTGGCGGATGCGGTTTTCGGTCATGATGGTCATCAGTTGATCGACGTCATCTTCGGGGGTCACGACGATAACGTCCCGGCTCATGACCTCGCTCACCGTAACCGTGGTGATATATTCGGGATGGTGATGAATGGCCTTGAGAACATCGTTGTGGGCGACGATGCCGATTACCTCGTCATGGTCGTTGACAACGATCAGCGAACCGACGCGGTGGTTGACGAACATTGACACGACATCGATGAGTAGGAGCGTTTCCTTCACTTTGAAGATGTCCGTCCCCTTCTGGGCAAGAATATCTCTGGTTTTCACAAGCTGCCTCCTTTATGTTGATTCAGGGCAGTGCAAGCGTCTGTCCTGCTTTTCCGGACCGTAGAATGATCGTCGGAGAATCTTCAGCGTTTGGAGCATGCAGGCGCACCGATTGGGAAATCGCCCGATACAGCCGCTACATTCCAAGCTTGAATATTTCGTATTGCGTGGTGCCTTCAAAAAGATCCCGGTACTTCTGTTCGTGCTCCTGCCGGGCACCGCTGTATCGATAATTGTCCCAATCCTCCTTGCTCTGCCACATGGAGATGATGATGACCGACTGTGGGTCTTCGAAGTTCACCAAGGTCTCGGTGGAGATGTACCCCTTGTGCCCCATGGCGTTCGTGCGGGCTTTCATCAGCATTGCCTCGGCGTCTTTGAGGGCTTCCTCTTTGAACTTTCTCTTGATCATGATTTTGACTGCCATGTTCTCCTCCATACCGATGGTTGTTGTTGCAAATCTCTCTTGACAACGATGTGCGGTCATCGCAGCGGTGACGAAGGGATCGTCATCACCATGGACGCCAGATCTGGCGTTTGCGACCCGGTGTGCGACAGAAGGAGTGGTGTGGGCCACTCCTCAGGCAATCTGAAATATTACCTTTAGACTACCTTGAAAAATCAGGATTTTGGTAATAAAAATCAAGGCACGCATGAAAATTCTTTCTCAGCCATTCAGGTGCTATGTCGATGAAAAAATGCCCATACGTACCGCGGAGTTCGGGCAAAAAAACATTTTTCAGGGCAGTCTTGACACTAAGATACACCGTGGCGGCTTTAAATTCAAAGGCCACGTGATGTTTGCATGATATATTGCGGGACGTGCTCTGATGTATCGCGCTTCAACAGGTCCCGGCAAGGACTGCAGCGCCGTCTTGGATTTCTGTAAACGATCAGAAACGAGGGTGAGCGTGCGCGTCCATCCCACCCTCCGGTTAAGATTGTCTCTACAGCGTCTGTTGGGATTCTAAATGTTCCGAGGTTTCATAGGTGTATTGCAAGCCATCGGTCACTCCGTCAATTTCGAGGTTATAGCTGTAAATAAGCCGGTTGCCAAGCATCCGCGCCAGCCTCCGGTAAAACCTCATACCATTTTCAGGATCGGCATCACAGACACTCTGAACAAACTCTCTGGCAAAGACCATGACCATGGATTCCTTCCTGCATTCCGCAGAGGCGGAATATTTCGGCATACCGACCAGTCCCGACCATCCGAAAGTCTCGCCGCCATGTTCAACGATATAGGTCGTCCTGTCCCGCTCGCCGACGCTCAGCCGAATACTTCCTTTCATCAGGATGTAGAAGAAATCAGCCGGATCGCCCACACTGAACAGCTTATAGCCCTCAGGGTAGGTTTTCTTCATTCCAGACTCTATGAATGCCCTGATAAAATTGTTGTCCAGCCCCCACAGCAGTTCCGATTGTTTAATATACATAGCCTGTCCTCCCCTGTTTCTGTCCACCGGCACTAACCAGATATCCATCGTTGCTCACGGGCAATTCCGTGGCACCGACACGCTCTCAACATTCCGGTGGGATGATCATCAAACCTGCCGATCAACTTGGATATGGTTCCGATTCCAGGGATCATGTTCTGCTCTTGCCATTCGATCAATGATCAGAACTTCTGCTTCAGGTAACAGACCATCACCAAAAATAAACCGAATTGCCTTCAGCAAGGCAACCCGGCTGTCTCGCAAGACCCGTGGCTTTCCGTCCCCGTTTCTCAACAAGTTTGGCTTTATCTTATTTCAAGCTGTTCTCAGGTAAAATTTATGGAATGAGTCAGAACAATCAAGGGAACAATGTGGCACCCGGCAATCGTCGAACATCGCAGAAAGGTTTTTATTCAACCACTGCGTCGATCTCTGCGCATGATCCGATGATCGATGATACAGAGCCTTGACTTGATCAGCCATCATTCAAACTGTTGACTTGAGCGCTCAGCCTTTTTTTTCGGCACAATCCCGACCACCAGGATGTCTATACTGATTGGAGTCAACCATGAACCGCGGTTTTCTGATAGTTACCATAGCTGTTTTCATGTTGCTGGGTGGGAGCCTCGGCTGGTGCGACTTCCAGCCCTGGTCCGAAAAGGTATTCGAGTATGTCGCTCAGGAATACGGCGCCGATGCTGAAAAACGGCTCCGCTTTCTTCATGACATGATTCGGGACAACCAGGATCTGTCGGACATGGAGAAGGTGGTCCTGGTAAATAAGACCCTCAACCGGCTGCCCTGGATCAGTGATGCCACGCAGTGGCAAAAGGCCGATTACTGGGCCGCGCCGATCGAAACCATCGCCACCTTCGGCGGCGACTGCGAGGATATTGCGATCGTCAAGTGGGTGATGCTCGTACACCTCGGCATTACCAAGGAACACCTGCGGCTGGCCTATGTGAAGATCAGACAGACCGGCGAAAACCACATGGTACTGCTGTTTGTGAAGAACCCCACGGCAGCGCTCGAGGAGCTCGAAGTATACGTGCTGGACAACTACGTCGAGGAGGTTAAGCGGGGTTATGAGCGCACGGACCTGCTCGCGGTCTATATCACCGATGCCGATGGCAACATCGCGCTTCTCGAAGACAAAGACGGAATACGATCGATCAAAGGGGTATACGAGGAGCGTAAAATCAGAAAACTCGAGGAGCTGAAGGCCAGAATCGCCGAAAACCGTGAAAAACTCCGGGAACTCAATGACGGTATACCGATTCTGCCATAACAGCCGGTTCCAGCGTTGCAAACATCGTCAAGATCAGAGCAAGAGCTCTTGACTCGCTGGCGGTGCGGTCGTCACGGGGGATCGGATTCAGCAGGTGGTATATTCGGGGCGGTGATCCTGCCCCTGCAGAGGAAAGTTTGAAACTTATTCCCGCCTGAACGAAGCTAGCTGGAGTTCAGATCGTAGAGCGGCGTCGGAATCTGCTGTTCGGAGACGGACAGCGAGGACAAATCCAGCTTGTCGAGCACGACCCGTTCCGCTTCCCGGTAGGCAATTTCCGGCAGGTTGTTGGTCTCGCTGAGATGGGCCAGCACCACGCACCTCAGCTGGTCGTGGATGACGGATTCAAGCAGGTCTGCTCCGTCGCCGTTGGAGAGATGTCCCTGCGAGGATTTCACCCGCTGCTTCAGGGCCTGTGGATACGGGCCGTTTTTAAGCATGTCCGGGTCATGGTTGAACTCCAGTACCAGTCCGCTGCAGTTAGAGAGACGACGGCTGATCAAGCGTGAACCGATGCCGGTGTCGGTGCACACACCGAGACGCTCCCTGCCGTCGCTGACCACGAACCCCACCGGGTCGGCAGTATCGTGAGAAATGGCGAATGAATGAATTTCCAGGCCGTTGAGTTCGGTCCGGTCGCCGGTCTCGAACTCCCCTCGCTTATGAAGTTTGGCAAGCGCCGTGCCGGCACCGCGATAGGTGCCTTCGTTGGCGAATACCGGTATACGGCAGCGCCGTGACATGACGCCGACTCCGTGAATGTGATCATGGTGCTCGTGGGTTACGAACACTGCCTTGAGGCACGAGATATGACGCCCGATCAGGGCCAGCCTGGCCGCGATTTCCTTGCCGGAAAATCCCGCATCGATCAGGATGGCGGTATCACCGCTTTCAATGAAGATAGAGTTTCCCTTGCTGCCACTGCCAAGCACCGAGAATCTCATACTCACATCCCGGTGTGGCCGAACCCGCCGCTGCCGCGCCGGGTCCGATCGAGTTCCGTCGCCACCTCGACTGCGGCCCGGATCACCGGCGCCACGACAAGCTGGGCGATCCGATCCCCGCGCCTGATGGAGACCGGCTCACTGCCGAAATTGATCAGCGCGATCTTGACCTCTCCGCGGTAATCGGCGTCGATGGTGCCCGGGGTGTTGGGCAGGCTCAAACCGTGCCGGACCGCCAGGCCGCTGCGCGGACGCACCTGTATCTCGCAGCCCTGCGGCACCGCAACCGCGAAGCCGGTCGGGACCAGCACCCGTTGGCCTGGCCCGATCACCAGCTCGTCCTCAACCGCGGCACACACATCCAATCCCGAAGAGCCTTCGGTCTCATAGGACGGCAGCGCCAGATCTGAGGTCCGTTCGGGGTCGAGCCACTTGAGCTTGATAGTCACGGTCGGCGGGGTCATGGAATCAGCCAACAAAAAAGCCGACTGTGGCGGCAGCCGGCTTTACTCTCAGTCAGGATGGGATCAATCCTTCAACAGTGCCTTACGGCTGAGCCGGATACGCCCGCGGCTGTCGATTTCGAGAACCTTGACCTCCAGTTCATCGCCCTCTTTGACAATATCGGTCACCTTGTTCACCCGTTTCCTGTCGAGTTCGGAAATGTGGACCAGTCCGTCGGTTCCCGGCATGATCTCCACGAACGCTCCAAAATCCTTGATGGTTTTTACGACCCCCTTGTACACCGCACCGACTTCCGGCTCTGCAGTGATGCGTTTGATCTCCTTCATGAGTTCGTCGAAATTGGTGCCGTTGGCCGTAAAGATCTTGATCAATCCGCTGTCCTCGACCTCGATCTTGGCATCGTATTCTGACGACAGCTCCTTGATCACCTTGCCGCCGGGGCCAATGATGTCGCGGATCTTGTCAGGGTTGATCTGATGGGTATGATATTTCGGCGCATAGGCTGAAATTTCCGCGCGGGCCTGGGAAATACCCTTATCCATTTCCGAGAGGATATGGAGCCTGCCTGCTCTGGCCTGGGCGAGGGCCTTGCCCATGATCTCGCGATCGACACCGTCGATCTTGATATCCATCTGCAGCGAGGTGACCCCTGCCGCGGTTCCGACGACCTTGAAGTCCATATCGCCGAGATGGTCTTCGTCTCCGAGGATGTCTGAGAGGATCACGACCTTGTCGCCTTCCTTGATCAGCCCCATCGCGATGCCTGATACCGGGGCGGTAATCGGTACCCCGGCGTCCATCAGCGCCATGCTCGAACCGCACACCGTTGCCATCGACGATGAACCGTTGGACTCGAGGACCTCCGACACCACCCTGATCGAATACGGGAACTCCGAACCTTCGGGCAGCACCACTTCGACACCGCGCCTCGCCAGGGTGCCGTGACCGATGTCACGCCGCGACGGGCCGGTCAGCCTGCGAACCTCGCCGACACAGAAAGGCGGGAAATTATAGTGCAGCATGAAACGTTTGTTCTCCTCACCCATCAGCGTCTCGACCCGCTGCTGGTCGCGCTCGCTGCCGAGCGTGGCAATGACCAGGGCCTGGGTTTCACCTCGAGTAAACAGCGCCGAGCCGTGAGTCCTCGGCAGATAGCCGGCCTCACAGCTGATCGGCCGAACCTGGTCGAGTGCCCGCCCGTCGATGCGCTGCGACTCGTTGACGATTTTTTCGCGCATCGCCGTTTTCCGATACTTGGAAAGCAGCTCGCCGATCTCGCCGGCTCGTTCGCCGTCGGGATCAAGCACCTCGTTTACCTTCACTTTCAATGCGTCGTATCGGCTGCCCCGCTCGAGTTTGTCAGCAGTAGAAATGACCGCGGCCATATCGGATCGAGCCGCTGCGACAACTTTGCCATACAGTTCTTCATCGATCTCCGGCTGCGCCATGACCCGCTTTTGCTTGCCGCATACGGCCTGCAGATCCTTCTGGATCTGGATCAGCGGCTGCAGATTATCGAAGGCGAAAAAGATCGCGTTGAGCACCACGTCTTCGCTGAGCATATTCGCCTGGCCTTCGACCATCACAACTGCCCGCTCGGTACAGGCGACGACAATGTCCATCGCCGACTTTTCGAGCTGCCTGATGGTCGGGTTCATGATGTACTCGCCGTCGAGGTATCCGACCCGTCCACCTGCGACCGGACCCCCGAATGGGATATCGGACAACGTCAGTGCGCAGCTGGCACCGGTCAGCGCCAGCATATCCGGATCGTTTTCCTGATCCGCCGACAGGACCGACGCGATGACTTGGGTTTCCGCAGAATAACCGTCGGCAAACAGCGGCCGCATGGGCCGGTCGATGAGTCTGCAGGTCAGCACCTCATGTTCGCTGGGCCTGCCGATTTCACGTCTGAAATAGTTGCCGGGGATTCGACCGACCGAGGCCATTTTTTCCTGGTACTCGATCGTCAATGGAAGAAATCCCATCTCGGGTTTGTTCTCCTTCTCCGCAACTGCCGTTACCAGCACCATGGTTTCACCGCTTCTTACCAGAACCGATCCTGATGCCTGTTTTGCAAGTTTTCCCGTTTCGATGGAAATAGTATTCGCACCGATGGTTGTCTCAACCGTATTAATCATAATGTCTCCACGTGCGCACCGCCTATTCGGCCGCACTCTTTGCCGCCAACCTGTTTTTCCACCAGCGGCTTTTACCTTCGAATTAGAATCGTGCTATCTAATCATGTCTTACCATTCCGCCCTATTGCAGAACAGCGTATCCTCATCGTCGTGTTGTAGCGGTGGGAAATGAGTGAAACCGGACGGCCCGGCGATAATGCTGGAGCCGGTCCGCCGTCCGGAAGAAGAAACGTTCTGAAGAACCTGAGATAAGAGAAGCAGCCGAAGTGACTGACCTGTTCTGATCTGCACAAGACATGGTGTCTGTCAGGCAGATTTACTTACGTATACCCAGCTCTTTGATCAGGGCCCTGTATTTCTTGATGTCTTTTTTCTTGAGGTAATCGAGCAGGCTCCGGCGCTGGCCGACCAGCTTCAGCAGTCCCTGGCGGGAATGATGATCTTTCTGATGGGTCTTGAAGTGCTCGGTAAGGTATTCGATCCTGTCGGTCAGAAGGGCAATCTGCACCTCCGATGAACCGGTGTCGGAATCATGGGTCTTAAACTTCTCGATTATCTCGTTTTTTCTCACTGCAGACTGTGCCACTGCAAACCTCCTGTATTCTCTTACCTGCTCGCTGATTTTATTTCATGACAATATACACAAACATTCGATGTGTAATCAACAATCTCAATATGTTGCCGGCTTTCATGAATGAACGAATCGGCATGAACAGCATATAATAGATATTTATTTCGATAATTGCAATAAATTCTGTACTTTTTCCAGAGGGATCACGTTCTCGCGCACCAGTTCCGCCGCTCTCTTCCCATAGAATTCGCTCCCTGGTATGGCTTCCGACACCGTGAAAAAACCGCTTACGGTTCTGCGCAGCGAATCCAGATAGGCGCCACAGCCCAGCGCCCTGCCCATGTCAGCGGCCAGGCTCCTGATATAAGTGCCCTTGCTGCAGACGATGCGCAGATCGAGAGCCGCCGTTCGAACCTCTCCGACAGACCGGCTTCGCCCCCACTCGAGCGTCTGGATGGTGACCGCCCGGGGTTCTTTTTCCACGTGCACCCCTTTTCTTGCATAATGATACAGCGGTTTGCCCTTGTACTTGACGGCGGAGTAGTGCGGAGGAGTCTGCAGAATTTCTCCCCTGAACCGCGCCATTACCGACTCGATCAGATCATCGTCTATGCTGTCCGCCGGCTCGCCATCGGAAATGTGTCCTTCCGGGTCGTGGGTCGTGGAAACCTTGCCGAGCACCACCGTTGCGAGATATTCCTTGCTGCCCTCCATCAGCCCGCCGATCAGCCGTGTGGCGGGCCGTCCGATGCAGATCACCAGCAGACCTGTCGCGAACGGGTCCAGGGTGCCTGCGTGACCCACTTTCTTAATGCCGCATGCCTTGCGCACAGCCCGGACCATCGCAAACGAGGTCTTGCCGGCTGGCTTGTCGACGAGGATCACCCCGGGATCATGGTCGATATTCATTACAGATCAGAGAAACGGGGGTTCAACAGGAATTTCGATCGCCCCCGGAGGCAATTGCGTCGATGACCGCGGGCAGGATCTGCTGCCTGACCGATTCGATGGTGCCCCCGGGGAATTTACAGCCCGATGCGTTGCGATGACCGCCACCGCCGAATTGCTTGGCGATATCGGCAACGTTGCACCCCCCCTTCGCCCGGAGACTTGCCGATACCATGTTGTACCAGGTCTGCTTGATAAAAACGGCAACCTTCACCGAGCTGATGGAGCGAGCATATTCGATGAACCCCTCGATATCCTGCACCTTCGCGCCGCTCTCATCGAACATGTCCCTGGTCACGTGGATGCAGGCGATCTGACCGTCTTCGCATAGTTCCAGAGTGCCGAGCACCATCTGCATGAGTTTGAGCCGCTGGGGGCTGTAATTTTCGTAGAGAAGACCGGCGACGTGGTTGGGCCTGACCCCGAGTTCGACGAGCTTGCCTGCAATCTCGAAGGTACGCGGACCGGTACACTCGTAACGGAACGATCCGGTATCGGTGCAGATCGCCACATAAAGTGAGAACGCGCAGTCGTAGCTGGGAGTCTGCGACAGCGCCTCGATAATCTCGTACACCATCTCACCGGTGGAACTGGATCGGGGATCGACCCAGCGGTGATCGCCGAAGTTCAGGTGGGACAGGTGGTGGTCGATGACCACGAACGGCGATACCGCCATCAGCAATTCCCTGTGCCTGCCGATCCGGTCCGCTTCCCCGCAGTCAAGGGCAATAACGCAGATATCGGTTCCCGACTCGGCGATAAAGCGGCTCATCTCCTCAGCATCTGAATTCAGCCTGCCGCAGCCGGGCATGAAATCGTAAAGATGTGAAATCGGCTCATCGAGGAATGCAAATACCCGCTTGCCCATGTCTTTGAGCATTTCACTCATCGCCAGCAGCGATCCCACCGCATCGCCATCCGGCTGCACATGGGTCACGACGACGAAATTCTCCGCCGCGCGGATCACGTCGAGTATCTCTTCAGGAATTCTGCTCCCGCTCATCTCGTTTCCTGGCGATATCATCGAGCAGCCTTTCGATCCTTTCGACCTCTACCAGTTCTTCATCATACCAGAAACGCAGTTCCGGGGTAAACCTCAGATTCAACGTTCTGGCGAGATGGCTGCGCATGAAGCCGGCTGCTTTGGCGAGGCTTTTTTCCACCTGCGCCAGTTTGCCCTCGGGCTGAAACACCGTGTAATATATTTTTGCATGGCGAAGGTCATCGGAGAGCGTAACCCGGCTGATGCTGATGTCACGCAGAAACGGGTCGCGCACCCGCTGCACCAGCAGCAGGGACAGCTCCTTCTTGATTACATCCGCCACCCGCGAAGCCCGCTTCGGGGGCTGCGAGCGGTGGCCGCCGAGCGACTCGAGCTCCTGTTTCGGATGCCAGTGCGTTGCCATTGCCGTTCTTTCCCGTTACTCAAGGGTTGATTCCACCTGCTGCATCACGAATGCCTCGAGGTGGTCGCCGACCTTGATGTCGTTGTAATTCTCGACACCGATTCCGCACTCGTATCCGGAAACCACTTCCCTTGCATCATCCTGGAACCGTCTAAGCGAACTTATCTTACCGGTATAGACGACGACCCCTTCGCGCAGCACCCTGACCCTGGAATTGCGCCTGATAACGCCGTCGGTGATAAAGCACCCGGCAATGCGGCCGACCTTGGGTACGTTGAAGGTCTCGCGAATCTCGGCGGTACCGATAACTTCCTCCTCGAAGGTCGGGTCAAGCATCCCGATCATCGCCTTGCGGATATCGTCGAGAGCGTGATAGATGACGTCATAGGAACGCACGTCGACATTTTCCTTGGCCGCCAGTTCCTTGATTTTAACCGTCGGTCTGACATTGAACCCGATGACGATCGCATCCGATGCCGAGGCGAGCAGGATATCCGATTCCGATATGGTACCGGATCCCTCATGAAGCACCCGCACCTTGATCTCGTCGGTGGAGAGATCCTCCGCCGCCTTGGCAAATGCTTCAAGGGTACCCTGAACGTCGGCACGGATGATCACCCGCAGTTCCTGGACCTCGCCTTCGCTCATCTTCTCGAACAGCCGATCCAGAGAAATCTTGCTGCCGGCGGCAAGCTCTGATTCACGCTGCCGCATGGTCCGCGCCTGACTGACGTTTTTGGCCATCTTGTCGTCGGTTACGACAATGAATTCGTCACCCGCCTGCGGCACCCCAGAGAGCCCCTGGACCTCCACCGGTTCGGACGGACCGGCCTGCCTGATCTTGCGGCCTTTGTCGTCGAACATTGCACGGACCTTGCCGCTGAACTGGCCGACCACGAAGTTGTCCCCGTTTTTCAGGGTTCCTTCCTGAACCAGTACCGTTGCGACCGCGCCGCGTCCCTTGTCGAGACGGGCCTCCACGACCCGACCTTTGGCCTTGCGCTCGGGATCGGCCTTGAGCTCGAGCATTTCCGCCATGAGCTGAATGTTTTCCATGAGCTCGTCGATTCCGATGTTCTGTTTGGCCGATATTTCACAAAATATCGTCTGTCCCCCCCAGCCCTCGGGAATCAACCCCAGATCGGCCAGTTCGCGCTTGACCCGGTCCGGATCGGCGTTGTCCTTGTCGATCTTGTTCACCGCGACGAGAATCGGCACATTGGCGGCCCGGGCATGGTTGATCGCCTCCCGGGTCTGCTCCATGACGCCGTCGTCGGCGGCGACCACCAGAATGACCAGGTCGGTGATCTGGGCACCGCGGGAACGCATCTCCGTAAAAGCGGCATGACCGGGGGTGTCGACAAAGGTCACGTC